>NZ_JAEUMO010000213.1 GCF_016793285.1 Phenylobacterium sp.
CCAATGGCGAGACCTTCGACATGAACAACGTCTCGGCGGCGCACACGACGCTGCCGCTGCCGTCGATGGTCGAGGTCACCAACCTGGACAACGGCAGGAAGCTGGTGGTGCGGGTGAACGACCGCGGGCCGTTCGTCGACAACCGCATCATCGACCTTTCCCGTGAGGCGGCGCGCCAACTGGGCATGGACCGCGCAGGGCTCGCCAACGTGCGCGTCCGCTACGTCGGACCGGCGCCGCTGCTGGGCCCGGCCGACGGCTATCGCGTGGCGAGCGGCAGGTCGCTGCCGACCCGGCTCGCGTCGAACGGTTTGGCTCCGATCTCGACGGCCGCGGGCTTTGCGGCGTCGGACGGCGGCGATCCGGTCATGGAGCTCGCCGCGGGCGCGCCCGCGCGGCCCGTGCCCGTGGCCTCGTCGTCGATCTCCGCAGCGCCGCTGGCGCCCGTCGCGCCGCCGACGCCGGTGGGCTCGACGGCCCTCGCCCCGGTGACGGGCAGCGAGATCCTGTCGACGCCGATCCCGCCTGCGCCGACGGCCGGCGCCTACCGCGCCTCGATGGCGACGACGTCGAACCTGCGCGTCCAGGCCGGCGCGTTCTCCAGCGAAGCCAACGCGCAGCAGGCCGCCCAGCGCCTGTCCACGGCCGGCGCCGCCTCGATCGAGCCGCTGCAGCGGGCCGACGGGATGACCCTCTACCGGGTGATCCTGCCCGCGCCGGCGGACGAGGCCGGCGCCTACGCCCTGCGCGACCGGGTGGCCGGCTTCGGCTTCGCCGACGCGCGGGTCGTGCGGGCCTTCTAGCGGCTAGACTTCCGCCGCGAACCGGCCAATTTGGCCTCGTGGCGCGAGGTCGGTTCATCACGTTCGAAGGCGGGGAAGGGGCGGGCAAGTCCACCCAGGTCCGGCGGCTCGCCATGCGCCTCGAGGCGGAAGGCCGCGAGGCGGTGACGACCCGCGAGCCCGGCGGCTCGCCGGGGGCGGAAAGCATCCGCGACCTGGTGCTGCGGGGTTCGGCCGACCGCTGGAGCCCTGTCACCGAGACGCTGCTGATGTACGCCGCCCGGCGCGACCACATCGAGCGCGTGATCGCCCCGGCGCTCGAGCGCGGCGCGTGGGTGATCTGCGACCGGTTCGCCGACTCCACCCGGGCCTACCAGGGCGGCGCGGGAGACGTCGACGCGGGCCTCATCACCGCGCTGGAGACCCATGTGCTCGAGGGGGTCCACCCCGACCTGACGCTGGTCTTCGACCTGCCGGTCTCGGTGGGGCTTCAGCGGGCGCAGGCGCGGGCGGGCGCCGAGATGCGGTTCGAGTCCAAGGGCGCCGCCTTCCACGAACGCTTGCGGACGGCGTTCCTCGCCATCGCCGCGCGCGAGCCCGACCGATGCACCGTGATCGACGCCACGGGCACGATGGACGCGGTCGAGGCGGCGATCTGGACAGCCGTGGCCGAGCGGCTCGCCGTCCGTGGCTGAGATCGAGGTTCCGCACCCGCGCGAGGTGTTCGAGCTGCAGGGTCAGCACGCGGCCGAGGAGGCGTTCGAGGCGGCCCGTGCGCGCGGACGGCTGCACCACGCCTGGCTGCTCACCGGGCCCGAGGGCGTGGGCAAGGCCACCTTCGCCTACCGCGCCGCGAGACGCCTGCTGGGCGCCCCGCCTGAGCCGGACCTGGGAATCCTCGGAACCGATCCGAACCATCCGGTGGCCCGCCAGGTCGCCGCCCGCAGCCACCCGGACCTCATGGTGCTGGAGCGGGAGGGGCCCGACGGCAAGCCGCGGAAGGTCATTCCGGTGGACGACGCCCGGAGGCTCGCGGAGTTCTTCTCGAAGTCGCCCGCCAGCGCGCCCCACCGCGTCGCGATCATCGACGCCGCCGACGACCTCAACGTCAGTTCCGCCAACGCCATCCTGAAGACCCTGGAGGAGCCGCCGCCGCGGGGCGTGCTGCTGATGGTTTCGCACTCTCCGGGCCGGCTGCTGCCGACGATCCGGTCCCGCTGCCGCCGCCTCGCGTTCCAGCCGCTGGGCGTCGAGGCCACGGCCGACTTCGTGCGCTCGCGCACGGACGCCAATCCCGAGGACGCGCTGCGCCTCGCCACCATGGCCGACGGCGCCCCGGGGCGTGCGCTGCAACTGGCCGCGGGCCAGGCCCTGGCCATGGACGACGCTGCGCGCGACCTCCTGGCCGACCTGCCGCGTGTGGACGGAGGCAAGGCGCTCGCCCTGGCGGACAGCTTCCGCGGCGGCGAGGGCCCCGCCAGGTTCAGCCTGCTGTTCGAGCGCCTGTCCGACCGCGTACACGGGCTGGCGCGGGACCGGGCCGCGGAGGGGTTCGGCGCGCTTGATCGCTGGGCCGAGGCGTGGGAGACGCTCCAGCGCCTGCCACGCGAGGTCGAGGCGCTCAACCTCGACCGCGCCGATGCTCTCTTCACCGCGCTCACCGAGCTTCGCCAGGCCGCAGCTCAGGCCTGAACCGCCACGATGCTGATCGACAGCCACGTCAACCTGCACGCCCCGCAATTCGACGGAGACCGCGACGCCGTGATCGCCCGCGCCCGGGAGGCCGGCGTCCGGCTGATGGTCAACATCTCGGACCGCGTCTCCAACTTCGCCGCCGTGCGCGCCCTCGCCGACCAGCCGGACATCTGGTGTACCGTCGGCACCCATCCCCACGAGGCCAAGGAGAACCCGCAACTGTCGGCCGCGGCCCTCGTGGAGCTGGCGGCGGACCCGCGCGTGGTCGGTATCGGCGAGTGCGGCCTCGACTTCCACTACGACCTCAGCCCGCGCGACATCCAGGCGAGGGTGTTCCGCCAGCACGTCCACGCCGCGCAGGAGACGGGCCTGCCCCTCGTGGTCCACACCCGCGAGGCGGACGAGGTCATGGGGGAGATCCTGGAGGAAGAGCACGCGAGGGGGCCGTTCCGCCTCCTGATGCACTGCTACACCTCGGGCGCGGACCTCGCGCGGCGGGCGGCGGCGCTGGGCGCATGGTTCTCGGTCTCGGGCATCGCCACCTTCAAGGCCGCGGAGGACGTGCGCGAGGTGATCCGTGAGATGCCCGCCGAGCGGATCATCGTGGAGACCGACTGCCCTTATCTCGCGCCCGTGCCGCATCGGGGCCGCCGCAACGAGCCGGCCTATATCGGCCATGTCCTGGCCAAGCTCGCCGAGATCCGGGGCTGGTCGCCCGACGAGGCGGAGCGGCGCACCACGGACGCCTTCTTCGACCTGTTCGAGCGGATCCCGCGCCCATGAGCGGGACGCTGGAGTTCACGATCCTCGGCTGCGGGTCGTCCGGCGGCGTGCCGCGCGCCGACGGCGACTGGGGCATCTGCGACCCGAACGAGCCGAAGAACTTCCGCACCCGCTGCTCGCTGCTGGTGAAGCGGGTGGGCGAGGGGGGCGAGACCACGGCGCTGGTGGACACCTCGCCGGAATTGCGCATCCAGACCGCCAGGGCCGGCGTGAAGCGCTGCGACGCGGTGCTGCTGACCCATGACCATGCCGACCAAGTGCATGGGCTCGACGACGTCCGCGCCTTCTACCTGCGCCAGCAGGCGCGAATTCCGTGCTGGATGGATGCGGCGACCGACCGGACGATGATGCGCCGCTTCGGCTACATCTTCGAAGGCGAGGGGGGCTATCCGGCGATCTGCGACCGGCACGCCATCCCCGATCACGGCGTCGACTGGCAAGTGGACGGGCCTTCGGGCGCGATCCCCGTGCGGACGTTCGACCAGGACCACGGCGGCGTGAGATCTGTCGGATATCGCTTTGGAAACGTGGCCTATTCCAGCGACGTGGTGGGGCTGGACGATGCGGCGTTCGCCGCGCTCGAGGGCCTGGACGTCTGGATCGTCGACGCCTTGCGCCGCCGGCCGCATCCGACCCATGCACATCTGGACCGCGCCCTGGAGTGGATCGCGCGGGCCAAGCCACGCCGCGCGATCCTGACCAACATGCACATCGACATGGACTTCGCGCAGCTCACCGCCGAACTGCCCGCGGGGGTCGAGCCGGCCTACGACGGCATGACGTTCGAGCACGTCCTGTGACCCTGAGACTGGGGTTCCTGGCATCGGGCAACGGCTCCAGCGCCCACGTCATTGTCGACGCCATCGCCGCCGGCCGCCTCGACGCCGAGGCGCGGCTGCTGGTGAGCAACAAGAAGAACTGCGCCGCCTTCGAGTGGGCGAGCGCCAGGAGCGTGCCGGTTCTGGCGCTGCCGACCATATCCGACCCCGAGGCCGCCGACGCGGCGCTGGCCGAGGCCATGGCCGCGCGAGGTGTCGAACTCATCGTGATGTCGGGATACCTGCGCCGCCTGGGCCCCAATACGTTGCGCCGCTACGCCGGGCGCATCCTCAACATCCATCCCGGCCCCCTGCCGCGCTTCGGAGGCGAGGGGATGTACGGCGCGCGCGTGCATCAGGCGGTGGTGGCGGCCGGCCTCGCCGAGAGCGCCATCGTCATCCACGTCGTCGACGAAGAGTACGACCACGGCCCCGAGATCGACCGGCGCAGCGTGCCGCTGCAGCCCGGCGAAACGGCCGCGACGCTGGAGGCTCGCGTCAAGTCGCTGGAACCCGCGTTCTTCCTCGAGACGCTGCAGCGGCTCGCCGCCGGCGCGCTGAAGCTGCCCTGATCTGGCGCGATCGCGCGCCTACTTGAGCTCCAGTTCGACCATCTCGACGATGCCCAGGATGCAGGTTCCGAGAATCCGGAGTCTGCCAGCGAAAGCCCGTGGGGTTTCAGCGTCGGCCAGCGTGCCAGGTCATACGACGGGGGCGGCGCGCCTCGACGTTCGTCGCGTCAGCCGCCCGGCGGCGAAGTAGCACGGGATCGCCAGCGCCGAGAGGCAGGTGAAGGCGAACAACGTCCAACTGTAGGGCTGCGGATTGCCGCGGGCGGCGAGCGCGTCGACCATGATTCCGCTGCCGGTGATGCCGATGCCGAGCCCCACGACGTTCAGGCTCATGATGTAGAACGCCACGACCGTCGAGCGCACCTGCGGCGGGCAGAGTTCCTGAACCGCCGAGAAGGTCGGACCGTAGAACACGCCGAGCTGGAAGTAGGCCACCACGAGGCAGACCCAGAAGAAGGCGCTCTGCGGGTCGATGAGCCGGTAAGTGAGGTTCACCGGCAACAGCGCCAGCAGCACCCAGACCATGAACATCGGCCGGCCCTGGCCCGTGGCGGCCACGAACCTGTCGCAGGCGATGCCGCCGAAGAGGTTGCCCGCGACCCCGGCGAACACCGAGATGACGCCGCTGAGGATCGCGATCTGCGCCTTGTCGAAGCCGCGCTCGCGGACCAGCCAGAGCTGGTCGAAGGCCGCGGCCCCGAGGAGGAAATGAATGCACACGCCGGCCAGGATCGTGAGCTGCAGCGCCGGCGAGGCCTTGAGCGCCGCGACGAACACGCTGAGCAGTTCGCCGAACCTGGGGCGCTCCACGCCCTTGACGGGCGCGATGCGCGTCTCCTTCACGCTGAGGACCACGAGGGAGAAGAGGACCCCGACGGCGCCCAGCAGGAAGAAGCAGTTCCGCCAGCCGATGGCCGGGCCCAGGAAGCCCGCGACCAGCAGGCTCACCCCCACGCCGACCGGCACGCCCATATAGTAGAATCCCGATGCAAACCCCCGTCTTTCCGGAGGAAAGCGGTCCGCAAGCAGCGACATGGCCGTCGGCGTCAGCGCCGACTCGCCGACGCCGATGAAGACGCGCGGGATCGCCAGGGTGACGAAATTCCTCGCCAGCCCCGACGCGGCCGTCAGCGCGCTCCAGGCGAACATCGCGCCGGCGATCAGTCGCGGGCGATGAACCATGTCCGCCAGCGCGCCCATGAAGAAGCCGGCCACGGCGTAGAAGACGATGAAGACCAGGCCCGTGAGCAGCCCGAACTCGGTGTTCGTCAGGTTCAGGTCCGGGACGATGAAATTCGCGAAGCTCGACAGCAACTGCCGGTCGACGAAGTTCAGCACGTTCATCAGGGTCAGCAGCACCAGCAGGCCGTAGCCGCCGCGCACCGCGGACGAGCCGCCGGCGTCTGTCATGATCTTCCTCCCGACACGGTTCTGGCGACCGTCGTTCCGCCGATTGAGCGCTGCGGCGAGACGCCTTGCAATGGGGGTTACCGGGCGTCAGGCTCGGAAACATGATGCGAAGGCGCGGATTCCTGGGTGGCTCGGCGGCAGCGGGCCTGGCGGCCGGTTCGGCCGCTGCGGCTCAACCGATGTATGGCCTGATCGGCAAGATGCTGGCCAGGCCCGGCCAGCGCGAAAGGCTGATCGGCTTGCTGACGGCAGAGACCGGCGGGATGCCGGGCTGCCTGAGCTACATCGTGGCGGCGGACGCCAAGGATCCGGACGCGATCTGGATCACCGAGGTCTGGGACAGCCCGGCGAGCCACCAGGCCTCACTGAAGCTCGCCAGCGTGCAGGCCACCATCGCCGAGGCGAGGCCGCTCATCGCCGGGTTCGGGGAGCGGTTCGAAACGGTCCCGGTGGGCGGCGTGGGCCGCAGGGCCTGAAGCTCTCACCATATTTCCGATAATCTTCCTTAGGCGAGAAACGCAGGCGGACGAAACGGCCGCCGCGCCGGCCCCTTCCGACCCTCAGGAAACGGCCCCCACTTCGATCAGCCGCCTGCCGGTGTCCACGACGGTCTCCCGCGCCGGACGGGGCCGCCAGCCCAGGACCTGCTGCGCCTTGGCGGAATTGAAGGCGTGCCGGCGGCCGAGCGTGGGCACGATGCCGCGCAGCGCCGGATCGCGCTTCGCCGCCAACCGCACGACGAAGTTCGGCAGCGTCCGCTTCGGCGCCCGGCTCGCGAACGGTTCCGGCAGTCCGTCGCGCAGCGCCCGGGCCATCTGGGTCATCGTCAGGTAGTCGCTGCACGCGATGAACCGCTGGCCCGCGGCCTCGGGCGCGATCATCGCGCGGATATGCGCATCGGCCAGGTCGCGCACGTCGACCACGCTGAAGCCCACCTTCGGCACGCCCGGCATGGTCCCGCCGAACAGCCGGCCGACCACCATCACCGAGCCCAGGTTGTCTGCGCTCAGCACCGGCCCGAAGATCGCGCTGGGGAGCACCGTCACGAACTCGGTGGCGCCGTCCTGTCCGGACATGAAGTCCCAGGCCGCCTTCTCGGCCACGATCTTCGAACGCCGGTACGCGGTCCCGTCGGGATCGTCCAGATCGGTCCAGTTGGTCTCGTCGTTGTTGGTGTCCGGCCCCTGCAGAGGCCCGGCGCACGCCGCCGTCGACGAGGTCATCACCACGCGCTTCACGCCGGCTTTCACGGCGGCGCGCAGCACCCGCAACGCCCCGTCCCGCGCCGGCGGGATCAGCGCCTCGTCGGTCTGCTCGCCCCGACCCAGCGGTGAGGCCACGTGCAGGACATAGGCGCATCCGGCCACCGCGGCGTCCCAGCCGGCGTCATCGGTCAGGTCCGCGACCGCGAAGGTCAGCCGCTCGTCCGGCTCGACCTGCGTCCCCGCGGCCGCCCGCACGACGTCCGCCTTGCCCGGGTCACGCACGGTCGTTCGCACGTCGTAGCCACGCCTGAGCAACTCCACGATCACCCAGCCCGCCACGAAGCCCGTGCCGCCTGTCACCAGAACCGTCTCGGCCATCCGCCTGCTCCTTCGTTCGCGGCCCTATCTAGCGTTCGCCCCGGCGTGCGATAATCCTCAGTAAATCGGTTGCCTTGCTGAGCAGATGTGAACAATGACCAGTCCTTCGCTGCCCGAACTCAGTGCGCTGAGCGCCGTGGCCGCCCATCGCAGCTTCCGCGCCGCGGCGGCCGAACTCGGCGTGTCGCCCTCCTCGCTCAGCCACGCCGTGGCCAGCGTGGAGCGCCGCCTGGGCATCCGCCTGTTCAACCGCACCACCCGCAGCGTGTCGCTGACCGAGGCCGGCGACGACTTCCTGGCCCGCATCCGCCCGGCGCTGCGCGACATCGCCGCCGCCGTCGAGACCGTGAACCGCTTCCGCGAGACGCCGACCGGCACGCTGCGTCTGAACGCGTCGCTGGGCGGCGCCGAGCGGATCATGCCGACCGTCCTCGGTTTCCTGGACGCCAACCCCGACATGCGTGTCGATCTCGCCGTGGACGGCCGGCTGGTCGACATCGTGGCCGAAGGCTTCGACGCGGGCGTCCGCGGCGGCGGCGCCGTGCCGCAGGACATGGTCGCCCTGCCCTTCGGCCAGGCCGAGCGCTATCTGGTGGTGGCCAGCCCGGCCTACTTCGCCGCCCACGGGCGGCCGCAGACGCCCGCCGACCTGCTGCGGCATAGCTGCATCCGGGTGCGCATGCCCAGCGGCGCACTCCTGCCATGGGAGTTCGAGCGGCGCGGCGAGGAGATCAAGATCGAGCCGCCCGGCCGTCTCACCGTCGGCAGCCCCGACCTCGCCGTGCAGGCGGCGGCGGCCGGCGCGGGCGTCGCCTATGTGATCGAGCGCGCGATGCCGGTCGAACTGCAGCGCGGCGACCTCGAACCGGTGCTGGAGGCCTGGACGCCGCCGTTCCCCGGCGTCTGCCTGTACTATCCGCGCCAGCGCCTGCCCTCGGCCGGCCTCGCAGCCTTCATCGAGCACTTCAAGGCGAAGCGACGGCGCGGCTAGGTCCCGGCAGGCGCCTGGATGAGTTCGATCACGTAACCGTCGAGGTCCTTGCCCAGCGCGATCAGCGCGCCGCCCATGCCGGCATTGGGCGCAGGCTCGTGGGTGATCCGGCCCCCGGCGTCACGGATGCGCTGCGCCGCGGCCGCAGGGTCGGTCACGTAGAAGACCAGCTTCACCGGAACGTCGCGGTAGTTCGGCTCCGAGCCGTCGGTCCAGTGCATCAGGATCACGGCGTTGCGGCCCGGGTGCGCCAGGAGGATCTCGTCCATGTGGTCGAGATGGAAGCGGCGGGCCTCCACCATGCCCAGTGCAGCCTTGTAGAAGGCGGCCGACGCCTCGAGGTCGCTGACCCCGATGCCCGTGGCGGTGATGTAGTCGGCCGATCGCGGCATGGTGTCCTCCCGTTTCCGGCATCCTAGCCGGGCGCTGCGGCCGCGATCCAGCGGCGGCGCAGAGAGTCCGAGCGACGCCATGGCGATCCGCCAGCGGGACTGAAGCGTCTGGCGCGCACCCACGCCAGCGGCGTAAGCTTCCCTCGGCCTGGCCGCGCCTTGCGTCGGGGCGTCTGGGCGCCCACCTGTTACGTAATTACTGGACTGCCTTTCCGGAGCCGCCCATGCGCCTCGCCCTCCTCTCCGCCGCCGCCCTGCTCGTCGCTGCCCCGGCCGCCTTTGCCGCGCCCGCCTCGGTCGACGTCAACGTCTCGCCCGAGATGCAGAAGAAGTTCGACAAGACCTACGGCCAGCGCGAAGCCGACCTGCTCAGGACGGACCTGAAGAAGTCCGTCGAGAAGGCGCTCGCCAGGACCGGCGCCTACGACGGCGCGCGCATCGAGCTGACCATCACCGACGCGAAGCCGAACCGGCCCACCTTCAAGCAGCTCGGCGACACGCCTGGCCTGTCGATGGAGAGCTTCGGCATCGGCGGGGCGACGATCGACGGCCACGTGATCGCCGCCGACGGCAAGATGAGCCCGATCAGCTACCGCTGGTACGAGACCGACATCCGCCAGGCGCACGGCAACTGGGTGTGGACCGACGCGACGTGGACCTTCGACCGCTTCGCACGAAAGCTGGCTCACGGCCAGGACGTCGCCGAACGGTAAGCTTTCGCGCGGCGTCGCTTGCGCCATCGCACGGCGCGCGGTCTCATCGCCGCGCGCCGTTTGGCATTTTCAGAGTCCCCACTTTCCAGCCCTGGTCCCGAGCCGCGATGACCCGCCCTGCCCCGTCGGCCGACCTGCGGCCCATCGACCGCCTGCTCGCCATCATGGCGCGGCTGCGCGACCGCCAGGACGGCTGCGAGTGGGACCTGGAGCAGACGTTCGCCACCATCGCGCCCTACACGGTGGAGGAAGCCTATGAGGTCGCCGACGCCATCGAGCGGGGCGACCTGGAGGACCTCAAGGACGAGCTGGGCGACCTCCTGCTGCAGGTGGTGTTCCACTCGCGCATGGCCGAGGAACAGGGCGCTTTCGCCTTCGACGACGTGGCGCGCGCGATCAACGACAAGATGGTGCGCCGCCACCCGCATGTATTCGGCGACGAGCGCTACGAGAGCCTGGAGCACCAGAAGGCGGGCTGGGAAGAGCTGAAGGCCGCCGAGCGGGCCGACAAGGGTGGCCAGGCCAGCCTGCTCGACGACGTGCCCGTGGGTCTGCCCGGCCTCACCCGCGCCGTGAAGCTCTCCAAGCGCGCCGCCAAGGTGGGCTTCGTCTGGCCGACCGTCCAGGACGTCGTGAAGAAGCTGCACGAGGAGGTCGGCGAGATGCTGGCCGAGATCGAGGCCGGCGACATGGAGAAGGCCCGAAACGAGATCGGCGATGTGCTGTTCGTGGTCGCCAACCTGGCCCGGACCCTCGACGTCGATCCGGAAGACGCCGTCCGCTACACCAACGCCAAGTTCATGCGTCGTTTCAAATATGTCGAGGCGGAACTTGCCAAGCGCGGCAGGACTCCGGACCAGTCCGACCTCGCCGAAATGGACGCCCTCTGGGAAGAGGTGAAGGCAAGAGAACGCGCGGGGGCTGCCTAGCCATTACCTCCGAGGTCATTGAAGCGCGTTCCGCGTGGGCGTTGGATGACGGCGAGCGGAGGGGACGTAATGACGGGCTTCAGATTGCTGCTTGTCGCGATGTGGCTGGCGCTCGCGGTCTACACCGGCGCGGTGATTTCGCAGCACGGCATGAACCTGTTTCCGATCTTCTTCGGCGACATGGCCAAGGCGGGCTGGCCCGGCCAGTTCAACCTCGACTTTCTCTGCTTCTTGACGCTGTCGGCACTCTGGACAGCATGGCGGAGCAACTTCTCGCCACTCGGCCTGCTGCTGGCCGTCGTCGCCTTCTTCGGCGGTGCGGGGTTCCTGTTGCCGTACCTCCTGCTGCTCACGGCGCAGAGCCGCGGCGACATGGCGTTCGTCCTCCTCGGCCGACGAGCCCTGTCCGCCTAGCGCCCGCCCACGGTCGCCTGCGGATAGAGCTGCTCGAACTGGCCCAACGCCTGCGGAGTCAGGCTCACCGACAGCCGGACGCCGCCGTCTTCGCCTTCCTCGCGCTCGATGACGCGGCCGTGGGCGTAGAGCCAGGCGATGGCGGCGCCTTCCCCCGGAGGCGTGAGCACGTCCACCGGCGGGGCCTCGTCGACGAGGGCGGCGACGGCGGCGAGGAGGGCGTCGGTCCCCTGCCCCGTGACGGCCGACACCACGACGGCGGACGGACTGGCGCGTCGGGCGTCGCTCACGAGTTCGGCGCGGGTCTCGGCGTCCAGCAGGTCGGCCTTGTTCCACACCTCCAGGATGCGGCGCTCGTCCATGTCGACGCCGAGCTGGGAGAGGACCGAGCGGACGTCGTCGGCCTGCTCGCGGGTCTCTTCGCTGGCGATGTCGCGGACGTGCAGGACGACGTCGGCTTCGCGCACTTCCTCCAAGGTGGCGCGAAAGGCCTCCACCAGTTCGTGCGGCAGGTCGGAGATGAAGCCCACCGTATCCGAGAGCATCGCCGGGCGGCCGTCCGGCAACCTGAGCTGGCGGATCGTGGGGTCGAGTGTGGCGAACAGCATGTCCTGCGCCACCACGTCGGCGTTGGTCAGCCGGTTGAAGAGCGTCGACTTGCCGGCGTTGGTGTAGCCGACGAGCGCCACGGCCGGGAACGGAATGCGCCGCCGCGCCGACCGGGCCAGGGTGCGGGTCCTGCGGACCTCCTCCAGCTCGCGCTTCAGCTTGCCGATCTTGTCGGCGATCAGCCGGCGGTCGGTTTCGATCTGGGTTTCGCCGGGGCCACCCATGACCCCGAAACCGCCGCGCTGGCGCTCCAGGTGGGTCCAGGTCCGGACCAGGCGCGAGCGCTCGTAGGTCAGGCGGGCAAGCTCCACCTGCAGCCGCCCCTCGCGGGTGCGGGCGCGGCGGGCGAAGATCTCCAGGATCAGGCCCGTGCGGTCGATGACCTTGGCCTGCCAGGCCTTCTCGAGGTTTCGCTGCTGCACCGGCGTCAGTGCGTCGTCGACGATCACCACGTCGGCCTCGGCGGCGCGGACGCGGGACGCGATCTCCTCCACCTTGCCCGTACCGAAGAGCGTCGCGGGCGTCAGCTTGCGCAGCGTGGCGACGAGGGTCTCGCGAACCTCCAGATCGAGCGCGAGAGCCAGGCCGGCGGCCTCTTCGAGGCGCGCCTGAGGGTCGCGTGCGCCCGCACGCCCCTCCCGGTCGGGGTGGACGACGATGGCGCCCTGGACGGGCGCCTCGCGGTCAACGAATCTGGAAGCGCTCAATCGGCCTCGTCGTCAGCCGGCTCGTAGAGCTGCACGGGCTGAGCCGGCATGATGGTGGAGATGGCGTGCTTGTAGACGAGCTGGGATTGCCCGTCCCTTCGCAGCAGAACGCAGAAGTTGTCGAACCAGCTCACCACGCCCTGCAATTTGACGCCGTTCACCAGGAAGATGGTGAGGGGGGTCTTGGACTTCCGCACGCTGTTGAGGAAGGTATCCTGCAGGTTCTGTTTCTTGTCGCTCACGGGCTTTCCGCCTTTTCGTTGTTGTTCGGGCGGCCTTCCGCCCACACACGAGTCCACGCTAGACGCCAAACGGCGACGCTTGCAATCGCACTCGCCCGATCAGATCGCCGTCGCCTTGGCGCGCTCGATATAGAGGCGACGGAGCTTCGTGGCCACAGGTCCGACGCGGCCGTCGCCGACGGGCTTGCCGTCGACCTTGACGACCGGGAGCACGAGGGTTCCGGCGCCGGTGATGAAGGCCTCCTTCGCCTGGGTCGCCTCCTCGGGCGTGAACGGCCGCTCGTCGACCTTCAGGCCGGCCTCGCGGGCCACGTCGATGAGCGAGAGCCGGGTCACGCCGCGCAGGATGTTGGCCTGCGTGTCGCGGGTGCGCAGGGTCCCGTCGCGGTCGAGGATCCAGGCGTTCGACGAGGCGCCCTCGGTGACGAGGCCGAGCTCGTCCACGAACCAGGCTTCGACCGCCCCCGCCTCGCGCGCCTTCTGCTTGGCGAGCGCATTGGGCAGGAGGCCGACCGTCTTGATGTCGCAGCGGCCCCAGCGGTTCTCGGGCGTGGTGACGACCGCGACCCCCGCCGCCGCGCGGGCTTCGGTGGCGGCCCGGTCGACGCGGCTGACGGTGACGACGACGGCCGGGGGCACGGGACCGGTGGGAAAGGC
The DNA here is from genome assembly GCF_016793285.1 of Phenylobacterium sp. Classification (GTDB taxonomy): domain Bacteria; phylum Pseudomonadota; class Alphaproteobacteria; order Caulobacterales; family Caulobacteraceae; genus Phenylobacterium. The sequence goes on from NZ_JAEUMO010000213.1 coordinate 13,298, forward strand.
GTGGTCGCGCCTGGCCACGCCGCGGCTGACCTGCAGGTAGACCAGGCCCTCGCGGATGCGGTTGCGCCGCACGGTCTCGCGCAGCACGGCGGTAAGCGCCGCGCGGCTCATCGGCATGTCGATCCGCAGTTCCGAGAGGCTGCGTTCCAGCCGCGCGAAATGCCCCTCCGGATCGGCCAGCTTGCCGCCGAACAGCGCCCAGACCTCGTAGACCGCGTCGGCCAGTTGGTAGCCGCGGTCCTCGATGTGGACGACGGCCTGGCTCTTCGGGACGAAGCGGCCGTTGACGTATGCGATGCGGCTCACCTCAGAGGTCCTCGCCTTCGAGCGCGCGGCCGCCCGACAACCCGAGCGACTTCAGCTTGCGGTGCAGGGCCGAGCGTTCCATCCCGATGAAGGCGGCGGTGCGCGAGATGTTTCCCGAGAAGCGGAGCATCTGGGCGTTCAGGTACTCGCGCTCGAACACCTCGCGCGCCTCGCGCAGCGGCAGCGCGATGATGCGCTCGGCGCCCATCGCCCCCGCCTGGTCGTTCACCGACGCCTCCGGCGGCAGCATGTCGGCCGTGATCGGATCGGCCGGCGCGCCGGAGGCGAGGATCAGCATCCGCTCCACGTTGTTGCGCAACTGTCGCAGGTTGCCGGGCCAGGCGCGGACCTGGAGCATGGCCAGCGCGTCGTCCGACAGCCGCCGCCGCACCAGCCCCGAGGCTTCGCAGATGCGCTGGATGAAGTCCTCGATCAGCTCGGGGATGTCCTCGCGCCGCTCGGAGAGGCCGGGCACGTTCACCGGCACCACGTTCAGGCGATGGAACAGGTCCTCGCGGAAACGCCCGGCCGAGATCTCCTCGCGCAGGTCCCGCGAGGTCGACGAGATCACGCGCACGTCCACCTGCACGTCCTGGTCGCCGCCCACCCGGCGGAACCGCTGCTCGACCAGCACCCGCAGGATGCGTCCCTGGGTCTCGCGCGGCATGTCCGCCGCCTCGTCGAGGTAGAGGGTGCCGCCGTGGGCGCGCTCGAAGACCCCGATCTTGGCCGGGCGGCCGCCCGCGCCCTCCTCGCCGAACAGCTCGACGTCCATCCGTTCGGGCGTCATGCCGGCGGCGCTGATCGGCACGAACTCGTTGCGGGCGCGATGGCTCGCGCCGTGGATCAGGCGCGCGACGGTCTCCTTGCCCGAGCCCGGCGGGCCCGAGATCAGGACACGGCTGTTGGCCCCCGCCAGCTTGGCGATCATCTGGCGCAACTGCTGGGCCGCCATCGACTTGCCGAGGAGGCCCTCGGGCGTGATCGCCTGGGCCCGCAGGCGGCGGTTCTCGCGCCGCAGGTTCGCCGCCTCCAGCGCGCGCTCGACCACCAGGATCAGCCGGTCCGACTTGAACGGCTTCTCCAGGAACTCGTAGGCGCCGCGCTTGATGGCGCTGACGGCGGTCTCGATGTTGCCGTGCCCGCTGATCATGATGACCGGCAGGTCGGCGTCGAGGGTCTTCACCAGGTCGAGCAGTTCCAGCCCGTCCATGCCGCCGCCCGACATCCAGATGTCGAGGATCAGCAGCGCCGGCTTGCGGGCGCGGACCGCCGCCAGGGCGCTTTCCGAGTCGTTGGCCGTGCGGACGTCGTAGCCCTCGTCCGTCAGGATGCCCGCGACCAGCTCGCGGATGTCGGCCTCGTCGTCGACCACCAGTACGTCAGACGCCATTGCTCACCTCTGTTCCGCGGATACGGCCGCGGCCGGGGGGTTCGTTGCACGGGCGGCGGGCGCAGCCGGCAGCCGCAGGATGGCGAGCGCCCCCTGCTCCGTCCGCGCATCGGCCAGCTCCAGTTCGCCGCCGTGGTCTTCCAGAATCCGCTTCACGATCGCGAGGCCGAGGCCGGTGCCCTTCTCGCGGGTCGTCACATAGGGCTCGGTCAGCCGGTCGCGATCCTTGGCGGGCAGGCCGACGCCGTTGTCTTCCACCTCGATGGCGACGGAGGCGCCCTCCACCACCAGCCGCGCGGTGATCTTCCCCTTGAGCCTGGGGGTGCGCGCGCGGCGTCCCTCGATGGCCTCCGCGGCGTTCTTCAGGACGTTCGTCAGCGCCTGGGCGATCATCCGGCCGTCCGCATAGAGCATCGCGTCTGCGGTGGGGTCCTCCAGGACGACCTCGACGTCGGGACTGCTCACGCGCTGAGCGAAGACGGCGGCGCGCAGCAGTTCGGCGGCCTCCAGCTTCGCGAACTTCGGCGCCGGCATCCGGGCGAAGGCCGAGAATTCGTCGACCATCCGGCCGATGTCGCCCACCTGGCGCACGATCGTGTCGGTGCAGCGGTCGAACGTCTCGAGTTCGGTCTCCGCGATGTCCTTGCGGTACTTGCGGCGCAGGCGCTCGGCGCTGAGCTGGATGGGCGTCAGCGGGTTCTTGATCTCGTGGGCGATGCGCCGCGCCACGTCGCGCCAGGCGGCGTTGCGCTGGGCGGCCACCAGGCGGGTCACATCGTCGAAGGTCAGCACCAGGCCGCCCTCGCTCTGGCTGGCGCGCACGCGCAGACGGCGCTGGTCGCGCCCGCGGGCGATGTCGATCTCCTCCTCGGCCTCGCCGGAACGGCCGGCGGCGGCGAGCTGGGCAAACTCCGGCGCCACGTCGGAGAGGCGGCGTCCGCGGCCATGGTCGCCGGGCAGCGCCAGGAGCACCGCGGCCTGACGGTTGGCGACCGAGATGCGGCCTTCAGGATCGAGGCCGATGACGCCGGCGCTGACTTCGGCGAGCACGGTCTCGATGAACTGCCGTCGCTCCTCGGCTTCCTCGCCGGCGCGCCTCAGCGCCTCCTGCTGAGCCTGAAGATCGTGCGTCATGCTATTGAATGCGCGGGACAATACGGCGATCTCGTCCGGATCGGACTCGGCGTCGACGCGGGCGGAGAGGTCGCCGCCCGCGACGCGGCCCGCCGCCTGCACGAGCCGCGCGATGGGCGCCGAGATGGCGTTGGCCGCCGCCAGACCCAGCCACACCGCGCCCACCAGCACCAGCATGGCGGTCTCGGCGTAGCTGAGCGCGAAGACGGTCTGGATGCGGGTGCGGTTCCGGGCCACATCGCGGTAGGACGCGAGCTCGCTCTCGGACTCGCGCATGTAGCCCATGATCCCCGGCTTCAGGGGCCGGGTCACATACAGGTAGACGTCGCCGAACGAGCGCAGCTTGTAGACGCCGCGCATCACGCCGGTGTCGAAGTTGGGGATGTAGATTTCCCCCTCGTCGGCCGCCTCGTAGGCGGCCTTGGACGGCAGGACGTAGGGCGGCGCCCCCGACGCCTCGGCCCGCGCCAGGATGCGGCCCTGCCGATCGACGAGATAGGCTGCGGGGAAGGCATGGAACGATGCCAGCGCCTCGAGGTAGTTGCCGGCGCTCTCCGGCTTGGCGACCAGGTTCTCGGCCTCGCGGTTGAGGTCGGCCGCCATCGGGGTCACATGGTCCCGGATGTATCCGGTCTGCTCGTCGAGGTAGGACTGGAAGACGGTCGCGGAGTTCTCCACCACGGTCTGCACCCGCTGGGCGAACCACTTCTCGACGCCGCCCGACACCACCAGGCCGTAGAACACCAGCACGACCGCGGCCGGAACCAGCGCGGCGACCGCGAAGAGGCCGACGAAGCGGACATGCAGGCGCGCGCCGGCGTCCGACGAGCGGGCGTCCAGCAGCGCGAAGACGCGCGCGCCGACCGAGACCAGCAGGAACAGGATCAGGAACAGGTTCAGGACGAGAACCGTGAGGATCGCGCCGCTCGCCGGCCCCAGCGGGCCCTTCTCCGGTGGGGAGGCCGTCAGCAGGATGGCGATGAACGTCAGCACGGCCGCCAGCCCGTAGCCGACGCCCAGGGCCAACCGCGACTGCAGGACGCTCCGGATGCGGTTCAGCAGCGGGTGCTGGAACGCGGGATGAGCAAGCAACGCCATCGGCGGGGGAGCCTAGGGGCCTGTGCCTCGAAATCAACACCTATGTTGCGCGCGCGCACGGCGCAGCCTGCGGCTTGACGTCCCCCACGTGCGCGGGTGTGGTGCCGCGCGCCGCATCGCCCGGCTGCCAACCTCCTGAGTTCCCCTTGAGTTTCCGCCTTCCGTTCCTCCGCCCGCGCACCCCTCCGGCGCAACTGAACGCCGCCTCGACGGCGGAGACGGCGCGGACCCAGGGCGTGATCCAGGTCGACTACGAGGCCACGGTGCAAGGTGGCGGCGCGGCGGTCTTGGAGGTGTTCGTCGGCGATTCGGCCGCGCCGGCGCTCACCAAGCCGCTCCTCCTCGACGACTCGCGGCCCCACCGCGCCTGGTTCGGCCTGCACGGTCACCTGCTGCCGGACGGTCCGGCGAAGCTGCGCCTGCGGCTGCGGGTGAACGATGCGGTCGCGGCGCGCCGCGAACTCACCGTGCAGGTTCGCAACACCGGTGGGCTCGCAGACTGGGTCCGGGCGCGGCTGCTGGCCCGCGGCACGCCGCTGGTGTTGGACGGTCCCTGCGACAGCACGCTCTACGACTACGCCGATCCGTCGGCGACGGCCTGGTTCGACCGCGGACCGGAGGCGATCGAGGCGCACCTGGCCGAACTCGTGGCGTCGGGCGCCGCCGGGGCGGAAGAGGCCGCTGCGCTCCGCCACTTCGCGGCCAACGGCTACGTGACGCTGCCGCAGGCTGTCGCGCCTGAGCATCTGGACCGCCTCAACGCCGCCCTCGACGACGCCGTGAAGCGCGGCGTGCAGGGCTACGCCTGGGGCTCCAGCGAGCGGCTCAAGAACCTGCACCAGGACTATCCGGCGATCCGCGACCTCTGGACCCACCCGAGGGTGATGCGGATGCTGGGCCTGATCTTCGGCGCCGAGGCGCGGCCCTGCCAGACGCTCAGCTACGTCTTCGGCTCCCAGCAGGAGCACCACCAGGACACGATCCACCTCACGCCCTTCCCGGCCGGCCGCATGTGCGGCGTCTGGACCGCGCTGGAGGACGTGCAGGAAGGCTCGGGCGAACTCGCGGTGTTCCCGGGCAGCCATCGCCTCCCCCGGATCTACATGGCCGGCTCTGGCGTGGCGAAGGTGACCGACGACGACTGGACGCACTTCGGCCAGGTGATCGTACCCGAGTGGACGCGGCTGATCGAGGACAACGGGCTCGGCCGGGAGATCTACCGCCCGAAGGCCGGCGATGTGCTCATCTGGCACGAGAACCTGATGCACGCCGGCTTGCCTCGCACCGACATGGCGAAGTCCCGCCGCTCGATCGTCGGCCATTACTTCGCGGAGGGCGCCATCGCCTACTACGACAGCTCAGGCATGCCCGGCACGACCCACGAGGTCTAGCGTCGCCCTCGGGCCATCTCGACGCCCAGGTCGTGGATCTTCTTGCGCAGCGTATTGCGGTTGAGCCCGAGGATCTCGGCGGCGCGCACCTGGTTGCCGCGGGTGGCCGCGAGCGTGAGCTGGATCAGCGGCCGCTCGACCTCCTCCAGCACACGGTCGTAGAGGCCGGCCGGCGGGATACCGTCGGGCTGATCGGCGAAATAGGCGGCGAGCTTCTGCTCCACCAGTTGCGCCAGCGTCGCCGGGCCCTCCTGGCCCTGCACCACGGGCTGCTGTTCGGCGAGCTCCTTCTCGATGATCCGCGCGGTGATGAGGTCTTCGGCGTAGAGGGCGCAGACGCGGCGGACGAGGTTCTCCAGTTCGCGGACGTTGCCCGGCCAGGCGTGACGCTTCAGCCGTTCCAGCGCGTTGGCGTCGATGGTCTTCGCCGGCAGGCCCTCGCGGTTGGCGCGCAGCAGGAAGGCGCGGGCGAGGTCCGGGATGTCCTCGGCCCTGTCGCGGAGCGGCGGCAGGCGCAGCGGGGCGACGTTCAGGCGGAAGAACAGGTCCTCGCGGAACAGGCCCTGCTGGATCAGAGCCCTGAGGTCGCGGTTCGTGGCCGCAATGATACGCACGTTGGGTCGGCGGCCGGTCCTGGGGTTCAGCGCCGGCTCCGAGCCGTCGATCACCCGCAGCAGGCGCGTCTGGGCATCGAGCGGCATATCGCCGATCTCATCGAGGAACAGCGTGCCGCCGTCGGCCTCGACCAGCTTGCCGAAGTCGCCCTCGTCCTTGCCGAACAGCTCGCTCTCGACCCGCTCGCGCGGCGTGGCGGCCAGGTTGATGACCACGAACCTGCCGTCGCGGCGGCGGCCCATGTCGTGCAGGGCGCGGGCGACCAGCTCCTTGCCGGTGCCGCTCTCGCCGGTGATCAGGACCGTGAGGTCGGCGCCGACCAAGCGGGCGATGGTGCGATAGACGTCCTGCATCGGCCCGGAGCGGCCAATCAGCGGCAGGCGGTCGTCGCGCACGGCGCGCGCCTGGGCCTTCGACGCCTCGGCGTCCGCCGGCCGCGACAGGGCCCGGCGCGCGGCCGAGGTCATGTCGTCCAGGTCGAACGGCTTGGGGACGTACTCGAACGCGCCCACCTCGGCGGCGTTGACCGCGGTGATGAGGTTGTTCTGCGCGCTCATCACGATGACCGGCAGCTTCGGCCGCTGCCTGCGGATGCGCGGCAGCACGTCGAACACGTTCTCGTCGGGCATCACCACGTCGGTGACCACGAGGTCGCCCTCGCCGTCGGTCACCCACTTCAGCAACGTCGTGGCGTTGCCGGTCGCGCGCACCTGGTAGCCCAGCCGCGTGAACGCCTGGGAGAGCACCAGCCGGATCGACGAGTCGTCGTCGGCGATCAGGATCTTCTTGGAGGCCGCGTTCATTCGGGAAGGTCCTGGTGATTGTCGCTCGGGGCGACGGGCAGCAGCACGCGGAAGACGGTGCGGCCGGGCTCGGATTCGAAGTCGATGAGGCCACCGTGCCCGGCCACCAGCTTGGCCACCAGCGCCAGGCCCAGACCCGCGCCAGACGGCTTGGTGGTGACGAAGGGCTGGAACAGGCTTTCGCGAATGTGCTCGGGGATGCCCGGGCCGTTGTCCTGGACGCGCACCTCGATGGGCGCGCCGCGCAGGGCCTGGCCGCGGGCCGAACGCACGCGCACGCCGTGGCGGTAGGCCGTGTGGATCGACACCTCGCCGCGGCCGTCGCCACGCGCATGGGCGGCCTCGGAAGCGTTCTTCACGAGGTTCAGGAACACCTGGATCAACTGGTCCTCGTCGCCGAGCACGGGGGGCAGCGAGGGGTCGTAGAACTCCCTCAGGCCCAGGCCGTCGGCGACACCGTTGGCGGCGAGCGCGCGGACGCGGTCCAGGATCTGGTGGATGTTGAGCGGGCTGAGCGACGGGAGCGCATCGTCCGAGAACGCCTCCATCCGGTCCACCAGGCGGCGCACGCGGTCGGTCTCGTCGACGATGAGCTGCGCCAGCGGCGCATCCTCGGCCTTGGCGCCCGACTTCAGGAGTTGCGCCGCGCCACGGATGCCCGCCAGCGGGTTCTTGATCTCGTGCGCCAGCATCCGGCCGAGTCCGACCAGCGAACGCAGCCCGGCCGCCTCGTGCGCCCCGCGCTCGGCGCCCAGACCGGCCCTCACCGACAGGGTCAGCAGCACCGAGCCGTCGCCGAGCGGCGCGGCGGCGCCGTCGGCCTCGAACGGCGGCAGGCCGAAGAGGCTGATCTGCACGCCGCGTTCGCGCACGCGACCGTCCTCTTCGATGGCGCGGTTGAGGAGCGAGACCAGCGCCGAGCCCGGCGGCAGCGCCGCCCGGAACCGGCCGCGCGCGAGGAGGCCGAGTCCCTGCCCGAACAGCGCCTCCGCTGCTTCGTTCACGGCCACCAGCGCACCGTCGGCGCTGACCACCAGCGCAGGATCGGGCGACAGTTCGAAGGCCTGGGCCCTCAGGAGGTCGAGGTCCACGCCCTTGGGCTGCAGGCGCGTCGTCCCGTTCATGCCGCCAGTCTCCCGCCGGGTGAGATCCAGAGGGCTTCGAGCCCCCGTTCGACCGATCGGGCGTCCTCCAGGCGGCAGAGCGCCGCGCGCGCCTCTCGCCGGGCCCCGGGGTCCGCGGGCCAGGGGGCGTTTTCGATGTAGGCGGCGAGGTGCTTGCGGAAGATGCGCAGGCCCAGGCGCTCGCCGTAGAATGCGATGCTCTCGTCGAGGTGAGCGATCGCGATGCCGAGCCGGGCCGCCGCGTCGGGCGCCTCGAACGGCCGGCCGTCCAGCTCGGCCTCGATTTCCGCGGCGATCCAGGGGCGGCCGTAGACGCCGCGGCCGACCATCACGGCGTCTGCGCCGGACGCCTCGAGGGCGGCGCGGGCGCTGGCGCCGTCGACGATGTCGCCGTTGGCGATCACCGGGACCGAAACGGCCTCCTTCACCGCCCGGATCGCGCTCCAGTCCGCGGCGCCCTTGTAGAACTGGCAGCGGGTGCGGCCGTGGACAGTGACGGCGCTCACGCCGATCTCCTCGGCCCGGGCGGCCAGGTCGGGCGCGTTCAGCGCGCCGTGATCCCAGCCCAGGCGCATCTTCACGGTCACGGGCACATCGACCGCCTCGACGGCCGCGGCCATGAGTTCGCAGGCCAGGTCCGGCTCGCGCATCAGCGCCGAGCCGCCGTGGCCACCGGTCACCTCACGCGCCGGGCAGCCGAAGTTCAGGTCGACGATCTCGGCGCCGGCGGCCTCGGCGAGCCGCGCGCCTTCGGCCATCGCCGCGGGGTTCCGGCCGACGAGTTGCACCACCATCAGCGGCAGCCCCTCGCCGACCGCCGCGCGCCGAACGACATCGGGCCGGCCTCGCGCCAACTCGGCGCAGGCGACCATTTCGGTGGAAACGTAGGGCGCGCCCAGCCGGCTCGCGGCGCGGCGGAACGGCAGGTCCGACACGCCGGTCATCGGCGCGATCCAGGCCCGTCCTCCGACGCGAACACCGCCGATGTCGAGCGCATTGCTCATTTTCTAATCATTCCCATCGCCCCATTTCTAGGCACAATGCTGCGGCGCCGTAAAGCGCGAAAGCTGGAACAAATCGCCCTGGTTCCCTAAGAGCTGCGCCATGAGTTTCTCTGCCGTCGTCGTCGCAGCCGGTGAAGGTCTCCGCGCAGGACCGGGTGAACCCAAGGCCTGGCGCCTGCTGGGCGGACGTCCGATCGTGCGCTGGTCCGTCGAAGGCCTGCTGGCTGCCGGCGCGCGCGACGTCGTGGTCGTGGTGGCCCGCGACCGCCTCGCAGCCGCCGACGACGCCCTGGCCGGCCTTCGGGGCTGGAAGGCGGTGACGGGTGGCAGGACGCGGGCCGAGTCCGTGCAGGCCGGCCTGGCCGCAACCTCGGCGAAGAGCGCCCAGCCGGTGCTGATCCACGACGCCGCCCGCCCGTTCGTCGCCCGAGCCCACGTCGAGCGCCTGCTGGCCGCTCTGGAGCTGGCCGACGGCGCGATCCCCACCCTGCCCATCCCCGACACCCTGAAGCGCGGCGAAGGCCTCGTGGACGGGACCGTCTCCCGCGACGGCCTCTGGCGGGCGCAGACCCCGCAGGCGTTCCGGTCGGGCAAGCTGAAGGCCGCCTACCGCCGCTGGCCGGCCGGCGAGGAGCCCACGGACGACGCGTCGGTCATGGAACGCGCCGGCGGGCACGTCGCGATGGTGCCGGGCGACCCGATGCTGATGAAGCTCACCTACCCCGAGGACTTCATGCTGGCCGAGCAGCTCAGCGCCGGCCGCCGGATCGTGCGCATGGGCCAGGGCATCGACGCGCACCGGTTCGGTCCGGGCGACGTGGTGTGGCTGTGCGGAATCCGCATCCAGCACGACCTCGGCCTCATCGGCCACTCCGACGCCGACTGCGGCCTGCACGCCCTGACCGACGCGGTCCTGGGCGCCATCGCAGACGGCGACATCGGCGAGCACTTCCCGCCGTCCGACCCGCAGTGGAAGGGCGCCTCGTCGGACCGCTTCCTGAAGCATGCGGTCAGCCGGGTCGCGGCCAAGGGCGGACGCATCCTGAACGCGGACGTCACGCTCATCTGCGAGCGCCCGAAGGTCAAACCACATCGCGACGCCATGCGCGCCCGCATCGCCGAGTTGCTCGAGTTGCCGGTCGACCGGGTCAGCGTGAAGGCGACCACGACCGAGGGCATGGGCTTCACCGGCCGCGAGGAAGGCCTGATGGCCCAGGCCGTGGTGGCGGTGGAAACGCCCGTCTAGGGCAGCCACTCGTAACGGGTCTTCAGGTTGCCGTAGAGCGCGCCGGCCAGGTTCGTGTAGTCGTCGGTCCAGGGCCGCGCCTTGAACGGGTTGGCGTCCGTCCACTTGCCCGTGGCCCGGAGGGCCGCCAGCGCCTGCGGGCTGCGGGCCACGATGACCGCGTCCTCCGACGACTCCCAGGTGCCCGCCGGGTCCTTCTCGGGCGCGCGGTACTGCTGGACCAGGGCATAACCGCCGGCCGCGCGCGCCACGGCCTGGGCCGGATTCATCAGGTCGAGGTTACGGTTGGACAGGTGCAGGATCAGCACGCCGTCGGGCTTCAGCTTGGCGAGATAGCCCCGCACGGCCTCGACGGTCAGCAGGTGCGCGGGCACCGCGTCGGACGAGAAGGCGTCGATCAGCAGGATGTCGAAACTGGCCGGCGGCTGTCTGGCTACGGTCAGGCGCGCGTCGCCGATCACGTACTCGATCAGGCTCTTCGCGCAGAGGGTGGTGTAGGTGAAGTTGGCCGCATCGTTCGAGACGCGCACCACCAGGGGGTCGATCTCGAAGAACGTCAGGTCGTCGCCGGGACGGACGTAGGCCGCCACCGATCCGGTGCCCAGGCCCACCGCGCCGATGCGCAGGCGCGGGCTGGCGGCCTGCTTGCCCGTGAACACCTGCCCGATGGGCGTGTTCGGCGTGTAGTAGACCATCGGTCGGCACATGTAGCGCGGGTCCTGCGACTGGGCGCCGTGCAGCGTGGTGCCGTGGGCCAGCATCTTCACGTGGCCGATCGACGGGACCCAGGTCTGCGAGAGCTTCAGGACGCCGAAGAAGCTGCGCCAGCTCTGCCGGGTGTCGGTGCGGTCCGCGGCGGTCTCGGCGGCGTAGGAGAGGATCGCGACGATTGCGAACATGAACAGCGCATGGCGACGCACCATGAAGGCCGCGATCACCGCCAGCGCCAGCAACGCCTTCATGCCCATGTCGAACAATTCGGCCGGATCGAAGCGGCCGATGAAGGCGTCGGTCGTCAGATGATTGGTCGCGAAGGTGACGGCGACGGGCGTCAGGATCGCCGCGACGACGCCCACCACGAACATGGTCCACGTCCAGGTCGGGATCCGCCGCAGGTCGCCCCACGGCCGCGCCAGGCACGAGAGCGCCAGCACGATCGGGTATTCCCAGACGTCGTTGAAGATCGCCGGCGCTGCGAAGGCGTTGAACGCCCCGCCGACCACGCCGCCCAGCGACAGGCAGAGGTAAAACTCCGTCAGGTGGGCGGGATCGGGACGCCGGGCCACCAGCCGCTGATGGCACATCAGCGCCGTCAGGAAGAATGCGGCAAGGTGGACGACCAGCAGGACCGCGAAGAAGGTTGACTTGAACGGCAGCGCCGCCACGCAGACCGCCAGCGCCGCGGCTTGCAGCGTCAGGGTGAGCGCCGGCGGGATGGCCGGCTTGTCCTGGAAGGCGATGATGAAGGTCGTCAGGTACAGCGCGAGCGGCAGCACCCAGAGGAACGGAGCCGAGGCGACGTCGGTCGTGATGTAGGTGGTGACGCCCAGCATCAGGCTGGACGGGATGGCCGCCAGCGCGACCCAGGCGGCCCGTTCGCCCCAGGTCGGCGCGGGCGTCGCGGCCCTGGCCTCTCGCACCGCCGCGGCGCGCGTGCGCGAGACCAGGATCGCCAGCGTCGCGATGATCACGACGAAGAGGCCGTAGCCCGCGCTCCACCCCAGCCGCTGGCCGACGAGGCTGAAGGCGGGCTCCACCACGACGGGATAGGCCAGCAACGCGATCAGGCTGCCGAGGTTCGACGCAGCGTAGAGGACGTAGGGCTCTTTGCCCTCGGCCGCGCCGATGGTGCGGGCGTGCCAGGCCTGGACGAGCGGGGCGGTCGCCGAGAGGATCGCGAACGGCGCGCCGATGGAAAGGGTGAGCACCGCCAGCAGCCACAGGTTCGGGTGATCCGACGACGGAGGCCCCGCCAAGGCGTTGACCCGGAGCGGCAGCGCCGCCGCGGCGACCGCCAGCATGGTCACGTGGACGACCGCCTGGCCCCGCAAGGACGGGATGCGTTGCAGCACGTGGGCGTAGAAATAGCCGGCGAGCAGCGCGAGCTGGAAGAACGCCTGCGACGTGTTCCAGACCGAAGGGCTCCCGCCCAGCAGCGGCAGCACCAGCTTGGCCACCATCGGCTGCACGAGGAACACCAGTGTGGCGCTGGAGAAGACCGTCAGCGCGAAGAGCGCCGCTGGAGCCTGGCGGGACGGAGACGCGCCGAGCGTGGTCATGGATCTCGAATCGCCTTGAACGGGAGGGCGGCTCGATGCTCTGTGCTGAGGGCCGCGCGGTAAAGGGGACGAAGACGCCGATGTTCAACCTGGAGATCGTCACCCTCGCCCGCCTGCTGATCGACGAGTGTCGCGAACGGTCCCTGCGGATCGTGACGGCCGAGAGCTGCACCGGCGGTCTGGTGGCGGGCGCCATCTGCTCGGTCGCCGGCTCGTCCGACGTCTTCGAACGTGGCTTCGTCACCTATTCCAACCGCGCCAAGCAGGAACTTCTGGGCGTGCCCGGCGACCTGATCGCGGACCTGGGCGCCGTCTCCGAGCCGGTGGCGCGGATGATGGCCGAGGGCGCCCTCGAAGCGTCGAACGCCCACCTGTCGGTCGCGATCACCGGCGTCGCCGGCCCCGGCGGCGGCACCCGCCTCAAGCCCGTCGGCACGGTCCATATCGCCACGGCGCGCACCAACCAGCGCCTGATGCACGAGGAGCACTTCTTCGAGGAGGACACCCGCGAAGGCGTTCAACTCGCTGCGGTCCAGGCGGCCCTGCAGATGATGCGAGACCGGCTCGTTTGAGCGAGCCTGCCGCCGAGTCGCAGCTCCTGCGCGCGCTGAGGCGCCGCGACGTCATAGGCCTTCTGCTCAACGTGATGCTCGGCGCCGGCATGCTGACCGCGCCGGCCAAGGTCTATGGCGCGGTCGACGGCTGGGGACTGCTGGTGCTGGGGGCCAGCGCCGCGGCGATGCTGCCGCTTTTCCTGTGCTTCGCCGAACTCGGGAGCCGGTTCTCGGGCACGGGCGGGCCCTACCTCTACGCCCGCGCCGCGCTGCCGCCGTGGCTGGCCTTCTCCAGCGGCTGGATGCTGTGGGTGGCCCAGGCGCTCGGCGCCGCGACGTTGTCCAACCTGTTCGTGACCTACCTCGCGGCTTTCGCGCCGGCGCTGGGCGCGGGCTGGCCCCGGCTCGCGGCGCTGGGCGCGCTGGGCATCGCCACCACCTGGATCACGCTGATCGGCATCCGCCAGTCCGCCGCGGCCAGCAACCTGCTGATCGCCACCAAGCTCGTCTTCATCGCAGGCTTCATCGCCGCCGTGCTCCCCTTCGTGCAGATCGACCGGCTGGCGCCGACGCAGGCCCTGCCGCCGCCGGTCACCTTCGCCGAAGCGATGCTGATCTTCATCTTCGGATTTTCGGGCTTCGAGCGCGGCGCGATGGTGGCGGGCGAAGCGAAGGATCCCCGCCGCGACGTCCCCATCGCGCTGCTCTTCAGCCTCGGCCTGGTGACCCTGGTGTTCGGCCTGGCGTTCACCGCCTGCGTCGGCGTCCTCGACGCCCCAGCCGCCACCGACCGGCCGTTCGCCGAGGCCGGCCGCGCGCTGTACGGCGCCGCCGGCGCCGGCGCGGTTTCCATCGGCGCGCTCGCCGTCACCTTCGGAACGCTGCTGGTGATCGTGGTCTCGATGCCCCGCAACCTGCTGGCCCTGGCCGAGCATGGGGAACTGCCCGCCGTCTTCGCCCGCATCCATCCGCGCTGGCGCACGCCACAGGTGGCGATCCTGACCTCCAGCGTGGTCGGCTTCTCCGCCGCCATGGCCAGCGACCTCTTGGGCGCGCTCACGATGTCGACCGCCGCGCGGCTGATCTCCTACGTGCTGTGCTGCGTCGCCCTGGTCCGTCTGGCGCGCCGCGCCGACGCGCCGGCGCCGACCTTCCGCCTTCCGTATGTCGCCCCGCTCGCGGCGGCGACGGCCCTGATCTTCGTCGGCGTCATGCTGCTGGGCGCGACGAAGGAGCTGCCGGCGCTGGCCGGCGTGCTCGCCGTCGGCCTGCTGATCCTCACGGTGTCGCGCCGTACAGCGCCTTCGCCCGGTCCTCGAAGCAGCTCATGAGCCGCTCGACCGCGTGGTGGAAGTTGGCTGCCAGCAGGCCCTCCAGCAGCTTTGCCTTGAACTGGAAGTCGATGTCGAACTCGATGCGCGTGCCCGCGCCGTCGGGCAGGAAGCGCCAGCGGTTCGTGAGCTTGCGGAACGGACCGGACAGCAGGTTCACATCGATCTGCCGGGCGGCGCCGTCGCGATGCACCCGTGTCGCGAACCGCTCCTTCAGGAACGAGAACCCGACCCCCGCCTCGGCGTCGACCTGATCCACGCCCTCGCCGGTCCGCCGCCGGTTCCAGGTGCGCATGGACGTGATCCACGGCACGAACTCTGGATAGCGTTCGACGTCGCCCACCAGCGCGAACAACTGCTCCGGGGTGTAGGGCAGCACGCGCGAGACGTGGTGGCGCACCTAGGCTGCGGCCTCTTTGGCCCGCCGCGCGGCCTGGAGGCGCGCGAAGTCTTCGTCGGCATGGTGCGACGAACGGGTCAGCGGGCTGGACGCGACCACCAGGAATCCCTTGGCCTTGGCGATCTCCTCATACCCCCTGAACTCGTCGGGGTGGACGAAGCGGTCGATAGGCGCGTGGCGGCGGGTGGGCTGAAGGTACTGGCCGATGGTGATGAAATCGACGCCGGCGGAACGCATATCGTCCATCACCTGCATCACCTCCTCCTTCGCCTCGCCCAGGCCGACCATGATGCCGGACTTGGTGAACTGCTCCGGGTCGCGTTCCTTCACCCGCTCCAGCAGGCGCAGCGAGTTGTAGTAGCGGGCGCCGGGGCGGATCGAGAGGTAGAGCCGCGGCGTGGTCTCCAGGTTGTGGTTGAAGACGTCGGGCTTGGCGTCGATCAACGCATGCACGGCCTCGACGGGCTTGCGCAGGAAGTCCGGCGTCAGGATCTCCACGGTCGTGCCGCGTGAGGCGGCGCGGATGGCGCGCACCACGGCGGCGAAGTGCGCCGCGCCGCCGTCCGCCAGGTCGTCGCGGTCCACCGAGGTGATGACGACGTGCTTCAGCCCCATCTTCGCCACCGCGTCTGCGACGCGGGCCGGCTCGCTGGGGTCGAGCGCGTTGGGCTTGCCCGTGGTCACGTTGCAGAACGCGCAGGCCCGCGTGCAGACCTCGCCCATGATCATCATCGTCGCGTGGTTCTTCGACCAGCACTCGCCGATGTTGGGGCAGGCCGCCTCCTCGCAGACGGTAACCAGGCCGTTGCCCTTCACGATGTCGCGGGTGGCGTTGTAGCCGGCGGAGCCCGGCGCGCGGACGCGCAGCCACTCCGGCTTGCGCAGGATCGGCGTTTCCGGCCGGTTTTGCTTCTCTGGGTGACGCGGGCGCTTGCCGCCCACGGTGTCGATGACCACGGCCATGGCCCCTAGATCGTCCGTCCGCGCCTCCGGATCAAGCGCAAGGGCGCCGTCGCGGCAAGATCACGGCAGGTAACCGAGCTTTTCACCTGCAACCCGGCCGGATAGGCTCGACGTAACGACAAGATCCGGGAGGCGTTCGCCCTTGAGTGGTTTCGACAGCGCGTCGGCGCAGTCTTCCGTCTTCGACGCCCTCGTGGCGGCGGCGAAGAAACATGGCGCGAAGAAGCCGATCCTGGAGGACCAGGAGCGCAATCCCCTCACCTACCTCGACCTGATCCGCGCCGCCTTCGCCCTGGGCAGGAAGATCGCCGGCTTCACGAAGAAGGGCGAGCGCGTGGGCGTCATGCTGCCGTCCAGCGTGGGCGGCGTGGTGACCTTCTTCGCCCTGCACGCCTTTGGGCGCATCCCCTGCATGCTCAACTTCACGGCCGGCATCCGCAACCTGAAGGCCGCCTGCGACCTGGCCGGCGTGAAGACGGTGCTGACCTCCCACCGCTTCGTCGAGCAGGGCAAGCTGCACGACCTGATCGACGCGCTCGAGACCAAGGCGAACGTCGTCTACCTCGAGGACGTCCGAAAGACGGTGGGCCTGCCCGACCGCCTGTTCGCGGCCGCCGCCGGCGCCCTGCCGAAGCAATTCCGCACACCCCTGTCGCCGTCCGATCCGGGCGTGATCCTGTTCACCTCGGGCAGCTTCGGCGCGCCGCGCGGCGTGGTGCTGAGCCACGCCAACCTCGTGGCCAACTGCCGCCAGATCAACCAGCACATCCCGCTCGACACCAACTGGGTGTTCTTCAACCCGCTGCCGATCTTCCACGTCTTCGGCCTGACCGGCGGCGCGCTGCTGCCGCTGCTGACGGGGCTGAAGACGTTCCAGTATCCCTCGCCGCTGCACATCAAGCAGATCCCGCCGCTGGTGAAGGACAGCGGGGCCTCGGTGCTGTTCGCCACCGACACCTTCATCAACCAGTACGCCCGCTCGGCCGAGCCCGACGAGCTCTCCGGCCTCACGTTCGTGGTCTGCGGCGCCGAGAAGGTGCGCGACGAGACGCACAACCTCATCAACGAGAAGTTCGGCCCGATCCCGCTGCTGGAGGGCTACGGCGCCACCGAGTGCTCGCCCGTGATCGCGGTGAACAAGCCCGGCGACAACCGCCGCGGCACGGTCGGCGGCCTGCTGCCAGGGGTGGAGACGAAGCTCGAGCCGGTCGAGGGCATCGCGGAGGGCGGCAAGCTGCTGGTCCGCGGGCCCAACGTCATGGCCGGCTACCTGCGGGCCGACGGCGGCATCGACCCGCCCGCCGGCGGCTGGCACGACACCGGCGACGTGGTCTCCATCAGCGACGACGACTGGATCAGGATCCTCGGTCGCGTGAAGCGTTTCGCCAAGGTCGGCGGCGAGATGGTCTCCCTGACCGCAGCCGAAGACCTGGCCTCGGCCGTGTGGCCCGCAAGCCGCCACGCCGTGGTCTCGACGCCCGACCCGAAGAAGGGCGAGCGCATCATCCTCGTCACCGACCAGCGCGACGCCGACGTCGGCCCGCTGCTGGCCCACGCCCAGTCCATCGGCGCGCCCGAACTCGCGGTGCCGCGCAAGATCATCAAGGTGCAGGAAATTCCGGTGCTCGGCACCGGCAAGACCGACTACGTCGCGCTGCAGCGGATCGTCGACACCGAGTTGCAGCCCGCCGGCTGAGGGGGAGAACCGACCAATGCCAAAACTCGCCGCCTGGTCGCCGCGCGTGCTCAGCGTGCTGCGCGTCATGACCGCCCTGCTCTTCATGGAGCACGGGCTGATGAAGCTGCTCGCCTTTCCCGGGCCTCAGCCGGGCGTACCCGACCCGTTGCCGGCGATCCTGCTTGCCGCGGCGTGGATCGAGGTGGTGGGCGGCGGCCTGATCGCGCTCGGCCTCTTCACGCGCGCCGCAGCCTTCCTCTGCTCGGGCCAGATGGCGGTCGGCTATTTCACGGCCCATGCCAGCAAGGGCTTCTGGCCCGGCCTGAACGGCGGCGACGCGGCCATCCTCTTCTGCTTCATCTTCCTCTACCTGGTCTTCGCCGGACCGGGGCCCTGGAGCCTGGACGCGGTGGTGCGCAAGCGCGCCTGACCCGTCAGAGGTGCAGGACCTTGCCGTAGGCGTCCAGGGTCGACTCGTGCATCGCCTCGCTCATGGTCGGGTGCGGGAAGACGGTGGCGTGCAACTCGGCCTCCGTGGCCTCCAGCGTCATGGCGATGGCGAAGCCCTGCACCATCTCGGTCACCTCGTGGCCGATCATGTGCGCGCCGATCAGGGCGCCGGTCTTGCCGTCGAACACGGTCTTGACGAAGCCGTCGGTCTCGCCGGCCGCGATGGCCTTGCCGTTCACGCGGAACGGGAAGCGGCCGACCTTGGGGTCCAGCCCCTGCTCACTGGCCTGCGCCTCGGTCAGGCCCACCGAGGCGATCTGCGGCGTCGTATAGGTGCAACCGGGGATCGGCGCGGTGAGGTTCGCAGGTTTCAGGCCGGCGATATGCTCGACGCAGTGGACGCCCTCGTGGCTGGCCTTGTGCGCGAGCCAGGGCGGCCCCGCCACGTCGCCGATGGCGTAGAGGCCCGGCACACCCGTCCCGCCGTGGCTGTCGGTGACGATGTGCGTGCGGTCGATCTTCACGCCCAGGGCCTCCAGGCCCATGTCCTCGACGTTGCCGACGATGCCCACGGCCACGATGCAGACGTCGGCCTCCAGGGTCTCGGTCTTGCCGCCCGCCTCGATCTCCAGGGCCACGCCCTTGGCGGTCTTCGACAGCGTCTTCACGTTGGCCGGCACGCGGAACTTGATGCCGCGTTTCTCGAAGCTCTTGTGGGCGGCCTTCGAGACCTCCTCGTCCTCGACGGGCAGGATCCGCGGCATCATCTCGACGACCGTCACCTCCGAGCCCAGCGCCCGGTAGAAGCTCGCGAACTCCATGCCGATGGCGCCGGAACCGATCACCACCAGGGTCTTCGGCGCCGCCTTGGGGACCAGCGCCTCGCGGTAGGTCCAGATGCGCTCGCCGTCGGGTTCGAGGCCGATGGCCGGGATCGTGCGGGCCCGCGCGCCGGTGGCGACGATCACGTGCCTAGCGGTGAGCTTGCGGTCGCCAACCACGACGGTGGGGGCGCCAGCCCCCTTCTCCAGCTTGGCGAAGCCTTCGACCACCTCGATCTTGTGCTTCTTCATCAGGAAGGCGACGCCCGAATTCAGTTGGGCCGCGACCCTGCGCGAGCGCTTCACGACGGCGTCGAAGTCGAAGGCCTTCTTCTCGACCGACAGGCCGTAGTCCTTCAGGTGGTCGAGCTGTTCGTAGACCTCGCCCGACTTCAGCAGCGCCTTGGTCGGAATGCAGCCCCAGTTGAGGCAGATGCCGCCCAGTTCGCTGCGCTCGACGATCGCCGTCTTGAAGCCCAACTGGCTGGCCCGGATCGCGGTCACGTAGCCGCCCGGCCCCGAGCCGATCACGATGACGTCGAAAGCGTCGGCCATCAGAGGAGCCTCTCGATCGCGCCTTCCAGCGCCTTGGGTTCAACAGTGGGCGCAAAGCGGCCGGCGACCTTGCCGGAGCGGTCGACGAGGAACTTGGTGAAGTTCCACTTGATGCCCTCGGTGCCGAGGACGCCCTTCTTCTGGCCCTTCAGCCACGCGTACAGCGGGTGCGCCTTGGGCCCGTTCACGTCGACCTTCCGCATCATCGGGAAGTCCACGTCGTAGGTCAGCGAGCAGAAGGTCTTGATTTCGGCCTCGTCGCCCGGCTCCTGCGATCCGAACTGGTTGCAGGGGAAACCCAGCACCACGAGGCCCCGGTCGCGGTACTTGCGGTAGAGCGCCTCCAGCCCCGCGTACTGCTTCGTGAAGCCGCACTGGCTGGCCGTGTTCACGACCAGGATCACCTTGTCCTTGTAGTCGCCGAGCGGCGCCGGGGCCCCGTCGATGGTCTCGGCGCTGAAGTCGTAGATGCTGGCCATGCCAAGACCTCCCTAGACGATCATCCGCAGGGGTTCTTCGAGCATCTCCTTGAAGGCGGCGAGGAAGCGTGCGCCGACGGCGCCGTCGACCACGCGGTGGTCGCAGGTGAGCGTGACGCTCATCACGTTGGCGATGACGATCTCGTCGCCCTTCACCACGGCCCGCTTCTCGCCCGCGCCGACCGACAGGATGCAGCCCTGCGGCTCGTTGATGATCGAGGCGAAGGTCTTGATCCCGAACATTCCCAGGTTCGAGACGCTGAAGGTGCCGCCCTGGAACTCCTCGGGCTTCAGCTTCTTCTCCCGCGCCCGGGCCGCCAGGTCCTTGGCCTCGGTGGCGATCTGGGCCAGCCCCTTGGTCTCGGCCCTGCGGATGATCGGCGTGATCAGGCCGCCGGGGATGGCG
>NZ_JAEUMO010000229.1 GCF_016793285.1 Phenylobacterium sp.
GAAGCTCACCACGGCCGAGCCGTTCGTCTCGATGGCGTCGCGGAGCGGGGCGGACAGCGCATAGACCGCGCCGCCTTCGAGGCCGTAGTGCGCCACCATCGCCTCCCCGCGGACGGTGCGGCCGCCGAAGCTCAGCGCGATGCCCTTGAGCGGCTGGCCGGCGAACCCTTGCATCACCGGGCTCCACGCCACGTCGAAGCCCATGTTGGCCGGCCGGAACGGCGCGACGTCGCCGACCCACGCGGCCCACGCCCCGTCCGACCCCAGCTTTGGCCAGCTCGCGCCGCCGAGCGCCAGCACCGTCGCGTCCGGCCGCATCGCGACCTCGCCCTCCGGCGTCGCGAACCGCAGCGCCCCGTCGTCCGCCCAGCCCAGCCACGTGCTGCGCGTGCGGATCGTCATGCCCAGGTCCGCCAGCCGCGCCAGCCAGGCCCGCAGCAGCGGCGAGGCCTTCATCGCCCTCGGGAACACGCGCCCCGACGAGCCCACGAACGTCGGCTGGCCGAGCCCCTCGGCCCACGCGACGAGCTCGGTCGGCGGAAGGCCCGCCAGAATCGGGCGCGCCCAGTCCGCCGCCACGCCGTACCGCGCCACGAACGCCTCGAAATCCTCGGAATGCGTCAGGTTCAGCCCGCCGCGCCCGGCCATCAGGAACTTCCGCCCCACCGACGGCATGCGCTCCCAGACGGTGACCGAACAGCCCGCCTGCGCCAGCCGCTCGGCCGCGAACAACCCCGCCGGTCCCCCGCCGACGACGGCGACGCGGGTCATTCCGGGGCTCGGGCGCGGCGCGCCGCGAGGTCGAGCGCGGCGGGCAGGGCGGCCGAGACCAGCTCGAGCCGCTGGCGCGGGCTGTCGTACATCTGCAGGCCCACCGCCACGTCGGGCTGGATTCCCACCACCTCGTTCGATCCGTCGGCGCGCCGGCGCACGCAGTCCGGCATCGAGACCACGCCGCCGCTGTTCGCGAGCATGACCGGCGCCGCCCGGGTGACGTGCCCGCAGCCGGCGCCGAAGGTGCGCGAGCCCACGACCACCGCCGCGCCGGCATCCTGCACCATCGCCGCGAACAGTTCGCTCGAAGAGGCCGAGTTCCAGTCGCCGAGCACCACCAGCGGCCCGCGCCACAGCGCGGTCACCGCCGGGAACCGCGCCGTCGGCGAGGCCACCTGGACCCAGTCCGGCAGGGCCTGGCCCGCGGTCCGCGGCGGCAGCGGTCCATCGTAGACCGGCTCGTCGACCAGCCCGCTGCAGCCGGGCGCGGCGCCCGTCCAGAGCGGGCGGCGGTCGCACGCTGTGCGCGCCGCGGCCACGGCGTGCGTCAGGTCGGTGTCGAAGCGGGCGAGGGCGGCTTGCTGGGCGGGCGGCCCGGACCCGAGCGCGGCCTTCACGTCGACCTGCCGCGCCGCCAGTTCCTCGGCCGCAGGCGCGCCGCGGACAAGGGCCATGGGCGGGCGGCGGACGGGCCGGGCGGTCACCAGCCGCGCGAGCGCCAGCGGGCTGTCGTTGCCGCCGCCGTTGTCGGCGATGTCGATGAGCAGGACGTCCGGCCGCTCGGCGGCGAGGGCGGCCACCTGGCCCCGCATCTCCTCGACGAACGCCGTGTCCGCCGCCTCGACCAGCCGCGCGGCGCAGGCGTCGTCGCACGCGCTCTGGCGGGTCAGCTTCGCCTGCGCCAGCAACTCGTCGCACAGGCGCGGCAAGCCGCTGGGCGTGAAGATCGGGATCCGCAGCACGCCCACCTTCCGCCCGGCCACGGCAACGACGCCGGCCGGCAGGTGGGCGTCTGCGCGCCCCACATGCCGGAAGCCCGGCAGGCGCGTGGCGATGGCGCCGGCATCGCCGACGTCGAAGTAGCCGAGGCGCGCGCAGAGGTCGGGTTCTGCGGCCGGCGGCGGCATGGTCGACGCCGGCGGTGTCGGCCAGCGGACCTCCAGGTGCCCGTCGGCGAAGCTCGCGAGGAATCGGTCGAACACGCGGCGCGCCGCGTAGACATCGCGCGCCGCCGCGATCCGCGTCTGCGCCCGGGCATACGCGCCGGGAAGGTCCATGCCCCGCTCGGCCTGCCAGTCGAGATTGGCGTAGCCGGCGCTCAGAGCGTCGCGCAACTGGTCGAGGTCGGCCAGCCACGGTTCTGGGCGGAACGCCTCCTGAGCTGCCCCCGGCCCGGCCGCAAGCGCCAGGGTCAGGACGGCCGCCGCGAGCCGCCGCCCCACGTCGTCAGGTCCCCGCCACAGCCAGCAAGGCCGCCAGACCCACGCTCATGCCCTTCAGGCTTTCCGGCTTGGAGACGTCGATCCATTCGTCCGGCGCGTGCGCCCGGCCGCCGTCGCCGCCCGAGCCGATGGTGACAGCCGGGATGCCCAGGCTGATCGGCACGTTGGAGTCGGTCGAACTCGCGCCCAGGATCGGCGTGAAGCCCGCCGCCTTCACCGCCGCCGAGGTCAACTGCACGATCTCGGCGTCTTCCTTGGTGGCCCCGGTCGGACGGTCGCCGATCTGCTTGACGTCGGCGCTGATCGCCCCCGCGCGGGTCGAGCGCGCCGCGTTCTCCTGGTCCACCGCGGCCTTCACGATCGCCAGGAACTGGCCGTCGATCTTCGCGAGCTCGGCCGCGCTCTCGGAGCGCATGTCGACCTCGAGCCAGATGGCGTCCGGGATCGAGTTCACCGAGGTGCCGCCGCCCACCACGCTGGTCATGTAGGTCGTCTTCGGCTGCGTCGGCGTGCGGATCCTGTTCATCTCGACCACGGTCGTCCCCATGGCCGCCATCGGGTTCACCAGCCCGAACGCGCCATAGCTGTGGCCGCCCGGGCCCTTGAAGGTCACGCGATAGCGCCGCGAACCGACCGCGCCATAGGTCACCCGGTCCGCCGAGGTTCCGTCCATGGAGAAGAAGGCGGCGATCCGGTCCTTGTACTTGCCCTTGCCGAACAGGAAGCGCGTGCCGCGCAGGTCGCCCGGCCCCTCTTCGCCGACATTGCCGACGAAGAGGATGTCCTTCTTCGTCCTGATCTTCGCCGCGTCCAGAGCGCGGATGTAGCCCAGGACCACGGCCAGCGAATGGGTGTCGTCGCCGACGCCCGGGGCGTGCAGCTTGGTCCCCTCGCGGCGCACCTTCACGTCCGTGCCCTCGGGAAACACGGTGTCGAGGTGCGCTGCCAGCACCACCAGCGGCGCGCCGGCCGGGCCGGTTCCGCGGCGCAGGCCCATGACGTTGCCTTCGGCGTCCATCTCGACGTCGGTCAGCCCGGCGGCCTTCAGCATCGCCATGTAGGCCTGGCCGCGCGCCGTCTCCTTGAACGGTGGGGCGGGGATTTCGGTCAGTTGGATGGTCTCGGCGACGATGCGGTCGTGGTCGGCGTCCAGCGCCGCCTGTGCGGCCTTGAAGCCCGGGGTCTTGCGGATCGCCGCGATGGTCTTGTCGGCCGCGCCGGGCTTGGCCGCAGGGGCCGCGTCGGCGGCCAGCGGCAGGGCCACGGTGAGCGAGAGGACGGCGGCGAGGACATGCCGCGAAACACCGAACATCGTGATGGAATCCTTGCGATCGGGCCGGGATGGACGACGAAAACCGACCTGCCCGCGCCGCGGGCCGGCGGCAAGCCATTTCGTATTACTCGGATTTAATGTTTCCATCGCGCCGGCCCGGCTTGCCGCCCGACGGACGCCGGCCCTAAGCCTGCGCCCGACACGTCGGATCGCACACGTCGGGTCGAATTGGGGAGGCGTACCTTGATCCATAGCCGTCGGCAGATACTGACCCTGGCGGGCGCGGTCGCGCTCACCGGATGCGCCACCGCTGACGAGAACCTGCCGCCGATCCCGCCGCCGCCGCCCCAGGCGCCGCCGCCGCCGAAGCCGCCGTCGGCCGAGTCGCACCTCAACAAGCTGATGACCGACTTCTTCAACGAGAACCTGCGCGAGAGCCCCGAGCTGGCCACCTCGCTGGGTCTCGACAAGGGCAAGCTGGCCGACGAGGCGGGCAAGCTCTCCGACGCCTCCATCGAGGGCGTCGACCGCCGCAAGAAGCTGAACGCCGACCAACTCCGCCGCCTGAAGGCCGTGAACCGCAAGGCGCTCACCGGCATGGCGGCGGTGAATTATGACTCCATCCTCTTCGACCTGCAGTCGACGGCCGATGCGGACGCCCGCTTCGTCTACGGCCGCCAGGGCGCCGGCGCGCCCTACGTGCTCTCGCAGATCACCGGCGTCTGGCAGGACGCGCCCGACTTCATGGCCACCCAGCACCGGATCGAGAGCAAGGAGGACTGCGACGCCTATCTCTCGCGCCTCGAAGCCATCGGCCGGGTCATGGACCAGGAGATCGAGCGGGTCCGCCGCGACGTCGGCCTGGGCGTCGTCCCGCCCGACTTTGCGATCAAGGGCTGTCTCAGCGGCATGAAGGGCCTGCGGGTCCCGGCCGCCAAGTCGACGCTGGTCAGCGCGCTGGCCGAGCGCGCCAAGGCCAAGGGCATCGACGGCGACTGGACCGCCAGGGCCAGCGCCGCCTACGAGGCCAAGGTGCTGCCCGCGCTCGACCGCCAGATCGCGCTGATGGAAGAACTGCGCGGCAAGGCCAAGCACGACGCCGGCGTCTGGCGCCTGCCCGACGGCGAGGCCTACTACGCCCAGTCGCTGGCCAACGCCACGACCACCAGGCTCTCGCCCGCCGAGGTCCACCAGATGGGCGTCGACGTCACCAGGGAACTGCACGCCCGCGCCGAGGTCCTGTTCAACCAGTTGGGCTTCACGCGCGGCGGCATCGGCCAGCGATACCAGGCGCTCTACAGGTCGAAGAAGGGCGTCTACCCGAACACCGACGCCGGCAAGGCCAGGATCATCGCCGACCTCAACAAGGAGGTCGCCCGCATCCGCGCCCGCCTGCCCGAGCAGTTCGGCACGCTGCCGAAGGCCGACGTCGAGATCCGGCGTATCCCGGCCACGACGGAGCAGGGCGCCTCGACCCATTACGAAGCTCCGAGCCTGGATGGCTCGCGCCCCGGCATCTACTGGCTGAACCTGCGCGACACGGCCGAGAGCCCGTACTGGTTCCTTCCGACCACCACCTTCCACGAGGCCATCCCCGGCCACCACATGCAGATCGCCATGCAGCGCGAAGCGGACCTGCCGATGCTGCGCCGCGTGCAGGGCTTCGGCGCCTACGCCGAGGGCTGGGCGCTCTACTCCGAGCAGGTCGTCCAGGAGATGGGCCTCTATCAGGGCGAGCCGCTGAACGAACTCGGCTACATCCACGATGCCCTGCTGCGCTCGGCGCGCCTGGTCACCGACACCGGCCTGCACAGCCTGAAATGGAGCCGCGAGAAGGCCATCGCCGAGATGCGCAACATCGAGGGCGACCCCGAGCCGCTGGCCGCCCAGGAGATCGAGCGCTACTCGGTGTGGCCCGGCCAGGCGTGCAGCTACATGGTGGGCAAGCTCACCATTCTGCGCCTGCGCGAGAAGGCCCGCGCGGCGCTGGGCGACCGCTACGACCCGCGCAAGTTCCACGACGCGATCCTGCTCTCGGGTTCGATGCCGCTGACTGCGCTGGAGAGCGTGATCGACAACTACATCGCCGCGACCAGGGCCTGATGCGGCGGCGGGCGTTCCTGCTGGCCGCGGCCGGGGCGGCCCTCGTTCCTGCCGCGGCGAGCGCCGCCGCCACAACGGAGGACACGAAGCTCCGCGCCGTCTTCGACCGCATCTTCGACGAGGTCCTGGACGACGACCCCGAGACGGTCACCGCGCTCGGCCTCGACAAGGGCGCCCGCGCCGCCGCCAAGGGCAAGCTCTCCGACGCCTCGATCCAGGGCCTGGACGAGGACAAGGACCGCACCGCCGCGCATCTCAGGCTGCTGAGGACGGTCGACCGCGCCCGGCTAAGCCCCGGCGAGCAGGTGAATTACGACGCCGTCCTCTTCACGCTCGCGGGCGACGAGGCGGCCGGCCGCAGATACGCCTACGGCTACGAGGGGGCCGGCGAGCCCTATGTTCTGTCGCAGCTCACGGGGGCCTACCAGGACATCCCGGACTTCCTGGGGACGCAGCACGCCATCGAGACCAAGGCCGACGCCGACGCCTACCTCGAACGCCTGGTCGCCTTCTCGGTGGTCATGGATCAGGAGGTCCAGCGCGCGCAGCGCGACCGCAACCTCGGCGTCGTCCCGCCCGACTTCATCTGCGACCGCACGATCGCGCAGATGACGGCGCTGCGGGCCTCCGAGCCGGGCGCGTCGCCGCTGGTCACCCAGCTCACCGAGGGGGTGAAGGAGAAGGGGATCGCGGGCAACTACGCCGCCGCGGCCGAGCGCGCGCTGACGGCCTACGTCTACCCCGCCCTCGACCGCCAGATCGCGGCCATGAACGGGCTGAAGGCCATCGCGCGCCCGGACGCCGGCGTCTGGAAGTTCCTCGGCGGCGAGGGCTACTACCGCGACGCGCTGCGCAACTTCACGACGACCGAGCTCACGCCCAGGGAGATCCACCAGATGGGCCTGGAGCAGGCCCGTGAGCTGAGCGCCCGCGCCGAGGTCCTGCTGGCCAAGCAGGGGATGACCCAGGGCACGGTCGGCGAACGCATCGCCACGCTCTTCGCCGATCCGACGCACCACTATCCGAACACCGACGCCGGCAAGGAAAAGCTGATCGCCGACCTGAACGCGGTGGTCGCCGAGATCCGGCCGCGGCTGCCCACCATGTTCGGCAAGGTCCCCAAGGCCGACGTCGAGATCCGCCGCGTGCCGAAGTTCATCGAGGCCGGCGCGCCGGGCGGCTACTACAATCGCCCCTCGCTGGATGGCTCGCGCCCCGGCATTTACTGGATCAATCTGCGGGACAGCGCCGAGAACCCGCGCTGGACCCTGAAGACGCTCACCTACCATGAGGCGATCCCGGGCCATCACCTGCAGCGCTCGCTGCAGATCGAAGCCGACCAGCCGACGCTGCGCAAGCTGGCCGGCTTCCCGGCCTTCGGCGAGGGCTGGGCGCTCTACGCCGAGCAGGTCGCCCTCGAGATGGGCGAGTACCGGGACGACCCGCTGGGCGAACTGGGCCAGATCCAGGCCTCGCTGTTCCGCGCCGCGCGCCTCGTCGTCGACACCGGCCTGCACGAGATGCGCTGGAGCCGCGAGAAGGCCATCGCGACGATGACCTCGATCGACGGCAGCCCCACCTCGTCGGCCGCCACCGAGATCGAGCGCTACTGCGTCCGCCCGGGCCAGGCCTGCGCCTACATGGTCGGCAAGCTCACCTGGCTGCGCCTGCGCAGCGAGGCCCAGAAGGCCCTCGGCCCCAGGTTCGACATCCGCCAGTACCACGACGCCGTCCTCGCCGGTGGCGCGATGCCCCTGACTGTCCTCGAAGGCGTCGCCAGGCGCTGGACCGCCTCACAGAAAGCCTGAGTACCCCCATGACATCGCACTTCGACCGTCGCACGTTCCTCACCACGACGGCGGGCGCCGCCCTCGTCGCCGCGCTGCCGGCGGCCGCGCAGACCGGCGACCTCGACAGGCAGCTCACCGCCTTCCTCGACGCCGAGTACGAGGCGGAAGTGCAGATGGACCCCGAGGAACTGACCTCGCAGGGCCGCAAGGAGCAGTACGACCGCCTCACCGACCGAAGCGAGGCCCAGGGCGAGAAGGTGCTGGCCTGGCGCAGGGACAGCGTGGCCCGCATGAGGGCGAAGTTCGACCCGGCCAGGCTGGGCGAGGAGGCGCGCACCTCCTACGACATGTGGGTCCTCGCTCTCGACCAGGCCGAACTGCGCAACAGGTGGCGCCGCCACCGCTACGTCTTCTCGCGCGGCGCGGCCCACACGGGGCTGCCCAACTTCCTGATCAACTTCCACCGTGTCGACACGCCGGCCGACGCCGAGGCCTATGTCGCGCGCATCGGCCTGATCGACGAGGCGCTGGACCAGATGCTGGTGCGCGCCAAGGCCGCCGCGGCCGAGGGCATCCGCATGCCCCGCTTCGACTACGTCCAGGGCCAGAAGGACCTCGCCCGGGTCACCACCGGCGCGCCGTTCTCGGACGGTCCGGACTCGCCGATGTACGCCGACTTCAAGAAGAAGGTCGCGGCGCTGAAGGCCGGCGGCAGGATCGACGACGCCAGGGCCGACGCCCTCGTGAAGGCCGCTGCGGCTGCGATGACCGGCCAGATGAAGCCCGCCTACGACCGCGTCTCGGCCTGGCTCACCGCCGACGCCGCCAGCACCGGCGCGGACGCCAAGGGCGCCGGCGCGCTGCCCGACGGCAAGGCCTACTATGACGCGGCGCTGAAGCTGCAGACCACCACCGACATGACCGCCGAGGAAATCCACCAGCTCGGCCTCAGCGAGGTCGCCCGTATCCGCGGCGAGATGGAGAGGGTGAAGGCCAAGACCGGCTTCACCGGCACGCTGCCCGAATTCTTCGTCTTCATGCGCACCGACAAGCGCTTCTACCTGCCCAACACCGACGAGGGGCGGGCGGAGTATCTCAAGCTCGCCGACGGCTACCTCGCGGGCATGAAGAAGAAGCTGCCGGCCTACTTCGGCATCCTCCCCAAGGCCGACCTGGTGGTGAGGCGCGTCGAGGCGTTCCGCGAGATCCCCGGCGCCGCCCAGCACTACTTCCCCGGA
>NZ_JAEUMO010000235.1 GCF_016793285.1 Phenylobacterium sp.
GGCGTCACCGGAGATGACGATCAGGCGGCCGCGGGCATGCTTGTGCGACGACGCCGTCGGCCAGGGGAAGCCCGGCAGCCACGCCTCGGGCCCGTTCTCGATGAGCTGCGACGGCGTCTCGCCCAGGCCGATGTCGGCGACGACGACCTCGCCGCAGAGGCTGCGGCCGGGCTCCAGTACGAGGCCGGGCTTGCGGGCGTGGAAGGTGACGGTGAGGCCGGCGCAGAAGGCGGGACCTACGGGCGGGCCGCCGTCGCCGGGGACGCCGCTCGGGACGTCCACGGCCACCACCGTCTCCGGGCGGTCGGCCAGCGCCGCCGCGGTTTGCGCAGCCGCGCCGTCGAGGGGCCGCGAGAGTCCCGCGCCGAACAGGGCGTCGATGACGAGCCCGGCCGCGGGCCGGCCGCCCATCGGCTTCGTCTCGCCGCTCCAGCGCGCGCTCATGGCCCGGGCATCGACGGTGACGGGCTCGGAGAGGGCGCGGACCTCCACGGGCCAGCCGCGCTCGCGCAGCAGGCGCGCGACCACGTACCCGTCGCCGCCGTTGTTGCCGGGGCCGCAGAGCACCTGGGTCGGCTGGACCGGGAAGCGGTCCATCACCGCGTCCGCCACCGCCGCGCCGGCGCGCTCCATCAGCGTCAGGCTGGGCGTGCCCGCCGCGATCGCGGCCCGGTCGGCGGCGCCCATCTCGGCGACGGTGAGGATCGGGCGGGCGGGCAACGCGGACTCCTTGGACCAGAGGTCCCGTGTTTCACCGCCGGCGGGCCGGTTCAAGTCCTAGAGGACCTGCGTCTGGGCCTCCGCGCCCTTCTCGACCAGCCGCACCGCTGTTCCGTCGGTCTCCAGGATGGTGATCGAGGTGTGGTCGGGACGGAAGGCCAGCACCTGGTCGACGCCCAGGAGGCGCGAGACGGCGGCGTTGATGGCGACGTAGTGCGAGAAGACGGCCGTGTGACCGCGCTTCGCCAGCGAGGCGATGATGTCGGTGCGCCAGGCGTCGTAGTCCATGTCGCCTTCGATCCGCTGCCACGTGCCCTCGAAGGCCTTGCGCAGCCAGGCGGGCCGCGCCTCGGCGCTCAGCCCGGACGGCGTGGCGATCTCGCCGACGATCGGGTCGACCTCGATCTGGACGCCCAGGGCCTCGGCCGTCGGCTCGGCGGTCTCGCGGCAGCGGCGCAGCGGCGAGCTCACCACGAGGCGCGGGCGCTCGTCCCCGGGCCGGCCCAGCAGCCAGTCGCGGGCCGCCCTCGCCTGCGCTTGCCCGGTCTCGTCCAGGCCGGGATCGTCGTCGTGGCCGCCCCAGGTGGACGAGGGCTTGCCGTGGCGGATGAGATAGAGGCGGACCATCAGGCGGGCTCGAAGATGTTGAGGCCGCCGACCTGGTTGACGGTCCCCTTGCGGCCGATCTGCTCGGACGCCTCCAGGCTCGCCAGGGTCGCAGGATCGTTCGGCGTGTTGGCGGCGAAGCGGCGGCCGTCCGCGTCGCGGCCGATGACAATGCCCATGAAGGGTCCCTCGCGCTTGTGGACGACGGTGTAGGTCTCGATCGTGCCGGTCCCCTGCGGCGTCTCGATGACGTCCGGATGCGGCAGGGCGTCGATCTCGCGCTGCAGGACGGCGGGGTCCTGGCGGTCGAACGGCGCCTTGGGCGGCGTCGTGGAGTAGATGCCGGTCGACTGCTTGGTGAGATACCAGCCGTTGGCGGTGACGAGGCCATAGGACCCCGGCGCGTCGCGCAGGCGCTGCACCATCGTCGCCGCCGAGTGCATGGCGTAGTTGTTCCCGGGTCCGCCCGCGTAGGGCAATCCGCCGGTCACCGTGAAGCCGCGCGGATCGTCGAGCGACAGGCCCAGTTCCTCCGCGCCCACCTCTACCGCCGACGGGAAGCAGGAGTAGAGATCGAGGTGCTTGAGGTCGGCCGGGCCGATGCCGGCCATCTCGAACGCGCGCTTGCCGGTCAGGCGCATGGCCGGGCTGGAGTGGAAGTCCTGGCGCTCGAGCACATGCCAGATGTCGTGCGCGTCGGCGCAGCCGTGGAGATAGACCCACCTGCCCTCCGGAACGCCCAACTCGCGCGCCTTGGCCACGCTGGCCATCAGGACGCCGGCCGACTGGTCGACCTCCATGATGGCGTTCAGGAACTTGGGGTACGGAAAGCCGATCATCCGGTTGCGGTCGCTGACCGTCGTCAGCTCCTCGGCGGACCGGTGCAGGGGAAACCAGGCGTGCGGGTTCCCGGCGGCCACCTCGGTGAAGCGTTCGAACAGGGCGCCGATGCGCGCCGCGTGGTCGGCCAGCGAGCGGCCGTCGCGGGCCCTGAGCGCGTTCTCGAAGACGGGGTAGATGTTGATCGGCCGGTCGAGGCCGTGGCGAGCCTCATAGGCGCTGACGCCCGGCCGCGTGTCGCCGAGGACCGGCGGGGCGTCCAGCGACAGGTCCTCCACCGCATCCCAGTCCTCGAAGCCGAGACCCTTGGCCATGCGCTTCGAGACCGTGCCCAGCACCTCGCAGCCGATCGCGAGTCCCAGGTCGGTCTCGCCCTCCGCGATCCTCTGCGCCAGGACGTTGATCATGTACTGGGAGCTGTTGCCGCCCATCGCCGACAGGGCCGCCCAGCGGGGCTTCGCCTGGAGCATCACACCCAGTTGGGCTGCCGCATTGCTGGAGAACGGCGCGCCGCGGCTGCGCGAGGCGCCCGGCTGTGCGATCGCCGAGGGCGCCACCACGATGCTGTCGATGACCGCCAGGCCCGCGGCGCCGATTCCGGCGTCAGCCGCGGCCCGTTCCGCCGCAATCTTCAGCAGAGTGCTCGGCGACGGCGAGGAGGCCGGATCGCCCCGGTAGGTGAATTGGCCCGCTCCGATGAGAACCGGGGTCCGTTCGTCCATGCCAGTCCCACTCCCGACGGCGTTTCACGGCGATCCTAGGGGCCGGACCCGCTCCCACAAGGCGATTTCCGGCATGGTCGTTTTTTGATCTGATGGCGCCTTGTTTTTGGGCGCCTGTTCAGTTTCGCAAGCGGCCCCAACGGCAAGCAACCAGACGCTGCTTGTGGACGCCGCCCGGCGTGTGCTGGGTCGCCCGCGAACGGCGGCTCCCAACACCGCCCGGAGTGCAATGTCGAGCGCATGAAAAAGATCGAAGCCATCATCAAGCCCTTCAAGCTCGACGAGGTGAAGGAGGCCCTGCAGGAGTTGGGCGTCCAGGGCATGACCGTCATCGAGGCCAAGGGCTACGGCCGCCAGAAGGGGCAGACCGAACTCTACCGCGGGGCCGAGTACGTCGTGGACTTCCTGCCCAAGATCAAGATCGAGGTCGTGATCGCCGACGATCAACTCGACAGGGCGCTCGAAGCCATCTCGGCCGCGGCCCGCACGGGCCGGATCGGCGACGGCAAGATCTTCGTCTCCGAGGTGCTGGACGTCGTGCGCATCCGCACGGGCGAGACCGGCTCCATCGCCATCTGACTTCGAACATCGAGACTATCGAAAGGGGATAACGAACATGGCTTCCGCCAAGGACATCCAGGCTCTCATCACGGAAAAGGACGTCAAATACGTCGACGTCCGCTTCACCGACGTGCGCGGGAAGATGCAGCACGTGACCTTCGACATCGACCTGGTCGACGAGGAATTCCTCACCGACGGGACCATGTTCGACGGCTCGTCGATCGCCGGCTGGAAGGCCATCAACGAAAGCGACATGAAGCTGCGCCCCGACCTGGACACGGCGATCATCGACCCGTTCTACCAGCAGACGACGCTCGCGCTGTTCTGCGACATCGTGAACCCCGACACGAACACGCCCTACAACCGCGACCCGCGCTCGATCGCCAAGGCCGCCCTGACCTACGTGAAGTCCGCCGGGATCGGCGACACCGTCTACTTCGGCCCCGAGGCCGAGTTCTTCGTCTTCGACGACGTCCGCTGGGACACCGCACCGCACAACACCTTCTACGCCTACGACTCCACCGAGCTGCCGGTCAGCTCGGGCAAGGCCTATCCGGAAGGCAACATGGGCCACCGCCCGGGCCCGAAGGGCGGCTACTTCCCGGTGAACCCGATCGACTCGGGCCAGGACCTGCGCGGCGAGATGCTGGCGGTCATGGGCGAACTCGGCATGAAGCCCGAGAAGCACCACCACGAGGTGGCGCCCGCGCAGCACGAGCTGGGCCTGAAGTTCGACACCATGATCACCATGGCCGACCGCCTGCAGCTCTATAAGTACGTGATCCACAACGTGGCCCACGCCTACGGCAAGACGGCGACCTTCATGGCCAAGCCGATGTTCGCCGACAACGGCTCTGGCATGCACGTCCACCAGTCGATCTGGAGCAACGGCAAGCCGCTGTTCGCGGGCGACAAGTACGCCGGCCTCAGCGACATGTGCCTCTGGTACATCGGCGGCATCATCAAGCACGCCAAGGCGATCAACGCGTTCTCGAACTCGACGACGAACTCCTACAAGCGCCTGGTGCCCGGCTACGAAGCCCCGGTGAAGCTGGCCTACTCGGCGCGCAACCGCTCGGCGTCGATCCGCATCCCGCACGTCGACAGCCCGAAGGGCAAGCGCATCGAGGCCCGCTTCCCGGACCCGATGGGCAACCCGTACCTCACCTTCACGGCGCTGCTCATGGCCGGCCTCGACGGCATCGAGAACAAGATCGATCCGGGCGCTCCGGCCGACAAGAACCTCTACGACCTGCCGCCGCGCGAGCAGAAGAAGATCCCGGAAGTGTGCGGCTCGCTGCGCGAAGCCCTTGAGGCGCTCGACAAGGACCGGGCGTTCCTGAAGAAGGGCGGCGTCTTCGACGACGACTTCATCGACGCCTATATCGAGCTGAAGATGGAGGAAGTCATGCGCCTCCAGCTCCACCCCCACCCGGTGGAATTCGACATGTACTTCAAGTGCTAGACGCCTGAACCTCAGGTGACGGAGGGCCGCGGCGCGATCCGCGGCCCTTTTCGTTGGAGGCGCTCGCGTCAGTCGCCACGCAGCCGCGCGGACAGGAAGCCGTTCAGCGCCTCCGCCGTCCTGTCCGGGTCGTGCGCCGCCGCCACGGCCTGGCGCAGCCGCCCGGCGCGCCGGCGCGCCGCGGCCATGTCCGCACGGTTCCGCAGCAGCAGCCTCACCAGGCCCTGCGTGTCGGGCGCGACGTCGCCGATTGTTGCTTCGCGACCGAGGATGCCCCGGAACGCAAGCGGCGAGCCGACCAGCGGGACCTCGCACGCGATCGCTTCCAATACCTTCAGCCGCACGCCGCCGCCCTGGAAGTAAGGGGCCGCGACCTGGTCGACCGCGGCGTAGAAGTCACGCACGTCGGGAATGGCGCCCGTCACCTCCACCCCCAGCCGCTCGAGCCTTCGGCGGATGCTTGCGCCGACGCCGGGGCCCGTGACGCGCATGGACATTCCCGACTCGCGCAGAGCGGGGGCGATGTCGGCGGCAAACGTCTCCAGGGCATGCTCGTTCGGCGCCCATGACCATACGCCGAGCATGCCCACGTCGGCGCGCTGCGCATCACCTCGCGCGGCCGGGGGCTGCCGAGCCAGCGCAGGGGGCGCGACCAGCACGCGCGCGTCCGGCGCCTCGCTCACGATCGTCCGGCCATCCTCGGCGCAGATCGCGATGACGCCTTGAGCGCCCGCCCACGCGGCGCGCTCGACGCCCTCCAGCAACCTGGCTTCGCGCCGCACGAAGGGCCGGGCCATCGGCGGCGCGGCGGCCTGGAAGTCCCGCCAGAGCGCCGCCTCGACATTGTGGGCGTCGATGATCCTCACGGCGCGAGGAAAGGCGTCGAGGTAGCCGGCCATGGCCAGGTTCGCCACGACGATGGCCGGCGATGCGCTCTCGCCGTCCGCCCGGAGCGTGCGGAACAGCCGGCGGTTGTCGAACTTGCCGAGGCTGTAGGGCCGGTTGCGGACGATCGCGGTCGCGATCGCCTGCGCAAGCCGGACGGGCTGGCGCCGGATACGAACCGCGGCGCGCTCGGCGATCACCCGACACCCCATGAGCCTGTGCGACGATGCCGTGCCGTCCTCGATGAACCCCGCCACCGTCACATCGAAGCTCCGCACGAGCGCCTCGATGAGTTGCCGGGAGCGGATCTTGTGACCGGCGTCGTCGGCGAACGGCAATTCCTGTGTGAGGTAGAGCAGCCGTGGCCGGGCTTCGCCGAACTCCGTGGCCGTAGTCACCTGCGCCTTGCCCCCCAACGCCCGACCGCGACGCTAGGCCCGCCGCGCTCCGCGGGCAAACGAGGTTGTCGCCGGCCCGTCTTCAGGGCCTCGCCGTGCCGGCGCGGCCGGGGATGCGCCCGGCGGTAGTTGAGCCGCCCCACCGACCGGCTCTAGAACGGTCGCAACTCACACCCGTCCTTCGAGGCCTGTCTCCTTGATATCCGCGTTCCTCGCCGCCGCGCTGTTCGCCGCGGCCCCGCCAGCCCTCGCCCAGCCGTCCGAGGGGCCGCAGCCCTATCCGATGCCCGCGCCCATCGTCGCGCCGCGCGACGTCGCCTACCCCGGCACGCTGAAGGTCACCGTCGACGCCACCGACCTCGAGCGTCGCATCTTCCGGGTCCGCGAGACGATCCCGCTGGCCGGCGCCGGGCCGGTCACGCTGCTGTATCCGCAGTGGGTTCCCGGCGGGCATTCGCCGCGCAACGCGCTCTACAACATGGCCGGGCTCACCGTCCGCGCGAACGGTCAGGTGATCCCCTGGACGCGCGACCCGGTTCAGGTTTTCGCCTTCCACGTCACACCGCCGGCCGGCGTGACCGAGCTGGAGATCGAGTTCCAGCACCTCTCGCCCACCGCCACCGAGCAGGGCCGGGTCGTCATGACGCCCGAGATGCTGAACGCCCAGTGGCTGAACCTGGCGATGTACCCCGCCGGCTACTTCACGCGGCGCATCCCGATCGAGGCGACGATCCGCCTGCCCGTCGGCTGGGGCTACGGCACCGCGCTGGAGACTGCGTCCAACGTCGACAACACCGTCCGTTTCAAGACCGTCGACTTCGACACCCTGATGGACTCGCCGATGTTCGCCGGCCGTTACTTCAGGCGCTGGGATCTCGACACCTCGGGCAAGTCGCCGGTGCGCCTGAACGTCGTCGCCGACCGCGCCGACCTGCTCGCCGCCACGCCCGAGCAGATCGAGCAGCACCGCGAACTCATCCGCCAGGCCGACAGGCTGTACGGCGCGCGGCACTACGACCACTACGACTTCCTGCTGGCCCTCACCGACCGCATGGGCGGCATCGGGCTGGAGCACCACCGCTCGTCGGAGAACGGCGTCAATGCCGAGTACTTCACCGACTGGGAGAACGGCGCGCCGAACCGCAACCTGCTGCCGCACGAATACAATCATAGCTGGAACGGCAAGTACCGGCGGCCGGCCGACCTCTGGACGCCCAACTTCAACACCGCGATGCGCGACAGCCTGCTGTGGGTCTACGAGGGCCAGGACCAGTACTGGGGCTACGTCCTGGGCGCGCGGTCCGGGCTGGTGACGAAGGAGCAGACGCTGGACGCGCTGGCCATGACCGCGGCCACCTACTCCACCGGCCGCCCGGGCCGGCAGTGGCGCTCGGTGGAGGACACCACCAACGACCCGATCATCGCCAGCCGACGCCCCCTCCCCTGGACGAGCTGGCAGCGCAGCGAGGACTACTACTCCGAAGGGCAGCTCGTCTGGCTCGACGTGGACACGCTGATCCGCGAGCGGACGAACGGGAGGAAGTCGCTGGACGACTTCGCGCGCGCCTTCTTCGGAGTGAACGACGGGGCGTGGAAGCAGCCGCTCACCTACACCTTCGACGATGTCGCCAAGGCGCTGAACGCGGTGACGCCCTACGACTGGGCCGACTTCCTGACCAGGCGCTTCAGGACCGTGGCGCCGGCCTACCCGCTGGATGGCATCGCCCGCGGCGGCTACCAGCTCGTCTTCACCGAGACGCCGACCAAGTACTGGAAGGACAATGAAGCCTACCGCAAGCAGGTGGACCTCACCTACGCCATCGGCCTGGTGCTGAACCGCGAGGGGACCGTCACGGGTGTCCTCTGGGACGGTCCGGCCTTCAAGGCGGGCCTGTCGGTCAGCGACAAGATCATCGCCGTCAACGGCATCGCCTACGACGCCGATCGGCTGAAGGACGCCATCACGGCGGCGAAGGACGGCCAGGAGCCGATCCGCCTCATCGTCAAGGACGGCGACCACTTCCGCATCGTCGACATCGACTACAAGGGCGGCCTCCGCTACCCGCGCCTGCAACGCCTCGCGGGCAAGCCGGACCTGCTGGGCGAAATCTACAGGCCGCTGAAGTGACCGATCAGGCGAACCGCTCGTCCATCCACGCGCCGGCGACCTTGATGGCGCGGCGGGCGGCGTTCAGGACGGCGCCGTAGGCCTGGAAGACGTGGATCATCTCGGGCCACACCTCGAGGCGCACCTCGACGCGCGCGTGGGCCAGCACGTCGGCGAGCGTAACGCTGTCGGAGAGCAGCGCCTCCTCCGAGCCGGTCTGGATCAGCACCGGGGCTACGCCCTCGAAGTCGCCGAAGATGGGCGACGCCAGCGGGTCGTTCGGGTCGAGGCCGCCCAGGTAGGCCAGCGCCATCTGGTCGAGGCCGGGCTTGGTGATGACCGGATCGACGTCGGCCTTGGCGCGGTAGCTGGCGCCGGACTGCGTGAGGTCGGCCCACGGGCTGATGGACACGTAGCTCGACGGCTGCGGCATGCCCTGCGCCTTCAGCGAGAGCGCGAGCGCCATGGCGAGCCCACCGCCGGCGGAGTCGCCCGCGACCGCGATCTGGCCCGGATCGGTCCCGGCGTCCAGCAGGGCGCGGTAGACGGCGGTCGCGTCCTCGACGGCGCCGGGGAAGCGGGCTTCGGGGCCGAGACGGTAGTCGGGGACGAGCGCGATCGCCCTCGCAGCCTCGGCGATGCGGGCTGCCATCGGGCGATGGCTGCGCGGGCTGCCGATCGTGTAGCCGCCGCCATGAAGATAGAGCAGGCGCCGGCCGTCCAGCGCCCCCTGCGGCGCGACACGCTCGCCCTTCACGCCGCCCAGGGTCAGCGGCTCGTGGAAGCAGCCGTTCGGCAGCGCGCTCGCCTCGCCGACCGCGTCCATGGCGACCCGCCGCTCTGCGAACGTGGGCGGAGGCGCGGACGGATCGGGCGCCCGCGCGGCCAGCAAGGCCCGCACGCCCGCGATCTGAGGATCCTTCCAGGTGGTCACGCGCTCTTGCCCCCGCGACTCGCCGCATTGCCTTCCTGAGGTTCGCGATTCATACCGGAGCCCCTCAGAATCGCACCACCTTTCACGCTCCATGTCCAAGTCCTCCGCCCAGCCTCTTTCCGACCTCTTCGGCGACGACGCGCTGAACCCCGTACCCGCCGGTCCGCTGACCGAGAGCCATGAGCCACGGGCCGACGCGGCGGTGACCAAGGGCGGCGGCTACTCGGCCAAGGACATCGAGGTCCTCGAGGGCCTGGAGCCGGTGCGCAAGCGGCCCGGCATGTACATCGGGGGCACGGACGAGCGGGCGCTGCACCATCTGTTCGCCGAGGTGCTGGACAACGCCATGGACGAGGCCGTCGCCGGCCACGCCAAGGCGATCACCGTCAACCTCGACGCCGACGGGACGCTCACCGTCATCGACGACGGCCGCGGCATTCCCGTCGACCCGCACCCGAAGCATCCGGGCAAGTCGGCGCTCGAAGTCATCATGACCGTCCTGCACTCGGGGGGGAAGTTCTCGGGCAAGGCCTACGAAACCTCCGGCGGCCTGCACGGCGTCGGCGTCTCGGTGGTCAATGCCCTGTCGGAACGCGTCGAGGTGACCGTCTGGAAGGACGGCTTCGAATGGCGCCAGGCGTTCACCCGCGGCAAGCCGATCGGCCCGATCGAGAAGCTGGGGCCGACTCGCAGGAAGGGCACGGCGATCGCCTTCACGCCCGATCCGGTGATCTTCGGCGAGAACGTGAACTTCAAGCCGGCGCGGCTCTACCGGATGGCGCGGTCGAAGGCCTACCTGTTCGGCGGCGTCGAGATCCGCTGGAAATGCGACCCGAGCCGCATCCACGACCAGACCCCGGCCGAGGCGACGTTCCGCTTCCCCAACGGCCTGGCCGACTTCCTGGCCGAGCGGATCAAGGACCTGGAGACCACGACGCCCGAGCCCTTCAGCGGCCGCTACGAGCGCCCGGGCGAAACGGGCAAGGTGGAGTGGGCGGTGGCCTGGACCCCGGCCGGCTTCGGCGAGGCCGACGGCTTCATGCAGTCCTACTGCAACACGGTGCCGACGCCCGAGGGCGGCACGCACGAGAGCGGGCTGCGGGCCGCGCTGACCCGGGGCCTGAAGCAGTACGCTGAGATGGTGGGCGAGAAGCGCGGCGGCCTGATCACCGCCGACGACGTCGTCGCCCAGGCCGGCGCGCTGGTGAGCGTCTTCATCCGCGACCCGGAATTCCAGGGCCAGACCAAGGAGAAGCTCTCCTCGTCAGAGGCCCAGCGGCTGGTCGAGAAGGCCATCGCCGACCCCTTCGACCACTGGCTGACCGCCCAGCCGAAGGCCGCCAGCGCGCTGCTCCAGTTCGTCGTGGAGCGCGCCGAGGAGCGCCTGAAGCGCCGCAAGGAGAAGGAGGTCGCGCGGGCTTCGGCGACACGCAAGCTGCGCCTTCCCGGCAAGCTCGCCGACTGCGCAGGGTCGTCCACCGAAGGCACGGAGCTGTTCCTGGTCGAGGGCGACTCGGCCGGCGGTTCGGCCAAGCAGGCGCGTGACCGCAAGACCCAGGCGATCCTGCCGCTCAGGGGCAAGATCCTGAACGTGGCCTCGGCCTCGATCGACAAGTTCGGCGGCAACAAGGAGCTGTCCGACCTCCTGCTGGCGCTCGGCGCCCAGGCGGGGTCGAAGTTCAAGGAGGAAGACCTCCGCTACGACCGCATCGTCATCATGACCGACGCCGACGTCGACGGCGCCCACATCGCGAGCCTGCTGATCACCTTCTTCTGGCGCACCATGCCCGACCTGATCCGCACGGGCCGGCTCTATCTCGCGCTGCCGCCCCTCTACCGCCTGAGCCATGGCGGCAAGGCGGTCTATGCGCGGGACAACGCCCACCGCGACGAGCTGCTGGCCACCGTGTTCAAGGGCAAGAAGCCCGAGACCAGCCGGTTCAAGGGCCTGGGCGAGATGATGCCCGGCCAGCTCAAGGAAACGACGATGGATCCGAAGACCCGCACGCTGGCGCGGGTCACCCTCCCCCGCGCCGAGGACACGGTGGAGGACCTGGTGGAGCGGCTGATGGGCCGAAAGCCCGAGGCGCGTTTCCAGTTCATCCAGGAAAACGCCGAGTTCGCCGCCGCCGACCTGGACATCTGAGCACGAGGCGTCTTCCGGCGGGTCATCCTGCGGCGCATGAACCCGCAAGCCGGACCGTGCGTTGACACGAGGGCGACGAAACGTATGTTCCGCGCGCGCGGCGATCTCCGTCCGCGCCGCCGCGCTGCGCCTTGCCCGATCCCGGGAGCGCTCCGCTTCTTAAGTACCGAATGACCGAATTTTCCGAACTTGGGCTTTCGCCCGCGACCCTCGCCGC
>NZ_JAEUMO010000247.1 GCF_016793285.1 Phenylobacterium sp.
GCGCAGGCGCGGACGAAGACCGCCGCGGCCTCGGCGCCGGCGGCGAAGCGGCCGCTCAACGTGCTGCTGATCATGTCGGACGACCTGTCCATGCGCATCGGCGCGTTCGGCGATCCCGTCGTGAAGACGCCGAACATCGACCGGCTGGCGCGCGGGGCGGTGCGCTTCGAGCACGCCTACACCCAGTATCCGCAGTGCGCGCAGAGCCGCGCCTCGATGCTGACGGGACGGCGGCCGACGTCGACGGGCGTTCTCGACCTGAAGACCAGCTTCCGCGCGGCGCTGCCGAACGCCGTGACGATGCCGCAGCTCTTCCGCAACAACGGCTATTTCACGGGGCGGGTCGGGAAGATCTTCCACCAGGGCGTCCCGGGCGACATCGGCACGAGCGGGCCCGACGACGCGCCATCCTGGATGGAGGTCGTGAACCCGCGCGGGCGCGACAAGGACGTGGAGGACCGGCTGGTCTCGATGACCCCCGGCCAGCCGCTGGGCAACTCGACGACCTTCCTGGCCGACGATGGACCCGACGCCGAACAGACCGACGGCAAGGTGGCCGACGCGGCGATCCGGATGCTGGAGCAGCGCAAGGGCCGGCCATTCTTCATCGGCGTCGGCTTCTACCGGCCGCATGTGCCCGACGTAGCCCCCAAAGCCTATTTCGACCTCTATCCGCTGGACAAAATCCCGGTCGCGCCGGACACGGCCGAGGAACTCGCCGCGCTGCCGCAGGTAACCGCGCGCGTGCTGCCGGCCCACTTCGGGATGACGCCCGAGCAGCAGCGGCAGGCCATCCGCGGCTACTACGCCTCGACCAGCTTCATGGACGCCCAGTTGGGCCGCGTGCTCGACGCCGTCGCGCGGCTGGGCCTGGCCGACAACACGATCATCGTCTTCATGAGCGACCACGGCTACCTGCTGGGCGAGCACGGCCAGTGGAACAAGAACAGCCTGTGGGAGCAGAGCCTGCGGACGGCCCTGTTCATCCGGGTCCCGGGCGCGGCCGGCAACGGGCAGGCGGTTCGCGCGCCCGTGGAACTGCTCGACCTCTATCCGACCGTCGCGGAGGTCGCCGGCCTGGCCGGCCCCGCCGAGCTGGAGGGCAAGAGCCTCGCGCCGCTGGTGGAGGCGCCGGCGCGGACGCGATGGGAGCG
Source organism: Phenylobacterium sp. (assembly GCF_016793285.1). Taxonomy (GTDB): domain Bacteria; phylum Pseudomonadota; class Alphaproteobacteria; order Caulobacterales; family Caulobacteraceae; genus Phenylobacterium. Next base: position 1,155 of record NZ_JAEUMO010000247.1, read on the forward strand.
GCCGGCCTTCTCCGAGGTGGACGGCGGCCGCTCGGTGCGCCTCGGCGCCTGGCGCTACACCGAGTGGCAGGGCGGGGAGATGGGGACCTCGCTTTACGACCTGGCGAGCGATCCCGGGGAGCGGCGCAACCTCGCCGACGACCCCGGCCAGGCGGCGCGGGTGGCCCGACTCTCGGCGCTGCTCCGACGCGAGCCGGTGCGCAAGCGCGACACCTACGTCTGGTACGACCGCCAGGCCCGGACCATCCGCCCCGCGACGTTCGGACCGAAGGGCACGCCCGCCTCGAGGTCTCCGTGAATTCCGTGACAGGGCTGTCAGAACTTGACTCGATTTCTGTTCTCGCTAAAAATGGACAGCGCTGTCATACCAACGAAATCACGAGACGGCGGGGAGGACTGCGAAGCGATGCGCTGTGCGAGCCTGCGATCCACGACGGCGACGCCGCGCGCGCCAGCGACCTTCCCGAACACCCGCGCTGAGGCCTGACAGCCGGCCCAAGCCAACGAGCCAAGCGGCATGACGCCCGGCAGGGCGACGAGGGGGAAACAGCAATGAAGATGCAATCGATTACATTCCCGGCCGGGCGAGGCCTGCTGTGGGCGGGCCTGATGGCGACGACGGCGCTGGCCGCCACGCCGGCCGTGGCGCAGACGGCCGAGGAAGGCGTCGCCATCGAGGAAGTCATCGTCACGGCCCAGAAGCGCGCCGAGCGCCTGCAGGACGTGCCCCTGGCCGTCACCGCGGTGACCGGCGACGCGCTGCAGGCGCGGCAGATCACCGATACCAACAATCTCGTGCAAGCCGTGCCGTCGCTCACCTACCAGCAGGGCCCGAACCCCACGAACACCAGCTTCCGCATTCGCGGCATCGGCACGTCGCTGTTCGGCCAGGGCGTGGAGTCGTCGGTGTCCGTGGTGGTGGACGGCGTGGTGGCCGGCCGTGGATCGCAGAGCTTCACCGACCTCGCCGACATCGAGCGGGTGGAGATCCTGCGCGGGCCGCAGGGCACGCTGTTCGGCAAGAACGCTACGGCGGGCGTGATCAACGTGGTCACGGCGGCGCCGGCGTTCGAGTTCGGCGGCAAGGCCAGCGCCACCGTCGCCGAGGGTGACGAATACCATGTCTCGGGCTCCGTCACCGGGCCGCTCAGCGAGACGCTCGCCGGCCGGATCACCGGCTATTACAACGACGTGCGCGGCTACATCCGCAACCTCGGCGCCGGCGGCTGGGTGAACGGCTACGAGAGCTGGGGCCTGCGCGGCAAACTCCTCTGGCGGCCGACCGACGACCTGAGCGTCCTGGCCTCGGCCGAGTACCGCGAGAACGATGCGGACTGCTGCGTCGGCGTCTCGGTCGCCAGCACCACGCCCAACCTGATCCGGGTGCTGACGCCGGTCGTCTCGGGGCCGAAGAACCGACAGGTCGCCACCGACGGCCTGGGGTTCGCCTACGCCCAGCAGGCCACCTACTCGATCGAAGCCGACTACGACCTGGGCTGGGGCACGGTCACCGCGATCACGGCGCTTCAGAAGTACAAGCAGGACGCCAACAACGAGGTCGACAACATCTTCAACCCGGTCCCGGAGTATGTCGGCGGGACGACCGGCAACGCCTACGGCCAGTTCAACGTGAACCAGGGCCTCGTACACCTGGAGCAGTTCTCGCAGGAGGTGCGGCTGGCCTCGTCGGGCGAGCGGAAGCTCACCTACGTCGTGGGCGCCTACTATTCGTGGCTCGAGGTCGACCGGCCGTTCGTGCGGCGGCGCGCCTACTGCCCGGCTGGCACGGCCGCCCAGGTCGGACAGCCCTGCCCGGTCCTTCGCTGGGAGTCGCTGGGCGCCTATTCGCTGCTGCAATCGACGCACCATGCGCTGTTCGGCCAGGCCGAGTACGCGCTCACCGACCAGCTCAAGCTGCTGGGCGGGCTGCGCGTGCAGCGCGAGCGGGTGTCGTCCGAAGGCTTCCGCTACGGGCCGCTCGTGCCGGGCGACGTGCTCTTCAGCGGCCAGCCCTCGGCGAACGCCGGCACGAACGCCGCCGACACCTCGATCACCGGCAAGGCCGGCGCGAAGTACGAGTTCAGCCGCGATGCGCAGGTCTACGCGACCTACACCCGCGGCTACAAAGGCCTGGGCATCGGCACGGAGGTCGCCTCCGACTTCGCCAACCAGAAGCCGATCCTGCCCGAGCACGTCGACGCCTACGAGCTGGGCTTCAAGGGCCAGACCGCCGACCGCCGCGCCTCGGTCGCGGTGGCGGTCTTCCTGGCCGACTACACGAACCTTCAGGTGCAGGCGAACCGCTCGGACCCCAACACCGGCGTCATCCGCTTCGAGCAGACCAACGCCGGTTCGTCCGAGACCAAGGGCGTCGAGATCGAGGGGCAGTTCAACCCGACCGAGACCTTCTCCATCGCCGCCGCGGTGACCTATGCCAAGGCCACCATCGACGTCGACGGCCTGAACTGCCCGCTGCAGCTTCAGGCGTCGTCGGTCGTGATCCCGCTGAACGGCGCGCGGCCGATCGGCGTCTGCTATCGGCCCACGACGCTGGTGAACAACGTCGCCACGGTCGGCACGCCGACCCAGGACGTGCGCGGCGGCGCCCTGCCCGCGACGCCGCGCTGGCGCGCGAGCCTGACGCCGACCTACCGCTTCGCCCTTGGCGACGCCTTCGGCGGCAGCGTGCAGGTGAACGTCGCCTACCAGAGCAAGCTGAACTACGCGCTGGAGCAGGACCCGCTGACCGTCCAGAAGGGCTACACGGTCGTGGACGCCAACCTTTCCCTCTACACGGCGGACCAGAAGTACCGGCTGACCTTCTTCGTGAAGAACCTGTTCGACCGGAACTACTACACGTCGATCGGCCACAACGGGTTGCTCAGCAGCACCACCAACGCCACCGACCTGCAGGCCAACATCGCCAAGGCGTCCGACCGCTACGTCGGCGCGACGCTCGACGTGCGCTTCTGATCCCTCCCCGACGACGATCCCCGCCGGCAAGGGCCCTTCGGGGCCCTTCTTCCTGGTCGATGGTCAGCCCGCGCGGTTGAGCTCGAAGACGGCGTAGTCGGGCCGGTAGGTCCCGTTCAGGACCGCCGAGAGGTAGCGGCCGGCGTTGCGGATGTGGGGCTGCGCGCTGACCGCCGCGCGCTCGATGGCGGGCAGGGCGGGCCGGGCCGCTTCGCCCAGCGCCGTCAGGGCGTTCATGGCCTGGAGCGCCGGCCAGGCCTCGCCGCCGTCGACGACGCGTGCGAGGACGTCGAGGCCCGCCGGATCGCCGAGGATCGCCAGCGCCTCCCCCGCGGGCACGCGGACCTGGGCGACGGGATCGAGGGCCGCCTTCCGCAGCGCCGCAGTCCCGGGGCCAGACGCCCTGCCCAGCATCAGGAGCCCCAGGGCGCCCCAGTACCGCTCGATGGCGTTCGACGCCTGGAGGGCGGCCTGGAGCCTCGGCAGGTTGGCGGCGTCGCGAGCGCACGCGGTCGCCGCCAGCGCCATGATCCGCGCCAGCGGATAGGCCTTCGGGTCGCGGCTCTCGCGGTAGCCCTCGGCGGCCAGGCCTTCCGGGATGAAGCCGTTGTCGACGATCTCCAGCATGTGGCGGTCGAGCGCGGTGCGCAGCTCGCGCAAGTTCCCCGCCGCCGTGGGCGACGCCGCGAGATCGGTGATCTGGTCGCGGTCGGCCTTCAGGTCGTAGAGCTCCTCGTAGGGCTTGGTCCCGAAGAACCGCGCCTGCGCCGGCGTGAGCGTACCGGCCAGCCGCTGGCGGTCCCAGTCCTGGTAGCCCTTGGCCAGCCACTCGTAGGCGCCGTGGACGCCCCAGATGCGGTGCGGGTTGTAGTTGCGGATATAGCGCCAGCGCCCGTCGGTGACGGTGCGGACGAAGTCGTAGCGCTCGTCCATCCGGTTGCGCATGCCGAAGGCGTAGCGCCGCGGCGCCTTCGCCTTCGGGCCCAGGAAGGCCTGACCGTGCATGGTCGCCGGAGCCGCCTGGCCGATCAGCGACAGCAGCGTGGGCGCGAGGTCGATCAGGCCGACGGGAGCCTCGACCACCGATCCTGGCTCGTGACCGAGCAGGTACGCCCATTTCGGCGGCGCGTAGGCGACCAGCGCCACGCGCAGGCCCTCGTCGTAGCAGTAGCGCTTGCTGCGCGGCAGGGCGCCGCCGTTGTCGGAGTAGTAGAAGACGATGGTGTCGTCCGCGAGGCCGTCGGCCTTCAGCTCGGCCAGCCGCGCGGCCAGTTCGCCGTCCATCGCCTCGATCAGGTTGTAGTAGCTGGCGTAGTCGGCGCGGATATCCGGCGTGTCGGGCAGGTAGGCGGGGATGCGCGGCCGATCGGGCGTCACGCGCCCCGGCGTGCGGCCGAAGAGCCGCGACTCGTGGGTCCGCTCGTAGTTGAAGACCGCCAGGAACGGCTGACCCGCCGCGCGGCCGCGCCAGTGGGCCTTCGGCCCGGAGGCGTCCCAGATCCTCGCCGGGTCGACGTCGCAGTTGTAGTCGGTCTTGGCGGCGTTGGAGCAGTAGTAGCCGGCCGCCCGCATCAGCTCGGGATAGGTTTTCAGCTCCGCCGGCAGCGTCGCCCGCGCACGCATCTGGTTTGCCGGCGCGCACGCTTCGGAATGCACGCCCGTCAGGATGCTGAAGCGCGACGGCGCGCAGACCGGGGCGCTCGAATAGGCATTGCGGAACAGAACGCCGCCGGCCGCCAGGGCGTCGATGGTCGGGGTGCGGGCGAGGCCGTCGCCATAGCAGCCGAGCAACGGGTTGTTGTCCTCGCTGACCAGCCACAGGATATTCGGCCGCTGCGTCGCCGCGCCGGCCCCGCCGCCCGCAGCCAGCGCTGCGCCCGCCCCGGCGACGGCGTCGCGCCGCGAAGGCCTCATGCTCGGCATTTCCGTCCTCCCGCAACCGGCTTCCGCGGCCCGGCTCTAGTGTTTTGACAGCGCTGTCTAAATCAGCCTAGGTTGTCCGGCAACGCCCGTCGGAGGGCGACTGCCGGGGGGATGATGATCCAGGAACTTCGCACGTTGCGGGCCGCCCTCCTGGGCGCCCTGGCGGCCGCCGCAGCCACCTTCGCCGGCGCAGCGCGCGCCGCCGACGCGCCGGCGCCCAGGCCACGCAACATGATCTTCGTGCTGGTGGACGACCTGCGCTTCGACGCCATGGGCTTCCTGACGCCCGGGCTGAAGACGCCGAACATCGACTTCCTGGCGAAGAACGGGGTGTATTTCCCGAATGCGGTCGTCACCTCGGCCCTCTGCTCGCCCAGCCGCGCCACCATCCTCACGGGGCGCTCCACGCGCAACCACGGGATCGTCGACAACAACAACGCTTCCGAGGCCGGCCTCACCTTCTTCCCGAGATACCTGCAGCGGGCCGGCTACCAGACCGCCTTCGTCGGCAAATGGCACATGGGCCAGGCCAGCGATGCGCCGCGCGCGGGCTTCGACCGCTGGGTCAGCTTCGCGGGCCAGGGCTACTACTATCCCACCGACGGGCTCACCCGCGACCAGATCGCAGCCGGGATGCGCCAGCAACTGAACGTCGACGGCCGCCATGTGGCGCAGAAGGGCTACATCACCGACGAACTGACCGACTACGCGATCGACTGGCTCGATCGCGGCCGCGACAGGTCCAAGCCGTTCTTCCTCTATCTGTCGCACAAGGCCGTACACTCCGACGCCAAACCGGCCCCGCGCCACGCCACGCAGTACGACAGGCTGGACATCAAGCTGCCGGACAGCATGGCCGACACGCCCGAGAACAACCGCGGCAAGCCGATGTGGGTGCGCAACCAGCGCAACAGTTGGCACGGCGCGGACTTCGCCTACAACCGCACGACCCCGCTCACCGACTACGTGCGCGCCTACTACGAGACCCTGAGCGCCGTGGACGACAGCCTGGGCCGCCTGCTCGACTACCTGCGGAGGAACAGGCTCGAGGAGGACACCCTGATCGTCTTCTACAGCGACAACGGCTTCCTGTTCGGCGACCACGGCCTCATCGACAAGCGCAACGCCTACGAGCCCTCGGTCAGGGTGCCCATGGTGGCCTATGCGCCGGGCCTCCTGCCGAAGGGCGTGACCAACCCTGTGCGGATCCGCAACCTGGATCTCGCGCCGACCTTCCTGGATCTCGCCCACGCCAGGCCGCCGCCGCAGTTCGAGGGCCGCAGCTTCCTGCCCGTCGCCACCGGGAAGGTCACGCCCGAGGCGTGGAAGGCCGACGACTTCGTCTACGAATACTATTGGGAATGGAGCTTCCCGCAGACCCCCACGACCTTCGCCATCGAGCGCGGCCGGGTGAAGTACATCCAGTACCACGGCGTCTGGGACCTCGAGGAGCTCTATGACCTCGCGAAGGACCCCGGCGAGATGAACAACCTCATCGACGACCCGGCCTACCTCGACACCAGGATCGAGCTGCGCCGCGCGCTCTTCGCGGCGCTGGCCAACAAGGGCGGCCAGCACGTGGTGCCGTTCACCGAGAAGCTCTCGACCGGCCAGGTGTTCCGCAACATGGACGGCGCCAGGGCGGCCGACTTCCCGAGCCAGTGGTTGCGCCCGTCGAACCCGCCGGACGCCTATCACGGCCTCTTCCGCGACTCGCGGGAGAAGCTGGAAGCCGAGCGGCGGGGGCAGGGTTACCGCCCGGACGCAGCCGCGCGGTGAAGCGCCCCGACATCGCGCCGATCGTGGCGGACGTCCCGGCCGTCGAAGGGATCGGCGCCGGCGCGATCCCGGCGCTCCGCGGAGCGGCCGCTTGAGCGGGCCGGCGCCGCTGGGCCATGATCCGGCGCCCTCACCTGGATTCGCCGCCACCTCGATGAAGCGCCGCGCCACCATCATGGAAGTCGCCAAGCTGGCCGGCGTCTCGTTCAAGACCGTCTCGCGCGTGGTCAACAACGAGCCGAGCGTGAAGGCCGACAAGCGCGCGGCCGTGCTGAACGCCATGCGGATGCTGGACTACACGCCCAACATCTCGGCGCGGCAACTCGCCAGCAACCGCTCGTTCCTGATCGCGCTCCTGTTCGACATCCCGGTGGACTACGTGGTCCGCGCCCAGGCCGGGGCGGTCGCCCGCTGCCGCGAGGCCGGCTACCATCTGGTGGTCGAGGAGATGCCGCAGGGCTTCGAGACCGAGATCGCCAACCGCCTGCAGCAACTGCGCGTGGACGGCGTCATCGTCGCCCCGCCGCTTTCCCACCGTGAGACGGTTCGCAGCGCGCTGCGCGAACGCGGGCTGCCGTATGTGCTCCTGGCGCCCGAGTACCCCGATCCGACCGCGTCCTCGGTCGGCATGGACGACGAGGCGGCCGGGCTCGAGGCGACGCGGCACCTGATCGACCTGGGCCACCGCGACATCGCCTTCATCGGCGCGGCAAGCCGGCCGGCGTCGGTCCGCCGGCACGCGGGCTATCTGCGCGCGCTGGCCGAGGCGGGCCTGCCGCGCCGGCCGGAGTACGAGGCCGAGGGCGACTTCTTCTTCGCGTCGGGCGAGCGGGCCGGCGACGCCCTGCTCGCGCGCCCCGATCCGCCCACCGCCATCTTCGCCGCCAACGACGCGATGGCGCTGGGGGCGATGGTCTCGGCCGCGCGGCGCGGCGTGCGCGCGCCCGAGGACCTGTCGGTCGCCGGCTTCGACGACAGCGCCTCGGCCACCGTGGTGTCGCCGCAGCTCACCACCGTTCGCCAGCCGTTGGCGGCCATGACCGCGGCCGCTGTCGACCTGCTCATCGAGCGCACGCCGCCGCCCGGGCCGCAGCGGCTAGAGTTGCCGTTCGAACTGATCGTGCGCGGCTCCACCGGCCCGGCCGCGCGCCGCTGAGGCGCAGCGCCGGCTCCACCGCCGAAGCTACTCCGCCAGGAAAGCGTCCACCGTGTCCATGAAGGCGTCGAGGCGGTCGTGGTGGACCCAGTGGCCGGCGCCGTCGAAGTTCGCCAGGCGGGCGTTCGTGAAGTGGCGGATGCGGCCGTCCTCCACCGGATCGGACGCCCACGACTCCGCGCCGCGGACCAGCAGCACCGGCGCGGTGATCAGGCTCCAGAGCCGGTGCTGGTCGGCGTGCGACAGGCCGCCCCCGACGCCACCGCCCCAGCGGGCCTGGTTGTCGAACTTCCAGGAGTAGGTGCCGTCCTCGTTCTGGTGCGCGCCGTAGATGGTGAGGTGGCGCGCCTGCTCGGGGCTGAGGTGCGGGTTCTCCTCGGCCATGCGCGCGACGGCGTCGTCGAGCGTGGCGTAGCGCCGCGGCTGGCGGCCGGAGTTGTCCCGACGCTCGGCGATGCCGGCGCGCAGGCGCTCTTCCACCGGCCGCTTCGCCTGCTCCTCCATCACCTTGGGCGACGGTCCCAGCCCCTCGATGGCGACCACCTTCGCCACCGTCTCGGGGAAGGCGCCGCAGTAGTTCAGCACAACGCCCGCGCCCAGCGAGTGGGCGATGATGGTCACCGGCGCCATGCCTTTCTGATGGACGATCTGGGCGATGTCGTAGACGTAGGCGCCCATGTCGTAGCCGCCGCCGACGGCCCAGGCGCTGTCGCCGTGGCCGCGCAGGTCCGGCGCGATGACGTGGTAGCGGTCGCGCAGGCGCTCGGCGACCCAGTCCCAGTTGCGGCAATGGTCGCGCCCGCCATGCACCAGCAGCATCGGCGGAGCGCCCTCGTTGCCCCAGTCGACATAGTGCAGTCGCAGGCGCTGCGAGAAGTAGAAGTGCGACGTGGGGCCTTCCATGGCGGTCTCCGCGGTGAGCGGCGTCCCTTAGCATCGTCGGAACGCGGACGTCGCCGGGATACGCGGCTGGCCACGGCGTTCGCCCACCCGGGGTTCGCGATTGACAAGCGGCCCCGGTGCGCCGCCAGACTCCCGGCGCACGAACATCTGGGGGCAGCATGCGGCGGCGCGGGGGCGTCCGAAGGTGGACCATGGCGTGGGCCGCCGCGGCGTTCGCCGGCCTGGGTGCCTCGGCGGCGCCCGCCGCTGCGGCGCTGTCGGACCAGCTCTGCATCCCGACCGGCGCCGGCGACCTTGCCGCCTATCCCGCCGCCGCCGACCTCCAGCGGGCCGCCGCCGCCGCCGAGCAGCGGCTGTCGCGTCGGGGCGCCGCCGACCCCTTCGCAGACGTCGCGCCGGGCCTCGACCTGCCGACCGCCGGCGCCGAGAAACCCTCGGCGCTGGCCGTCGCCGAGTACTGCGCCGCCGCCGGCGAACTGATGCGGGTGAGCGCGCAGGGCAGCCAGTTGCAGGCGCAGACCTACCTTCTGGGGGCCTTCCAGGCCGCCAGCCGCGCCGGGCTGCAGGGGCAGGCCTCGGTCGCCGCGTACCGTCTGGGCCTCGTCTCGCTTTCCGGCACGCCGGCCAGCGGCACGCGCGGCGCACGCGGTCGCTCGCGGGGGCCCAGCGCCGCCGTGCGCGAAGTCGAGCAGATGCGGGGCGGGCCGTGCGACATCCTCGTGCGCACCGCCTTCGTGGTGAACTCCAGCCTGCCGCTGTCGGTCGCCTCGCTCGGCTGCGCGGCGGAACAGGCGAGGCTGGCGGGCGACCACAGGACCGCCGCCCTGGCCGAACTGCGCCTCGCGCGCCTGCGCCTCTCGGTCGCCGAACAGAACGCCGAGGCCGGCGCCGACTTCCGCCGCGAGGCCGCCGAGGCCGCGCAGAACGGGCTGGCCGACGCGGCGCGCATCGACGACGCGGCCCTGCGCGCCGAGGTGATGGGGCGCCTGGCCTCCGCCATCCTCGACGCCCGCACCGGCCGTGCGGTCGACCTCGCCGCCGTCACCGCCGCCATGCGCGGGGTGAAGATCCCCGCCGCCCAGGCCTATGCCGCCGCCCTCGACGCGCGCCTGGCCTCCGCCGCCGGCGACATGACGACCGCCCGCCGCCTGATGGACGACGCGCTGCTGCTGGAGAGCCAACGCACCCTGCCGGCGCGCCTGCCGGAGTACCGCCTGCTCCTGGCCGACCTGGACCCCGCCAACCGCGAGGCCCATGTGCTGGCTGCCTACGACGCGCTGGAGGCGATCCGACCGCTCCTGCCGCGCTTCGATCCGCTCACCGAGGAGACCGCGTTCTCGCTCTACATGCGCCGCGTGTTCCAGGGCGCGGTGGACGTGCAGTTGGCCGGGGCCGACGGCGGGGCCGCCACGCTCCGCGTGAAGAGCGCCCAGCAGATCCTGGAGGCCTATCGTCAGGCCGAGCTGCAGAGCGTGTTCGGCAGCGAATGCATCCCGGCGCGGGACCCGCTGAAGCCCGAGACGCTCAGGGCGGGCGAGGTGCTGCTCTACCCGATCCTGCTGCCCGACCGGCTGGAGCTGCTCTACGTGGCCGGGGGTCGCGACGATGGGAAGGGGGGCGGCGCGGCCGAGTTCCGCCGCCTGCCGCCCAACCGCAACATGGACCGCCAGACCCTGTCGCGTCTGGTCGAGACCGCCGTGGTCTCGCTCTCCGGCGGCGAAGACGACGCCTGGCGCGCCGCCTCGCGCCAGCTCTACGACATCCTGATCAAGCCGGTCGAAGGCCAGCTCACCGAGGGCTCGCTGCTGGCCGTGGTGCCGGACGGCGCGCTGCGCAGCCTGCCGTTCGCCGTGCTGCTCGACAGCCAGAACCGCTATCTCGTGCAGAAGACCCGCGTCGCCGTCGCGCCCGCGCTGGCCTACTCGCAGGCCGGCGCCGACGACGCGGACCGGCTCCAGCTCCTGGCCGCCTCGCTGGAGAAGGAGGTCCGCCTGCCCGCCGGCCGCTTCGAGAAGCTGGAAGGCACCGGCGCCGAGGCGAAGCTGGCCGCCGTCACCGACGGGCGGCGCATCGAGCGTTCCTGGGTGATCGAGAACTTCAACAAGGCCGACCTCGTCACCGCGCTCACCCGCGAACAGGTCGACGTGCTGCACCTGGCCACCCACGCCTCGTTCAACGGCCGTTCCGACCGCGCCTTCATCGTCGCCAACGGCGAGGTGATCCTGCTCTCCGAGCTGCGCCAGATCCTGAGCCAGAACCGCACCCGCGGCGGCGAGCTGGACCTGCTGGTCCTCTCCGCGTGCGAGACCGCGGTGGGCGACGACGAGGCCAGCATGGGCCTGGCCGGCGCCGCCGTGCAGGCCGGCGCCAAAAGCGCCATCGCCTCGCTCTGGCCGGTGAGCGACACCGGCACCGCCGAGCTGATGAAGACCTTCTACAGGCTCTACCGCGAAGGCCGCACCAAGTCGGAGGCGCTGCGCGAGGCCCAGCTATCCCTCATCGGCCAGGGCGGCGACCTCGCCAACCCCAACATCTGGGCCGCCTTCACCCTGCTCGGAGCGTGGCGCTGATGGGGGCGTCGAAGGGAGCCGTCGCGGCCCTGGGACTGGTGCTGGCGGGCTGGCCGATGGCCGCGCTCGGCCAGACGGCCATCAGCCCCGACGTCGCCGCCGGCCGCGGGCTCGGCACCACGGTCGGGCAGGCCGGGACCGTCTACACCGTCGACGGCGGCACGCGGGCCGGGAACAACCTCTTCCACAGCTTCGGCCGCTTCGACCTGGGCGCCGGCGACACCGCCCGCTGGGTCCGCGCGGCCGGTGACGGCGCGACCATCGCCAACGTCGTCAACCGCGTCACCGGCGGCACGCCCTCGACCATCGCGGGCACGCTGGACTCCACCGCCCTGCCCAACGCCGCCTTCTGGTTCGTCAATCCGGCGGGCATCGTCTTCGGCGCCGGCGCTGTCGTGAACGTACCGTCCGCGGCCCACTTCTCGACCTCTGCCGAACTCCGCTTCGCCGACGGCGCCCGCTTCAGCGCCGCGACGCCCAGCGGCTCCACCCTCTCCATCGCCGCGCCCGAGTCCTTCGGCTTTCTGGGCGGCCAGGGCGATATCGATATCACCGGCGTCGGCCTTGGCTTCGTGCCGGGCGCCGCGGCGCTCACCTTCACAGCCGCGAACGTCAGCGTTTCGGACAGCACGTTCGCGGCACGCGGCCTCGACCTCATCGCCGTCGGCAACCAGTCGACGGCGGTCCGCCTCGCCGACCCGCTGTCGGCGGCGCGCGGCGGGACGGTGAACCTGGCGCGCAACCGGCTGGCGGTCGTCACCGCCGACACGGCGGGCGCCCCGGCGCGGTTCTCGGGCGGCGAGGTCCGGTTCGCCTCGACCAGCTTCTTCTCGGTCAGCACCGGCGCCGGTCGCGGTGGCGACGTGGTGGTCCAGGGCAGGCGGGTCGTCCTGGCGCCCGACGCGTTTGTCGGCGCCTCGGCCAGCGGCACGGGCGCCGGCGGCGACCTGCGCGTGACCGCCGGTACCATCGAGGTCGACGCGCGCGGCGCGACGACCACCACCGGCTTCGGCTCCACCGCTTCGGCGGCCGGCGCCGCAGGCGCCGTGACCCTGAACGCCGACACGATCCGGCTCACCGGCGAGGTGGGCAACACGGCCGGCAGCGGTTTCGCGTTCATCGGCTCTACGGTTCTGGGCACAGGTAGCGCGGGCGATGTGAACCTGACCGCCACCAACCTCGTCATCGACATCGGCCTGATCAGCTCGTCGTCGGTCGGCAATGGCGACGGCGGCGACATCCGCCTCTCCGGCCGAGCCTTGGAGCTGGGCGGGGCGAACATCATCACCAGTTCGTTCGGCGACGGCGCGGCCGGGAACGTGATCATCGACGGTGACACCGTCGCAATCTCCGGCGGCTCATTCGGCGCAACGCCCGGCTCTCGCATGCAGTCCGGCGAGCTGGTGATCAGCGCGACGACCAGCATCGAGGCCGAGGGCGGCTTTTTCTCGGCGATCAGCGGCAGTCCGACCTCCTCGGGCCGCATCACCGTCCGCGCTCCGCTCATCCTGCTCTCGCAGACCCGCATCGACACCCAGGCGTTCGACCAGGGCCTCGCCGGCCAGATCACGCTCGAAGCCGACCAGTTGCTGCTGGATCGGATCTTCCTGACGTCGGACTCCGACGACGGCTCGGCCGCGACGGGCGTCGTGCGCCTGAAGTCGACGGGCGACCTGATCCTGTTCCAGGGCTCGTACTCAGCGAGCGTGAACGGGGTCGCGAACGGCGGACGGATCGAGATCGAGGGGCGCAACGTCCTGCTGGACGGGGCGCTGATCCAGACCGACACGGCGGGCTTCGGGACCGGCGACGCCGGACAGATTTCGATCACCGCTACCGAGGACCTGACCCTCGACAATACGGGCGTCAGCTCCAGCAGCGACAGCGTGGGGCGCGGCGGCAACGTGACCCTGCGCGGGCGTAACCTCCGGATCGAGAACCAGTCGGCCCTGCTGTCGCAGTCGAGGTTTGCAGGCGACGCCGGACAGATCGACATCTTCGCGACGGGCAGCCTGAACCTGGATGCGGTCGATATCCTGTCCCAGTCCTTCTCGGGCACGGGCAACGGCGGCTCGGTGAGGATCGAGGCTGGCCGCCTGTTCATGGTCGACACCGGGGTGTCGTCGGACACCAACACCTCGGGCCGGGCGGGCACGGTCTCGGTCCGCGCCGGTCAGATTGAGCTGGACGGGGTGAATCGAAATTTCACCTTCATCTCGTCGAGCACGACCGGCGACGGCGACGCCGGCAGCGTGACGCTCGACGCACAGTCGATCACGCTGCGCAACGGCGCGTACATAGCCTCCGAGAGCGGGTTCACCGGAGCCCTCGGCAACTCCGGCGACATCACCATCCGCACCGGGGACCTGTCGCTTATCCGCGGCGGCCAGATCTCGACGCTGGCGGTCCGGGCGAACGGCGGCGACGTCTCCATCGCCGCGACCGGCAACGTCACCATGACGTCGGAGCCGGGCTTCAACTCCGTCATCCTGGCGGCGGCCAACGGCGCCGGCGATGCGGGGAACATCAACCTCAACGTCGGTGGCATCCTGCGCCTCAACGGCAGCACGATCTCGTCCGACACCTTCGGGGAAGGGAACGCGGGGCAACTCACCATCAAGGCCAACACGCTCGCGCTCGCGCAAGCCGGGGACCGCCCCTCCGCCATCACCTCCAGCACCGACAGCTTCGGCGACGCCGGCGCGATCTCGATCGACGCCAGGACGATCACGATGGCCCCGCTGACCCAGATCCGCTCGGTGACCACGGCCGACGCCGACGGCGACGCGAAGTCGGTCACGATCACTGGCGACAGCATCACGGTCGCTGACGACGCCATCATCACCACCGCCACCCTGGGCCGCGGCGACGCGGGCGAAGTCAGGGTCGCCACGAAGTCAATGCTGCTCGACGGCGGCGAGGTCTCTTCGTCGGCGGGCGTGGACTCCAGCGGCGTCGCCGGCAACGTCACGATCACGGCCACGGACGTGACCGTCGTGAACGAGGGCGTCCTGTCGACGCTTTCGGCCAATGCCAACAAGGCCGGCGTGCTCCGGGTCACGGCGACGGGGCAGATCACCGTCGACGGCCTGGGCTCGGTCATCTCCAGCGCAAGCATCGCCGACGTCCGCGGCGACGCGGGGGAGGTGTTCCTGACCGCGGGCGGCCTGCGCCTCGCCAACGGCGGCGCCATCACCACCAACTCCGTCGCCGGCGCCGCGGGCGACATCGACATCCGCGTGCCGCGCCCAGGCCTGGTGATCCTGGAGGGCGGCGAGTTCCCCGGTCTGATCCTCACCTCGTCCGGGCCCGGCACGGGCGGGCGGATCACACTGGCCGACCCGCTGGCGATCATCTCCAACGGGGGCAGGATCCTGGCGCTGGGCCAGCAGCGCGGCGCGAACGTGCTGATCCAGAGCCGGTACTTCATCAATTCGACCGACCGCTCGAACGTGCTGAGCGTGGACGGCGACTTCGAACTGCAGACCGGCCTCTACGATGTGTCGAGCGGAACCGTCGCCCGCGAGCTCTCGGTGCTGGACGCCTCGAAGGTGCTGCGCGGCCAGTGCCCGGCGGCGCGGTCGACCGGCGCGGTCAGCCAGCTCATCACCCGGCCCGTCGGTCCCTACGCCCGCGAGGGTACGGTGGATGTGCTGGAGCGCCCGCAGGGCAGCGTCGGCCCGGGGAGCTGCCCTTGAGGCCCGCCGCGGCCGCCCTGGCCACCGTCCTCTTCGCCGGCGCCGCGCCGGCTGCGCTGCACGCGCAGGCCGCGCCGCCAACGCCACGGGGCGACCTGTCGCAGGGCCGCACGGGCCCGCAGTCGACGCCGCCGACCGCGCCCGCCTACGCGCAGCCGGCGCCCGGCCTGACGCCGCCCGCCGCCGCTGCGCCCGCCGGCCCCGCGCCGGGCGGCGGCGCGCCCGTCGCCGACGTCCGCATCGTCGTCTCCGGCCCGCACCGGGCCGCGGTCCCGCCCCGCAACTGGACCCCACCCGCCGAGCCGGGCGCCGGTCTCACCCTGGACCACGCCCCCGGCCAGCCGCTGGACGAGGCGTGGCTGCGCGCCCAGTTCGCCCGGAACGGCGTGCCGGGCGCCGGCGTCGGCCGGGCGCTCGCCGTCGTCCAGCTCGCCAACCGCGCCTTCCTGTCGGCCGGCTACATCAATTCCGGCGTCGTCGTGCGCCCGTCGCCCCAGCCCGGCGTGCTGGCGGTGGAGATCGTCTACGGCGGTCTGGCCTCGCCCGTCGCCGACTTGCCGCCCATCACGGTCGAGTGGATCGGCGGCGACGCCAAGGGCCTCGACGCCGACTACGTCACCGCCCGCATGCCGTCGGCGACGGGCCGACCGCTGTCGGCCGCCGAGCTGGAGCGCGACTTCCGCCTGCTCGCGGAGGATCCGGCGATCCGCACCATCAACGCCGACCTGCGGCCCGGCGCGCGCCCAGGCGAGGCCAGCCTGGCGCTCGCCGTCTACCCCCAGGACCGCTACGACCTCTACGCCTCGGTGGCCAACAACCGCTCGCCCTCGGTGGGTGGCGAACGCGTGGCGGTCGGCGGGCTGATGCGCAACGTGCTGGGCGCGGGCGACGTGCTGAGCGGCGAGTACGGCTTCACCGACGGGGTCGAGGACGCGACGGTCGCCTACGCCTTCCCGCTGATCTCGCCGCGGACCACGGTCTCGATCCGAGCCGCCTACAACGACGCCGCCGTGGTCGACAGCCTGCTGGCCCCCCTCGACATCAGCGCCAGGGACCGCGCCATCGAGGGCGGCATCACGCGCAAGCTGGTCGACACACCTCTGCTCCCTGCTGCCGAGCCCGGCCGCTGGACCTCGGCGCGCACCGTCTCGGCCGGCGTCCTGCTGGCGTGGCGCCAGTCCACCGCCTACCTGCTCGGCGAGCGGTTCTCCTTCGCGCCCGGCGCGGTGAACGGCCGCACCGAATACTACGCGCTGCGGTTCGTGGCCGACTACGTCGAGCGCAACGTCGACCAGGTGTTCGCCGTGTCGCTGACCGCCACGCAGGGGCTCGACGGGACGAAGTCCGATGTCGCGGGCCTGTCGGTTCCCGACCGCGACTTCCGGGCGATCCTCGCTCAGGTGAACTATGCACGCCGTCTTTCCGCCGACGGGCTGGAACTGCGCGCCCGGGCCTACGGCCAGTGGGCAGACGGCGTCCTCTACTCCGGCGAGCGGTTCTCGGCCGGCGGCGAGACCACCGTGCGCGGCTACCGCGAGACCCTGCTGCTGGCCGACAAGGGCGTGGTGGGCTCGGTGGAGATCGCGCGGCCGTTCCACCTCGGCGGACGGGGCGGCGCGACCCGGGCCTTCGGCTGGGGCGCTTTCACCGCTTCGGCCTTCGTCGACGGCGCCTATATGCGCAACGCCGACGGCCCGCTGGCCGACGACAGGCTCTACAGCGTCGGCGCGTCGCTGGCCTGGACGCCCGCCGACTGGTTGTTCGCCCGCGCCACCTACGCCGAGGACCTCAAGGCGGTCGAGGCGCCCGGCCGGCGAGACCTGCAGGACCGGGGCTTCTCCTTCCGCGTGACCTTGCGCCCGCTGCTGATCTGGCGGTAGCCGGCATCGCAGGCCGCACGAGGCGCGGGGCGCGCTTGAACGTGAATCCTGATTCCGATCAACTGCGGCGGCACGCCGGGCCTTGACCGCCGTTGCGGCGCCCGGCGTCACTGGCGGCGAACGACACTCCAAGCGGGGAAGCACCCAAATGAAGACCGCAATCACCGAACTCTTCGGTATCCAGCATCCGATCATCCAGGGCGGCATGCACTTCGTCGGCCTGGCCGAGATGGCCGCGGCCGTTTCGAACGCCGGCGGCCTGGGCATCATCACCGGCCTGACGCAGCGCACGCCCGAGCTGCTGGCCGCCGAGATCGCCAGGTGCCGGACGATGACCGACAAGCCTTTCGGCGTGAACCTGACCTTCCTGCCGTCGATCACCCCGCCGGACTACCCCGGCTACGTGAAGGCGATCATCGACGGCGGTGTGAAGGCCGTGGAGACCGCCGGCAACAATCCGCAGAAGTGGCTGCCGGCGCTGAAGGAGGCCGGGGTCAAGGTGATCCACAAGTGTACCTCGGTGCGCCACTCGCTGAAGGCCGAGGCGATCGGCTGCGACGCGGTCAGCGTCGACGGCTTCGAGTGTGGCGGCCACCCGGGCGAGGACGACGTGCCGAACTGGATCCTGCTGCCGCGCGCCGCGGAGGAGCTGAGGATCCCGTTCGTGGCCTCGGGCGGCGTCGCCAACGGCAAGCAACTGGTGGCCGCGCTGGCCCTGGGCGCCGAAGGCGTGAACCTGGGCACCCGCTTCATCGCCACCAAGGAAGCGCCGGTGCATGAGAACGTGAAGCAGGCCATCGTGGCCGCCAGCGAGCTCGACACCCGCCTCGTCATGCGCCCGCTGCGCAACACCGAGCGCGTGCTGAACAACGCCGCCGTCGAGCGCCTCCTGCAGAAGGAGAAGGACCTGGGCCCGAACCTCAAGTTCGAGGACATCATCAAGGAGGTGGGCGGCGTCTATCCGCGGATCATGCAGGATGGCGAGATGGATGCCGGCGCGTGGTCGTGCGGCATGGTCGTGGGCCTGATCCACGACATCCCCACCTGCAAGCAGCTCATCGACGGCATCATGGGCGAAGCCCAGGAGATCATCACCAAGCGCCTCGCCCGTTTCGCGATGGAGCCGGCGTAGGGCGCATCGACGGCCCGACGCTCGTCATCCCCGGCCTGTCTCCCGACCGGCCGGGCCATGACCGGACCTACGCGTCGAGTTGCAGGTAGCGCGTCAGGAGGTGGGCCAGCTCGTCGTGCAGGCGCGGGTCGTCGGCCGTGAACGGCCCCGGTCCGTGCAACATGTTGGAGATGAGCTGGCCATGGACCATGCGGATGGCGAGGTGGGCGGCGGTCCGCTTGTGTTCGTCCACCGCCACGCCGCGGGCCTTCAGCAGTTCCACGATGAGGCCCGCCTCTATGATCTCGATGCGGCGCATCATCGGCCAGACGTCCTGGCCCCGCAGCGAGAGCTCGAAGAGCGCGCGGTAGTAGCCCTCGATGCCCTTCATCGTGCGGCTGGTGTTGCGGATCAGGCGGCGGAAGACGTCGAACAGCGGCTCCTCGCGGCACGCCGGGTCGTCGAAGAACCTGGCGATGTTGGCTTCGGCGTGGGCCGCCATGTCGGCCTGCAGGGCGTAGAAGAACGCCTCCTTGTCCTGGAAGCGGCGATAGAAGCTGCCGACCGAACAGCCGGCCCGCCTGGCGATGTCGGCCACATGGGCCTGCCAGAAGCCCAGCTCGGCGAACACGCGCTCGCCCGCCTTCATCAGCCGGTCGCGCTGCTGGCGGCTCCGCTCCTGGTAGGCGGGCCGCGCCCACCCGTTGTCGGGCGCGTCGGCCGCCGCGATCGTCTTGTCCATCAAACCCAACCCGAACGCCTCGTCGATCAACCGTAGCGTGATCCGCCGCGTCCGGTCCAATACCCAAGCCCTTCAACGTGAACTTGAATTCCCGTTCTCACAAGGCGTCGTTTCTCTATTTGCGAACCGGAATTACGGTTTTAGAATATGCCGGCATTTCGATTTGGGAGCGCGAGGATGAGCGGTTCGGACCTGGTGACGCTGAGCGGGGTGCCCGGCTCGCCCTACACGCGCAAGATGCTGGCCGTGCTGCGCTACCGGCGCATCCCGTACCGGCTCATCCTGGCGTCCCACGGGGCCGCCGGCCTGCCGCAGCCGAAGGTCAGCCTGCTGCCGACGTTCTACTTCGCGGACGCGGCGGGGGAGATGCAGGCCGTCACCGACTCCACGCCGATCATCCGGCGGCTGGAGGGTATGTTCGCCGGCCGCTCGGCGCGTCCGTCGAACCCGGCGCTGGCGCTCATCGACGCCATCTTCGAGGACTACGGCGACGAGTGGCTGACCAAGGCCATGTTCCACTATCGGTGGCACTTCGAGGCGGACATCGCGCGCGCGGCGGCCGTGCTGCCCGCCTGGCGCATGTCGCAGACCTCCGACGCGGAACTGAAAGCCGCCGGCGAGATGATTTCCGGTCGTCAGATCCCGCGCCTGCGCTACGTGGGCTCGAACGAGAAGACCTGGGACCTGATCGAGGCCAGCTACGTCCGCTACCTCGACGCCATGGAGGCGCACCTGCGCAGCCACCGCTTCCTGCTGGGCGCACGGCCCGGCGCCGGCGACTTCGGCGTCTACGGCCAGCTCACCCAGCTCGCCTGCTTCGACCCGACGCCGATGGCGCTCACCCTGGAACGGGCGCCCCGGGTCTACGCCTGGACCACCGGCATGGAGGACCAGACCGGCCTCGAGCCCACCGACGCCGACTGGTTCGACCCGGCCGCCCTGCCCGCGACGGTGAAGGCTCTGCTGGCGGAGGTCGGGCGCGTCTACGCGCCCCTCCTGCTCGCCAACGCCAGGGCCGTGCAGGCCGGCCTCGATGAGGTCCAGGTCGAGATCGACGGCCGGCCCTGGGTCCAGCAACCGTTCCCGTACCAGGCCAAGTGCCTCATGTGGCTCCGCGAGGAATACGCTGCCCTCGACGCTCCCAATCGCGCAACGGCCGACGCGGCGCTGAAAGACACGGGGCTGGAGGTGCTGTTTCGGTAGCCTGCGCGCCGCAGGCGCGACTTGATCACCACGAAGATCACCAAGGACACGAAGGCCGTCAGGGTAGCCTACGCCGCTTCGTGACCTTGGTGGGCTCGGTGGTTGGATAGCGGCGCCGACGCGCGCTCAGTTCACCTGGCGCTCGTAGCCTTCCCAGTAGGGCTTGCGCAGGTCGCGCCGGAGGATCTTGCCCGACGGGTTGCGCGGGATCGTGTCGGCGAAGTCGACCGACTTCGGCAGCTTGTAGCCGGCGATCCGCTCGCGGGCGAAGGCGATGATCTCGGCGGGCTCGGCGCGCATGCCGGGGTTGATCGCGACGATCGCCTTCACCGCCTCGCCCCACTTGGGGTCGGGCACGCCGATCACCGCCACGTCCTGCACCGCCGGGTGGCCCGCGATCGCGTTCTCCACCTCGGCCGGATAGATGTTCTCGCCGCCGGAGACGATCATCTCCTTCACCCGGTCGTAGATGTAGAGATAGCCCTCGTCGTCGAAGTAGCCGGCGTCGCCCGAGTGGAAGAAGCCCTCCGCGTCGATCGCCTCGGCGTTGGCCTCGGGCCGCTTCCAGTAGCCCTTCATCACGCAGGGCGCCCGCACGATGATCTCGCCGACGGACCCGAGCGGTACGTCCTGCCCTTCGGCGTCGACCACCCGCACCTCGCGCCCCGGCGCCGCGATCCCGCATGAGCGCAGCTTGCCCCGCGCCGGATCGTGGTCGGCCGGCGGCAGGAAGGTCACCGGCCCGCCCGTGGTCTCGGTCAGCCCATAGGCCTGCATGAAGCCGCAGCCCATGATCCGCGTCGCCTTCGACAGCACGTCCTCGGGGATCGGCGAGCCGCCGTAGGTCCAGCGCTTGAGCGTCGAGAAATCGGCCGTCGCGGCCTCGGGCAACTGGATGATCGCCAGGATCACCGCCGGCACGGCCATGCCCTGCGTGATCCCCTTCACGTGGATCACCCGCAGGATCTCGCGCGGGTCGGGCTCCTGCAGCACGATCGCCTTCGACCCGTGCGCGAGGGCGTTCATGCCCATGTTGACGCCGGCGACGTGGAAGAACGGCATCGCCACCAGCACCACGTCGTCGTGGCCGTAGACCGGCACGCCCGGCGGCGGGTTCAGGAAGAGCGACAGATAGTTGGCGTTGGTGATGCAGACGCCCTTCGGCAGGCCCGTGGTGCCCGAGGTGTAGATCTGCAGCACATCGTCGTCCGGCTGCGCCGGCAGCCTGGGATCGACGTCGGGTTGCGCCGCACGCCAGTCCTCGTAGGCGGGCCATTCGGGGTGGCCGCCATCCATGGCCACGATCGTCTGCACGCCCGGCAGTTCGCCGCGGATCTGCTCGATCAGCCCGTAGAAGTCGCGGCCCACGAACAGCACCCGGCACTCCGCGTCGTCTACGACGAACCGCATCTCGGGCGCCGCCAGGCGCCAGTTCAGGCCCACGATCACCGTGCGCGACTTGTAGGTCCCGAGAACCACGTCCCAGAACCGGTCCTGGTTCCTGCCCACGTAGCCGACGCGGGCGCCGGGCGTCAGGCCCAGCCCGATCAGCCCGTTCGCCACCTGGCTGGCGCGCCGGTCCAGCTCGCCGTAGGTCGTCGTGCGGTCCTTGAAGTCGATGGCGATGGCGTCCGGCCGCTCGCGCCCGTGCAGGCGGCTGATGTCGGCCACGCAGGTCAGGCGCTGGACGTCCGACATGGCGTCACCCGGCCGCGAGGTAGGGCTCGCAGCCCGCTTCGGCGAGGATCGCCGCCAGCTTCGGATCGCCGACCGCCGCGCGCTTGGCCCGGATCGCGGCCAGCGACTTGGCGTGGTACTTCTGCGGCGGCTGGACATAGGCCTTGCCGGCCAGGTCCACCGAGAACGACTCCGCCCCTTCCGCCAGCGCCGCGGCGTTGGCCGCCGTCCACGGCAGGAAGTAGCGGCCGATGTAGGCCAGCACGGGCTTCAGGGTCGGCGCCAGGCTCTCCCAGCTCTCGAACGGCCCGTCGTTCCGCGGCTCCAGCATGCGGTGGCACCAGGCGAGCGTGTTCGGCCCACGGCTCTTCAGGATGGCGCCGCACGTGGGATCGACCGACGCCTCGTAGAGCTGCGCGGCGAGCCCGAAGTCTCCGAACGACGGCCGCGCGCCGAAGAGGTACTTCCGCGCCTCGAAGTGCGGCTCCAGCAGGTCCAGCAGCTCGTTCAGGTACGCCCGGATCAGGTCGGCCGTCGCCGCGCTGGAGCCCACGAAGTGGCCGCGGCCCGTCATCCGCCCGCGGATCATCGCCGTGCGCTCGGCGATCTGCGCCTCGTCGGCCCTGGGCGCCGAGAGCCGCGCCAGGGTCTGGGCGGACGCGGCGATGTCCACCTCGTCCCACCAGCGATGGTGGAACATCAGCTTGTTGCCCCACTCGTCGCCGAACTCCTCGATGAGCTCCGAGAGGAATCTCAGCGCCGGGTCGGCCGGATGCACCGACGGCTCGGGATGCTCGGCCTCGACGCGCTCCATGATGGGCGTGGAGTCCTGCAGGCCCTCGTCGGCCGGCGTCGCGACCGTCGGCACGATGGGCAGCTTGGCAAAGCGCTTGTACTCGTCCTCGCTGTCGGCGCGCCGCGCGATCCACTGGTGCGGGATGGCCTTGTAGCGGAAGTACGACCTCACCTTCACCGAGTAGGGCGACATCTCCGAGCCGAAGATGCGATAGACGGCGCTCATCGGGCGACCTCCTGCTTGATCATGCGCTTCTGGCTCTCGGCGAAGGCGTCCTTGCCGATGGCCGAACCCTTCTGGACCGCCTCGCGCGCGCCGACCTGCTTGAACCAGCGGTAGAAGTGGGGGAACTCGGCCGGGTCGATCCCCAGCCCCTTGTAACCACGCGTCCACGGCCAGATGGCCATGTCGGCGATGGAGTAGTCGCCGGCCACGTGCTCGGCCTCGCCGAGGCGCTTGTCGAGCACGCCGTAGAGCCGCCTCGTCTCGTTCACGTAGCGGTTCAGCGCATACTCGTCGCGCTCCTCGCGGTAGCGGAAATGCGCCGCCTGCCCGGCCATCGGCCCGAGCCCCGCGCACTGCCAGAACAGCCATTCCTCGACCCTGGTCCGCGCCCGTCGGTCGGTCGGATAGAACTGCCCGGCCTTGTCGCCGAGGTACTGCAGGATCGCGCCGGACTCGAAGATGCCGATGGGCTCGCCGCCCGGCCCGTCCTGGTCGACGATGGCCGGCATCCGGCCGTTCGGCGAGATCGCCCGGAACTGCGGCGTGTCCTGACCGCCCTGGCCGATGTCGACCGGGACCAGCCGGTAGGGCAGGCCGGTCTCCTCCAGCATGATGGTGATCTTCCAGCCGTTGGGCGTAGGCCAGAAATGGAGGTCGATCATGGGCGGTCTCCCACGGCCAGGCGATTGCCGATGCGGGTCAGGGGGCGGACGAGGTCCAGGCTCAGGAGGTCGGCGGCGCCGATCTCGGCGGCCAGCGCATCGGCGGCGGCGCGCTCGGCGGGCGGCAGGGCGGCCAGCCAGTCCAGCGTCCGCTGCAGCACCCAGAGCGCATGCGCGGGCGCGCCGGCGGTGATGCTGTGGCCCCGCAGCGGCGTGGTGATCGGCCCGAGGTTCGGCTGGTCCTCGTCGTCGTCCGAGATCACCGAGCCGCCCAGCAGGTAGGGCCGCGCCTCGACCCAGTCGCGGTAGAGCGTGGCGGTGGCCTGGTAGACCGGCGTGTTGTCGACACAGAACATCCGGATCAGCCGCTTCACCGTGTCCGGGACCTGATCGTCCGGCAGGTAGGCTTCGGGAACGTCCCAGAACTCGGGCGCCACGATCTCGGGCGCGTTCATGTGCTCCACCCAGCGGAACACGCGCGGTGCGCGCTGCTGCATCACGTGCAGCGGCCATGGATCGCGGCCCAGGTGCGCGAAGAGCGGCCCCATCAGCCCGAAGTCGCCGACGCTCGGCAGGCCGCCGAACAGGTAGGGCGTCGTCGTGAAGTGCGCCTCCAGCGTATCCAGGATGTCGAAGTAGATCGCCTCCATCGCCGGGAAGAGTTCGGGCGTGATGCCGAGCCGCGGCCGATGGCCGTCCATCCGCGCGGCGACCACATTGCCGTAGTGGTCCAGCAGCTCGTCCGAGCCCTGCGGCTTGAAGCTGCGCCCGAACTCCCGGACCACGAAGTGGCGGTTGGGTTCCTGGAAGTTCCAGCGGTAGTGCCAGGCCACCTTCAGCCCTTCGCTCGCGAAGAGGTCGACCAGGTAGGCGGCCAGCCGCTGGCGCGGGCCGGGCGGCAGCGCCGGCGGGTCCGGGAAGCGGCGCTCCAGGTATTCGAAGATCGCAGTGGTGTCCTGGATCACATGCCCCTCGGGCGTCTCCAGGATGGGGATCCGCTTCGAGCGGGCCGCCGGACTCACCTCCTGCCGGAACCGCGGATGGCTGGGCAGCCGCTCGACGAAGGGGATGCCCTTCTTGCGCAGGTAGCTGCGGGTCTTGCCGGTGTAGAACGAGGCATAGGCGCCGTAGAGCGTGAACGGCCCGTCGCCGGGACCTCTGAACCGCTCGGCCGCCGCGTGAACGTCCCCTATGTCGAGCGACAACAGCAGCCCCGCCTCCCTCGTCCGCGTTCCCGGCCTATAACGTAAACCGGAACTACGGTTCGCGACAACATCCCTTCGTCCGTCACGCCGGCTTGGCGCAGGCGAAGACCGGATGACGACGGTGGACGGTCAGCGCCGCGGCGGCGTCACGCCCAGGTACAGCGTCAGCATCTGCGCCAGCGAATCCACGGCGAAGGTCGGCACGCTGTAGGCGGGGTTCTGCTCGTGCAGCACCCGGTGGATCAGCGCCGCCTGGACCGTCCGCAGGCCCATGATGCAGGCCTCCTCGACGTTCTCGCCACCCTCGTCCCGCGCCCGCAGGAAGTCGGCGAGCTTGCGCCCGGAATATTCGTCCGCCGCCAGCAGCGCCGGACGGTAGAGCTGGCCCGCCCCCGCCAGCGTCCGCTGAAACAGCGCCCGGAAGAAGCCGGGATGCCGCTGGATCCGCCGGGCGGTGTTTTCGACCAGCACGTGGATCACCTCCGCGCTCGGCGCCTCGCGCCACTGCGGCATGGCGAAGAAGCGGTCGAAGTTCTCGTGCGTGCGCTCGCCGAACTGCAGCGCCAGCGCCCGGAACAGCGCCTCCTTGTCGCGGAAGCGGCGGTAGAAGCTCCCGATCGAGCAGCCGGCGGCCGCTGCGATGTCGGTGACGTGCGCTTCGTCGTAGCCCTTCTTCGCAAACACCTGCTCGCCGGCCTTGATCAGCCGCGCCTGCGCCTCGCGGCTGCGGGCCTGGTTCGCAGGGATGACGCCGTCGATGTCCTCGATTCTGGGCTCCACGGCCGGCGTCTCTCCCCTGGCGGCTTGAAGGACCACACTACACAGGCGCCGCTCCTGCGGCACTAACGCATGCGCTCGCCCGACCGCTCCCGCGCCGGGCTGCCCGTCACTTGACCACATAGGGCGATTGAGGAACAGTCCGGAACAGAAATTCCGGTTCAATAACCACGCCGGACGGGGAGCGGACGATGGACACGACGCCGGGCAAATCGGGCGCTCGCTATGCGCTGACGATCCTGTTCCTGGTCTACGTCGTGAACATGATCGACCGGCAGATCCTCTCGATCCTGCTGGAGCCGATCAAGCACGCGCTGCACCTCACCGACACCCAGCTCGGCCTGCTGTCGGGCGTGTTCGGGCTGGCGTTCGCCATCGCCGGCATCCCGATCGCACGGCTCGCCGACCGCAGGAGCCGGCGCAACATCATCGTGGCGTCGCTCGCGGTGTGGAGCGCGCTGACCGCGGCCTGCGGCATGGCGCAGAACTTCTGGCAGCTCCTCCTCCTGCGCACCGGCGTGGCGGCGGGCGAGGCCGGCGGCGGGCCGCCCGCGCACTCGATGCTCGCCGACTACTTCCAGCATGGCCGCCGCGCGACGGCGCTGGCGATCTACTCGTGCGGCGTGCCCATCGGCATCCTGTTCGGCCTGGCGGCGGGCGGCGCGATCAACCAGGCGTTCGACTGGCGCGTGGCCTTCATGGTCGTGGGGCTGCCCGGCCTGCTGCTCGCCCTCGTGATGCTGTTCACCGTCCGGGAGCCCGCGCGCGAGGCCGCGCCGGCCGACGGGACGCACCCCTCGCTGGGCGAGGTGCTGAAGACCATCCTGTCGATCCGGGCCTTCCGCAGCCTGCTCGCCGCCACCGCGCTGCACGTCTTCGCGGCCTACGCGCTGACACAGTGGCATCCCGCCTTCATGATCCGCACCTTCCACGTGGGCACGGCCCAGGTCGGGCTCTACCTGGGCCTGGTCGTCGGCGTCGCCAGCGGTCTCGGGACTTTCCTCGGCGGCTGGCTGGGCGACCTGCTGGGACGCCGCCGCGCGGCCTGGTACGCCTGGCTGCCGGCGGTGGAGATCTTCGTCACCATCCCGTTCTACTTCTTCGCCTACTCGGCCCCGACGTTCGAGCTGGCGCTGCTCTTCCTGATCGTCCCGTCGCTGCTGACCAACGCGTTCACCGGCCCGACGTTCGGCACCATCCAGTCGCTGGCCCCGCCGCACATGCGCGCGATGGCGGCCGCCGTGCTGCTCTTCATCATCGCCGTCGTGGGCCAGTCGCTGGGGCCGCAGGCGGTGGGCCTGATGAGCGACCTCTTCAAGGCCCAGGCCGGCGCGGATTCCCTGCGCTGGGCCATGTCGCTCATCGTCCTGACCAAGCTCGCCGCCACCTTCCAGTTCTGGCGCGCCGGCCGCCTCCTCGAAGCCGACCTCAAGGCCGCCGAAGTGCGGGCCTGATCTCACGAGCCTCCGCGCGAGCGGAGGCTCCGTCATTCTGGGACCGCGGAATACGCGGAATGACGCGGAAGGCTGGCCCAGATTCCTTCCGCGTCGTTCCGCGTCTTCCGCGGTTCATGGAATCGGAAGGCGCCGCTGCGCGGCCTTCGCCTAGTTCCCCCAGTAGACGTACTCGTCGTTCGGCCGTTGGGGGTCGATGAGCGAGTGGTCGAGCATGACGGCGGTCATGCCGAGTTCGGGCCACAGCGGCTTCACCTGCTCGGCGTCGTGCTTCGCCAGCAGCGCCTTGAGTTCCGCCAGCTTCTCCGGCTGCGTGGCCGCCAGGTTGTTCCGCTCGGTGGGGTCGACCGACAGGTCGTAGAGCCAGTCCTTGGCCGGCAGGCCCGTCACCGAAAGCTTCCAGTCGCCCGCGCGCACCACCTTGTAGGCGCCCGTGCGCCAGAACAGCGCCTCGTGCGGCCGCCCCGTCTTCCTGCCCTGCACGTAGGGCGTCAGGTCGACGCCGTCCATTGCACGGTCCTTGGGCATCGCCCCGCGCCCGGCCGCCACGGCGGTGGCGAAGATGTCGAAGTGCGAGACCGGCGCGCGGTAGGTCGTCGACGGCGCGATCACGCCCGGCCAGCGCATGAAGAAGGGCTCTCGGATGCCGCCCTCGAAGAACGTCTGCTTCCAGCCGCGGAACGGGCGGTTCACCTCGGGCAGGCCGATGTAGTAGGCGCCCCCGTTGTCGCTGGTGAAGATGACCAGCGTGTCCTTCTCCAGCCCCTCTTCCTGCAGCTTTTCCAGCACGCGCCCGACGTTGCGGTCCAGCCCGCGGATCATCGCCGCGTAGACCCGCATCCGGTGGTCGGCGATCTGCGGGAGGGCGTCGTAGTCCTCCTTGGTCGCCTGCAGCGGCGTGTGCGGGGCGTTGTAGGCGAGGTACATGAAGAAGGGCCGGTTCTTGTTGGCGTCGATCGCTCGCACCGCCTCGTCGGTCAGGTAGTCGGTCATGTGGCGCTTGGGCCGGAACGCCGGCCCGCCGTCCTTGCGCACGTAGAACTGCAGGCTGGCCCACAGGTTCATGTCGATCGGGTCGAAGCCCTGGAACGAGTTCACCACCCGCGGATCGTTGCGCGGCAGGAACATCGAGCCGCCGCCGGTGAAGCCCAGGGTTTCGTCGAACCCGCGGTTCTGCGGCTGGAACTTGGGCGTCTCGCCCAGGTGCCACTTGCCGAACTGCATCGTGTGGTAGCCGGCGTCCTTCAGGAGCTGCGGCAGCATCACCTGGTCGGTGGGCACGCCCATCTCGGTGTAGGGGATGAGTTCGGCTTCGCGCTCGGGATAGTAGACGGGGTTGAAGATCCCGTAGTGGAAGGCCCGCACCTGGCGCCCGAACGCCAGCGGCGTCGGCGTGAATTCGAAGCCGTAGCGCGTGGGATAGCGTCCGGTCAGCAGCGCCGCGCGCGACGGCGCGCAGGTGCCGTGGCCCGCATAGCCCTGGGCGAAGTTCACGCCCTCGCGGCCGATGGAGTCGATGTTGGGCGTGGGGACCGCGCCGCCGGCCACGCCGCCGCCGTTGAAGGTGACGTCGTTGTAGCCCATGTCGTCGGCGACGATCAGGATGATGTTCGGCTGCCTGCGCGCCTTCGGCGCCGTCGCCGGGCCCTGTTGCCAGGCCACGTCGCGGGGCGGGCCGATGTCGAACTGCGGTCGCGTCAGCATCACGCCGGGCGGCAGCTTCGAATCCGCAGCGGGCACGGCGCCGCCGGCCGGCTGCTGGGCATTGGTCGGCGCCGCGATGGCGACGCAGGCCGCCGCGGCCATGAGGGCGGATTTCAGCAGCCTGCGACGCATTTTCGGTCACTCCACTCGAAACGGAAAAGTGGAAGGCCGCGCGGTCCCCGCGGCCTTCCAGTCCTGCTGGAGGAGCAGAATCAGAACTTCACGGTGGCCTCGACGCCGTAGGTGCGCGGCGGGGCGTACCAGCCGACGAAACCCTGCGCCTGCGCCGTGCCGCCCGCCGAGATGAAGGCGTTCAGCGGCTGCAGCGTCTTCTGGGCGAAGTAGGCCTTGTCGCCGAGGTTCTTGCCGTAGGCGCTGATCCGCCAGCGGCCGTCGTCGCCGGTGATGCCTGCGCGCAGGCCGTAGATCGTCACCGATTCCTGCAGGCCGCGCGGGTCCAGCGTGGGCTCGAGGAACTTCTTGCCCGTGTAGCTGATGTCGCCGCCGGCGAACCACTCCAGGCTCTCCATGCCGGGGATCGGCGCCTGGTACTGGGCGGCCAGGCTCCAGGCCCACTTCGGGCTCTGCGAGGGGGTCAGGCCGTTGTAGTTGCAGGTGCCCGGCTTGGTCCCGTTCGCCGCCTTGCCGGCGTAGCACTGGCCGTCGGGATAGTCGGTGAACTCGGCGTCCATGTAGGACAGCGTGCCCTGGATGCTCAGTTCGCGGATCGGGCGGAACTGGGCGTCGGCTTCGACGCCCCGGACGCGGCGGTCGCCGGCGTTGTCGACGATGAAGCCCGACCCGGTGAGCGGGTTCAGGATCGAGTCCTGGAACGACTTCAGCTTCATGTTGTAGGCGTCGACGTTCAGCACCAGCTTGCGGTCGAACAGCACCGACTTCACCCCGACCTCGACGGTCTCGGAGTTCTCGGCGTCGAACTCGACCGGGACGCCGGCCGCGGCGGCGCGGGCGTTGTAGCCGCCGGTCTTGTAGCCTGTCGCGGCCAGCACGTAGGCCATCACGTCGTCGGTGACGTCGTACTGCACGGTCGCCGACCAGGTGACCTTGTTCTCGTTGCGCTTCAGGTTGCCGAGGTGGTTCACCGGAAAGACGGTTCGCGCCGCCGCCGAGGTGGTCGGCGTCACGTCGGCGTCGAGATAGCTTTCCTTGTGGTCGTAGGAATAGCGCAGCC
>NZ_JAEUMO010000250.1 GCF_016793285.1 Phenylobacterium sp.
CATGCCGAGCTCACGGGCGTCGGCCTGCTTCAGGAAGGTGTAGATCTCCTCGATCAGCGCCGGCACCGAGGTCTTCTCGTGCATCGACTGGTCCGGCAGCGGGCCGAAGTCCGAGCGGAGCGCGGCGACCATCCAGCCCGAGAGGTAGATGTAGCGCTGCTTGGTCGTGCCGAAGTGCTTCTTGATCGAGATCAGCTTCTGCTGAGCGACGAAGCCGTGCCAGCAGCCCAGCGACTGGGTGTAGTTGGCCGGATCGGCGTCGTAGGCGGCCATGTCGGCGCGCATGATGCCGGCGGTGTACTTGGCGATCTCGAGGCCGGTCTTGAACCGGTTCTGCAGGCGCATGCGGGCCACGGATTCGGCGCTGATGCCGTCCCACGTGCCGGCCTTGCTCTTGATGAGCTGGCCCATCTCGATGATGTGATCTTGGTACGCCATGGCCCGGTATCCCCAGACAGAAATGAGAGTTGGCGGGCACGTACCGCGGGCGAGGGCGGCGGGCGAGGCGCCGCGGGGTGCAGGTGTAAAACTTTACAAGATTTCTAAGTAATGCTGTAAGGTCTTACATCTCAGGGCTTTAGGTTGATGGCCGCCGACCGCCGACTCTATGTGGGACCGAGCCTCCGGCGCCTGCGCCGCGACCGCGGGCTGACGCAGGCCGACATGGCGGCCGACCTGGAGATATCGCCGTCCTACGTGGCGCTGCTGGAGCGCAACCATCGGCCGCTGTCGGCCGAACTGCTGCTGCGTCTGGCGCAGACCTATAAGCTCGACATGTCGACGCTGGCGGGCGGCGGCGGGGCCGAGGAGACGGCGCGGCTGCAAGGCGTTCTGAAGGATCCGATGTTCGCCGACATCGACCTGCCCGGCCTGGAGGTCGCCGACTTGGCGGCCAATTTCCCGGGCGTGATGGAGGCGCTCCTGCGGCTCTACACGACCTACCAGGAGGAGCAGCTCGCGCTGGCCGACCGCCACAGCGCCGAGCCGCGCGACGACGACGCCTCCGATCCGGTGGCCGAGAGCCGCCGGTTCCTGGCGGCGCGGCGCAACAGCTTCCCGGCCCTGGACGACGCGGCAGAGCGGCTGTCGCAGGCGACGGGCGGCGCCGACGGACTGATCGCCTACCTCAAGTCGCGGCACGGCCTGCGGGTGCGCCGCCTGCCGCCGACGGTGATGGTGGGCTCGGTGCGTCGGCTCGACCACCACCGGCGCGAAGTCCTGCTGGCCGACGACCAGGACCACGCGAGCCAGAGCTTCCAGCTCGCCCTGCAACTGGCCTACCTGGAACTGGGCGGCGACGTGGATGCGCTGATGGCCGAGGGCAGCTTCTCGGAGAGCGCCGAGCGGCTGACGCGCCGGGCGCTGGCGAGCTACGCGGCCGCGGCGCTGCTGATGCCCTACACCGCCTTCGCCCGCGCCGCTGAGCAGCGGCGCTACGACGTCGAGGCCCTTGGCCGGCAGTTCGGGACCAGCTTCGAGCAGACGGCGCACCGGCTGACGACCCTGCAGAAGCCGGGCGACGAGCGGCTGCCGTTCTTCTTCATCCGCGTGGATGAGGCCGGCAACGTCTCCAAGCGCCTCGACGGCGCCGGCTTCCCGTTCGCCCGGCACGGCGGCGGCTGCCCGCTCTGGAACGTACACCAGGCCTTCCGCACGCCGCGCCAGATCGTGACCCAGTGGCTGGAGCTGCCGGACGGCCAGCGCTTCTTCTCCATCGCCCGCACGGTGACCGCCGGCGGCGGCGGGTTCGGCAAGGCCAAGGTCGAGCGGGCCATCGCGCTGGGGTGCGCCGCCGAGCACGCGCACCGGCTGGTCTATTCGCAGCCGCAGGCCCCCGTGGAAGCCACGCCGATCGGGGTCACCTGCCGCCTCTGCCACCGCACGGAATGCGTCGCCCGTTCCGCCCCGCCGATCGGCCGCCAGATCCTGCCGGACGACATCCGCCGCACGGGCGCCCCATTCGGGTTCTCCGATAGCTGACGTGGGCCGGGAAAACGCTGCGGCAGGCTTCAATTTACGTATGGGAACCCTTGGCTCCGCCCGGTATCCGGGGTCAAAAGACAGACCAATTCGGGGATGGCCCTTCCACATGCCTGCACGCGCCGCCGCGGCGAGATCCACGGACCGTTTCGAACGCAAGCGGGAGGCCATTCTGGACGCGGCGACGCGCATCCTGAACCGCAAGGGCATCAAGGGCCTGACGCTGGGCGACACCGCCGCGGCGGTCGACCTGTCCACCACCAGCGTCACCTACTATTTCCGGCGCAAGGACGACCTGGCGGCCGCCTGCATCACGCGCGGAATCGAGACGCTGACCGACATCGCCGACCAGGCCGTGCGCGCGGCGACGCCGCAGGAGCGGCTGCACGGCTTCGTCACCCGCTACCTCGACATCCTGAAGGCCACCGAGGCCGGCGCCGCGGCGCCGCTGCCGATCATCACGGAGCTGCGGGCGCTCACCTCGCCGCGCCGCGAGGAGGTGGCCAGCGCCTACGGCCGCCTGTTCCGCAAGGCGCGCCAGATCTTCGACCATCCCGACCTGGTGTGGATGTCGCGCGGCCGGCGCACGGCGCGCACGCGGGTGGTGCTGGAGCAGGTGTTCTGGGGCGGCGCCTGGCTCTCCAAGTACGATCCCGAGGACTATCCGCGCATCCGCGACCGGCTGATGGACATCTTCGTGAACGGCCTGGCCGTCGAGGGCGCGAACTGGGACCCCGCGCCGATCGACATGGACAAGCTCGCGGGCGCCGACGGCCCGGCGCGCGAGACCTTCCTGCTGGCGGCGACGCGGCTGATCAACCGGCGCGGCTACCGCGGCGCCTCGGTCGACAAGATTTCGGCCGAGCTCAACGTCACCAAGGGCAGCTTCTACCACCACAACGAGGCCAAGGACGACCTGGTGGTCACCTGCTTCGAGCGCAGCTTCGAGGTGATGACACGGGCCCAGCGGCTGGCGATGGAGCTTCCGGGCGACCAGTGGGACAAGGTCTCCGCCTGCGCCGCGGCGCTGGGCGAGTTCCAGCTCTCCGACCACGGACCGCTCCTGCGCACCAACGCGCTGACCGCGCTTCCGGAACAGATCCGCAAGGTCATGGTCGAGCATTCGAACCGGGTGTCGGACCGCTTCGCCTCGATGATCTCGGACGGCATCGCCGAGGGCTCGCTGCGGCCCGTCGATCCGTTCATCGCCTCGCAGATGCTGAACGCGACCCTGAACGCCTGCGCCGAACTGGGCTACCTGGTCCCCGACGTGCGCCCCAAGGCCGCCGCCGCCGTCTTCGTGAAGCCCCTCCTGATGGGCATCTTCAGGCACTGACGGCGCAGGCCGGCGGGCTCATGTCTTCAGGTTGGCCGGCGCCTCGCCGGAGCCAAGGCCCGGGCCGGCCTCGTCCGCCGCGGCGCCGACCGCGCGGGCTTCGAGGCGGGCCAGGTTCTCCATGTGGCGCTCGCGGTTGATCGTGTAGGTCGAGATCAGCGCGATGCCGACCGCGTAGAAGCCCACGATCATCGGGATGTAGGCGAGGCCCAGGTTGCGCAGCACGTCGGCCGGGACCTCGTTGCGCTCGGCCTTCTCGGGGAAGCCGATCAGGGTCAGCACCGTGGTGGCGACGAGGATGCCGCCGCTGGAGACGGCCTTGCGCAGCAGGTTGTTGGCCGAGAGCAGCAGGCCTTCCGAGCGGCGTCCGGTCTTGACCTCGGCGTCCTCGACCACGTCGGCGACCAGCGAGGCCAGCAGGATGGCGATGATCCCGGCCAGCGTGGCGTTCACGATCTCCTCGCCGTAGAGCAGCCAGATCAGTTCGCGCGTGCCGTTGGCGGGCGCGAGGTCGAGCAGGCGCAGCGACACCGGCGTGATGTGGACGGCGACGGCGGCGATGAAGGTGGCGACCGCGCCCCACTTCTTGCCCAGCCACCTGCTGACGCCCGGCGCCAGAAAGACCCCGATGAAGCCGCCGATGACGCTCATGGTCGCCAGGCCCGCTAGCTGCGGCTGGCTGAGCTGCCAGAAGTAGAGGCCGAAGTAGATCTCCAGCCCGTTGCGCGCGCCCACCCCCACCGCAACGAACATGCTGGCCAGCGCCATGGCGATGAACGAGCGGTTGTTCAGCGTGTGGAACATCTCCACCGCCATGCCCTTGACGGTGATCCGCCGGCGCGGCGCCTCGGCGAGGTAAGGGATGCGGTGGGCGGTGCCGAACACCGAGACGAGGATGGTCACGAAGATGACGATCGCGCCGGTCAGCGAATAGGCGAAGTAGCCGTCGCGGGCGAGGACGCCGCCCGTGCCGTCGGGCCGCGCCTTGAGGAATACCTGATAGGCCAGCACGGTCATGCCGAGACCGCCGGCGACCAGGAAGAAGTGGCGCAGCGCCATCAGGTTGGTGCGCTCGTCGTAGCCCTTGGCCAGCTCAGGGGCGAGCGCCTGGTGAGGGAGCTCGAAGAAGGTGTCGAAGAAGCGGACCGAGAAGATCAGCACCATCAGGTAGACGCCGAGCGCCTCGTTGCTCCACCCGAGCGGTGGATTCCACAGCAGGAAGAAGCAGACCGCATAGGGCAGGGCGGCGGCCAGCATGAACGGGTGGCGGCGGCCGAAGCGGGAGCGGACGTTGTCCGAGATCTGGCCCAGGATCGGGTCGAGGAACGCGTCGAGCAGCAGCGCGAGCGCCAGGATCGAACCCACCGTCGCCGGCGGCAGGCCCACGACCTGGTTGTAGAAGATGACCAGGAAGGTCGAGAGCGCCCTGAGCTTCAGGTTGGTGGCGGTCGAGCCGACGGCATAGGCCAGCTTGGTGGGGAACCCCAGGCGCGGCGCCTCGGCGGCGCGGGCCGCTGCGGTCATGCTCTCCTCCCATCGGACGGCCGGCGTTCAGTGCGCCTCTGGCCGGCGGACGGGAACGGTGCGGGCAGCCTCCCGCAGCGTCAACGCTTTTGATTTTTCGGTATGGACACATTGGGCCCGTCGCGGACCGAGCGGTCGCGTGCGCGCCGCCGCTCGATCTCCTCGGGCTCTTCCGCGTCGATGTCGCTGAGGTCGGCGTCGGCCGCTTCGTGCGCGCGAAGCAGTTCGTCCAGCTTGGCCTGAATGGCCTGGGTGTCGCGGTGCGCGGCGCGCTGGATGAACAGCGTCATCAGCCAGGCGCCCAGCGCCGCACCGCCATGCATGTCGAAGCTCTCGGCGTCGAAGGCGATCCAGGCGATCACGTAGCCGCCCAGCATCACGAAGGCGACCGGCCGGGCGGTGAGGACGCCGAGTGCGGTGAGCTGGCGGTGGATGGGCCTGGCGGCGGCGGTATCGGTCATCCGCGGCGAACGCGCCGCGGCGAGGCCCGTTCCGGCTCAGTCGCCGGTCACCATGATCACCTTGCCGACGTGGGCGCCGGCTTCCAGGTGGGCATGCGTGTCGGCGGCCTGCGCCAGCGGGAAGACCTTGTCCACTTGGACCTTGATCCTGCCCGCCGCGATCCAGGGCCAGACGATCCGCTCGACCTCGCCGGCCAGGCGCGCCTTCTCGTCGGCGCTCCGCGGGCGCAGCGTGGAGCCGGTGATCACCGCACGCTTCATCATGATCGCGAAGACCGGGATGTTGAGCTGGCCGCCGCCCAGGGCGGCGATGAACACGATCCGGCCGCCGGTCTTCAGGGCGTCGAGGTTCTTCGGCACGTAGTCGCCGCCCACCATGTCGAGCACTACGTCGACGCCGCCCTCGGCCTTGGCGACTTCGGCGAAGTCCTGGGTGGTCACGTCCACGGCGACGTCGGCGCCGAGGGCGAGCGCGGCGGCCGCCTTGTCGGCGCCGCGGCCGGTGGCGATCACCTTCGCGCCGGCGGCCTTGCCCATCTGGATGGCGGTGACGCCGATGCCGGAGGTCGCGCCGTGGATCATCAGCGTCTCGCCGGCCTTCAGGGCGCCGTGCTCGAAGACGTTGGCGAAGACGGTGAACACCGTCTCGGGCAGGCCGGCCGCCTCCTCGAAGCTCATGCCGTCGGGAATCGGCAGTGCGTGGCGCGCATCGACCACGGCGTACTCCGCATAGCCGCCGCCGCCCAGCAGCGCGCAGACCCTGTCGCCGACCTTCCAGCGGCCCGCCGCCCTGGCCACGACACCGGCGACCTCGAGGCCCATGGTGTCGGGCGCTCCGGGCGGCGGCGGATAGCCGCCCATGCGTTGCAGAAGGTCGGGCCTGTTCACGCCGGCGGCCTTCACCTGGATCAGGATCTGGCCGTCCCCCGGCCGCGGAATCGGGACCTGGACGGGCTTCAGCGCCGAGGCCGGGCCTTTCCCGCCTTCGACGGCGATCGCCATCATCGTCTCGGCTTCGACAGGACTGGTCATGGCGGATTCCCCGAAAACTTGCGCAAATCAGCGTCGAAAGGTCAGATAGCGGCGCACCACACGGGCGCAAGGCGCCCACGCCGGATTCGAGCTTCTCCGGCCTGGAGAGGCTGGCGGGACGCAAGGGAGGGTTCGATATGGAAGAACCTGCTGAAGCCCGGGTCGGCCGTGGCCAGCGTCTGTACGAGGCCTGCCGCGAGGACCTCGAACTGTTCGGCGTGGACGAGCTGGAAGAGCGGCTCGACATCCTGCGCGCCGAGCAGGCGCGGGTGCAGGCGCAGATCGACAAGAAGCGGTCGGGCCGCGCCGCCGCCGACGCCCTCTTCGCGCCCCGACCCAACTGACGCGGGCCAGCGGCCTAAGGTCGCCGCGGCGTTTTCGTTCAGTCCGTGGAAACCTCATTGGGTGTAGGGATCGCCGGATGCAGGACACCCGAGCCCCCGATTGGCGTGACGACGTCATCCAGGACTTCGCCCGCTCCGAGCTGTTCGAGCGGACATTCCAGGAGGGCATGGAGCTGGTCGAAGAGACCGCCGCCTACCTGGACGGAGAGGGTCGCCAGGAGTCGAAGCTGCTTTCCCGCAACGCGGCCCTGGCCTACGCCGCCGAGAGCATGCGGCTTACGACGCGCCTCATGCAACTGGCGTCATGGCTCCTCGTGCAACGCGCCGTGCGCGAAGGCGACATGAAGCCGGCCGCCGCCTGCGAGGCGCGCTATCGCCTCAACGCCGACGAGACCGCGCGCAATCCCGACGCCGAAGCCTCGCGCGGCGACCTCCCCCGCGGCCTGACCGCCCTGGCCGACCGCGCCTGGCGCCTCTACGAGCGCGTGCGCCACCTTGACCGGCGCATGTACGTGGACAGCGAAACCGCCGAGCCGACCAACCCGGTGCTCAGCCACCTCGACCGCCTGAAGAGTGCGTTCGGGGGATAGGCGGCGCCAGCGGCGTCATTCAATGAACCGCGGTTCCAATGAAACGAGCTTCCGCCGCGCGGAGCTCGAATGGAAAACGCCGCGAAGGTTGCCCCTCGCGGCGTCCATGTTCTGGATCCCGGCCTCGCCGGGATGAGTCCGCTAATGCCGGCTCACTTGCGCGTGAAGGCGCCGAACTTGGCGTTGAAGCGCGAGACGCGACCGCCACGGTCCAGCATCTGGTGACCGCCGCCGGTCCACGCCGGGTGGGTCTTCGGGTCGATGTCCAGGTTGAGCGTGTCGCCTTCCTTCCCGTAGGTGGAACGCGTCTTGTAGGTCGTGCCGTCCGTCATGACGACGGTGATGAAGTGGTAGTCGGGGTGGATGTCTTGTTTCATCGAACGGACGCCTGACGTAAGGGTGCGGGCCGGCCCGGTCAGGGCGGCGAAAAAGGAAGCCGCGCGTATAGAGAACCGCGGCGTGAAAAGCAAGGTGCGCCTTGTCGAGGGTGTTCGGGGATGAGTGAGTCGGGGCCCCAAGCCGGCATCGAGAGCGCCTCCGTCGAGGGGCGGCCCAGCGCCGGCCAGGCGCTCGCCCAGTCGGTGGCGGACGCCAAGGCCAAGCGCGGCCGCAGCCGAAACGTGGGCGCGCTGCGCCGGCTGGGGCCGTTCCTGGCGGCCCACTGGGGCCGGGCGGGCGCGGCGCTGTTCTTCCTCCTCCTGTCGTCGAGCGCGACGCTGGCGATCTCATGGGCGGTGCGCCAGGTGGTCGACCACCTGACGGCCAAGGGCCTGGACCCGGCGAGCGTGGACCAGCGGTTCCTGCTGGTTGGCGCGGTGGCCGCGACGCTGGCGATCGCCACGGCGCTCAGGTTCTACTTCGTGACGTCGACGGGCGAACGGGTGGTCGCCGACCTCCGCAAGGCCGTCTATCGCCATATCCTGACGCTCGACCCGTCGTTCTTCCTCGGCACGCGAACCGGCGAGGTGCTGTCGCGGCTGACCACTGACGTGGCCATCGTCGAGAATCTGCTGGCGACCTCGGTCTCGGTGGCGCTGCGCAACACGCTGATCCTGGTCGGCGCGCTGATCTGGCTGGTGTTCGTGAGCCCGAAGCTGACGGGCCTGGTGCTGCTGACCTTCCCGTTCGTGATCGCGCCGCTGTTCATCTTCGGCCGGCGCGTCCGCAGGCTGACCACCAACGCCCAGGATCGGTTCGCCGACGCCGTGGGCTCGGCCGGCGAGAGCCTGGACGCGCTGGAGACCGTGCAGGCGTTCGGGCGCGAGGATGCCGCGGCCGACCGGTTCGGCGGGGCCGTGGAGAACGCCTTCCAGGCGCAGATGCGGCGCATCACCACCCGCGCCATGATGACCGCCGCAGTGATCGTGCTGGTGTTCGGCGGGGTGGTGGGCGTCTTCTGGCTGGGCGTGCATGCGGGCCTCCGCGGCGAGATAAGCTGGGGCGCGCTCTTCCAGTTCGCCTTCCTGTCGGTGATGGCGGCGAGCTCGGTGGGCGCGCTGGGCGAGACCTGGGGCGAGGTGCAGAAGGCGGCCGGCGCCATGGACCGCATCGGCGAACTCCTGGACGCCCGGCCGGGGGTCGCGCCGCCCGCGGACCCGATCGCGCTGCCGCGACCGCCGCGGGGCGAGCTGGCGTTCGAAGGGGTGACTTTCGCCTATCCGGGCCGCCCCGACCTGCCGGCGCTGAAGGCCTTCTCGCTCGCCGTGCGGCCGGGCGAGCGCGTGGCGCTGGTCGGCCCGTCGGGCTCGGGCAAGAGCACGGTCTTCCGCCTCCTGCTGCGCTTCTACGACCCGCAGGCCGGGCGCGTGATGGTCGACGGGGTGAACCTCACCGACGCCGACCCGCGCGACGTGCGGGCCCGCATGGCCCTGGTGGCGCAGGAGAGCCCGCTGTTCTCGGGCACGGCGGCGGAGAACGTGCGGTTCGGCCGCGGCGGGGCCAGCGACCTCGAGGTGGCCGGCGCGATCAGGGCGGCGCAGGCCGAAGGCTTCCTCAGCGCCCTGCCGGACGGAACGGCGACCCAGGTCGGCGACCGGGCGCGCGCCCTCTCGGGCGGCCAGCGGCAGCGGCTGGCGATCGCCCGGGCCCTGATCCGCGAGGCGCCGATCCTGCTGCTCGACGAGGCCACCAGCGCGCTCGACGCCGAAAACGAACACCTGGTGCAGCGCGCGCTGGACGAGGCGATGAAGGGCCACACCACCCTGGTGATCGCCCACCGCCTGGCCACCGTGCTGAAGGCCGACCGCATCGTCGTCATGGATGAGGGCCGCGTCGTCGAGGAAGGCACGCACCACGAGCTGGTCGCCAGGAACGGCCTCTACGCGCGGCTGGCGGCCCTGCAGTTCGAGGCGGCGTGACCCACAACCACCCTACGTTTGTCATCCCGGCTTCGCCGCAGGGACGACCGGAGCCACTTGTCGCCAATGTCGGGCGGATCGGCGGCTAAGCGTCCCTCGCCGCCACGGCCAGGCCCGGGAAGTCCGAGAACACGCCGTCGACGCCGCTTGCGTAGAGGGCCTTGAACACCGCTTCGACGTCGCCGTGGTCGGCGGGGTTGGCGCCTCTGCGCAGCTTCGGTGGCAGGAAGACGTTCTCCGCGCGGACGGTCCAGGGGTGGACCTGCAGGCCGGCGGCGTGGGCGTCCCTCACCAGCGCGGTGGGGGCCCCGAGGCCGCCGTCGAGCGGGGGGATCACCAGCGGCCACTCGGGGCCCAGGCCCTCGGCGAACGCCGCGATGGCCTTGACGCCGGCGGCGCTCTTCACGTCCACCGGCGCCGGACCCTGGCTGACCAGCATGACGCGACGCGCACGGCCGCCGAGCCGGCCGAACGTCTTCAGCGGCTCGACCTCGAAGCACTGGACGAAGACCGGCGCGGTTCTGGTGTTGAGGCCGTTCTTCCTGAGCGCGTCGAGCACGCGGCCCTCCAGCGGCAGGCCGAGGCCCGCGAAATAGGCCGGATGCTTCATCTCGGGATAGACGCCGATCTGGCGGCCCACGCGCTTGCTGTCGGCCTTCGCCAGGTCGATGACCTCCTGGAAGGTCGGGATGGCGTAGAGGCCGTCGAACCTCGCGCTCCCGGGGCGCAGGCCGGGCAGGCGTTCCCGGGCGCGCAGCGTCTTCAGCTCGGCCAGCGTGAAGTCCTCGGTGAACCAGCCGCTGACCTTCTCGCCGTCGATCGTCTTCTCGGCCTTGCGGCTCGCGAACTCCGGCCGGCTGGCGACGTCGGTCGTGCCTGCGATCTCGTTCTCGTGGCGCACGACGAGGTGGCCGTCCTTCGTAGAGACGAGATCGGGCTCGATGAAGTCCGCGCCCTCGTCGATGGCCAGGGTGTAGCCCATCAGCGTGTGCTCGGGCCGCTCGCCGCTCGCGCCCCGGTGGGCGATGACGAGGGGGCGGACCGGCGTCCTCGCAGCGGCGGGCACGACGGCCGAGGCGGCGATGGCGGAGGCGGCGAGGGTGCGGCGGGTGATCATGCCGCCGAGCTTAGCCCTATTTCGCGGCCGTCAGGCGACCGAGCAGTTGCGGGTGGAGCTCGAGGTTGCCCGCGACGATCGAGCCCGAGGTCAGGACCTCGTCGCCGCCCTCGGCGTCGGTGACCTTGCCGCCCGCTTCGGTGACCAGCAGCGTGCCGGCCGCCAGGTCCCAGGCGTTCAGGTCGCGCTCCCAGTAGCCGTCGAAGCGCCCTGCGGCGACCCATGCGAGGTCGAGGGCGGCCGAGCCGAAGCGGCGGACGCCCGCCACCCGCTGGCTGATCTGGTGCAGCTCCTTCAGGAACTTCGCGTGCTGGCCGTGGCCCAGGAACGGGATGCCGGTGGCGAACACCGCCTCGTCCATGTTGCGGCGGGCGGCGACGCGCAGGCGGTGCTCGTTGACGAAGCAGCCCTTGCCCTTCTCGGCCCAGAACATCTCGTGAGTGATCGGGTTGTAGGTGACCGCGGCGACGATGCCCGCCCCGTCACGCTCCAGCGCGATGTTGATCGCGAAGTGCGGGATGGCGTGCAGGAAGTTGGTGGTCCCGTCCAGCGGGTCGACGATCCAGCGGTGGGACTTGTCGGTGCCCTCGACCAGGCCGCGCTCCTCGCCCCAGAAGCCGTAGCCGGGGCGCGCCTTGGTGAGCGCCTCGAACAGCACCTGCTCGGCCTTGAGGTCGGCCGCCGAGACGAAGTCGGCCGGCGCCTTCTTGGCCACCTGCAGCTCGGCGAGTTCACCGAAGTCGCGGTTCAGCCCGCGCGCCGCCTTTCGGGCAGCGTCGCTCATCACCTTCAGGAGGGCGGATTGGGTGCTCACGTTGGGAAAGATCTCGGCAGGCGGACGGAGGGCGCGATACCTAGTCTCCGGGGCGGACCAAGGCAAGGAGCGGACGATGACCCAACGCGTGGCGAGGTGCTTCTGCGGCGACTATTCGGTGACGCTGGAGGGCGATCCGATGCTGGTGTCGAGTTGCTGCTGCACCCGCTGCCAGCGCCGCACGGGGAGCTTCTTCGGCGTGACCGCCTACTTCAGGCCCGGCCAGATGGTCGCACAGAGCGGCGCGGAGAAGGCCTTCCGGCTCGACGACGCGACGACGCGGTTCCGCCAGTGCGCGCGGTGCGGGACCCCGGTCTGGTACGCCCCCGACGACGAGAGCTGGGGCGGGGACATCCTGGGCGTCAGCGGCGGCTGCTTCGCCGATCACACGTTGCCGGGGCCTCACCGCATGACCCACGCCGCCACCGGCCACCCGTTCGTGACTTCGCCGAAGGGCGTGCCGGTCTACCCGGACGGGCCGCCGGAGTAGCGGGCCGCCGAGTCCCACAACGGTGGATCAGCGTTCGGCCGCGCCCGCCAGCATCTCGGCGTTGAAGGCCTTCACGGCGGCGGCGGGGCCGTCGGCATAGGCCCAGACGCCGGCGCTGACGGCGAGGAAGTCGGCGCCGGCCCTGGCGAGGCCGCGGGCGGTCTCGACGGTGATGCCGCCGATGGCGACGCAGGGAACGACCATGTCGGCCTGCCAGCCCGTCAGCAGTTCGGGGTCGGCCCGTGTGGACGCATCCTTCGTGGTGGTCGGAAAGAAAGCCCCGAACGCCACATAGTCCGCGCCCTCCTCGGCCGCTTCCATGGCCAGGTGCAAGCTGTCGTGGCAGGTGACGCCGACCATGCGGTCCGGGCCCATGAGCCGGCGCGCCTCCTTGAGCGGCATGTCCTCCTGGCCGACGTGGACGCCGTCGCAGCCGAGCT
This sequence comes from Phenylobacterium sp., assembly GCF_016793285.1. Taxonomy (GTDB): domain Bacteria; phylum Pseudomonadota; class Alphaproteobacteria; order Caulobacterales; family Caulobacteraceae; genus Phenylobacterium. The sequence goes on from NZ_JAEUMO010000250.1 coordinate 12,486, forward strand.
TCGCGGCCAGGTCGGGGCGGTCGTTCAGGATCACCGCGACGCCGCGGGCCTGCGCGATGGGCGACAGCGCATCGACGGCGGCGGCGATCACCTCGTCGGACGCATCCTTGAGGCGGATCTGCAGGGCGGCCACGTCGCCGGCGTCCAGCGCGTGGGCCAGCGTGCGGCCGAAGGCGGCCAGGTCGTCCAGGCGCGGCGGGGTGATCAGGTAGAGGCGGCAGAGCGGTTCGGCCATCCGGGCCTTGGAGCCTATCTGAGGAGCAGCCGCAACCCGTAGGCGATGGCCGCGCACGAGAGCGCTCCGGAGAGCGAAAGCCCGGCGAACCAGGCGAGCCGCTTCCAGAGGGGCGGCAGCGGCGCCCCGGCCTCCGGGGGACGCTCAATGATATCCCGCATCGCTCCCGACCTTGCCGCGGAACAGCCAGTAGACCCAGATCGTGTAGCCGAGGATCATCGGCAGCAGGATCGCCACGCCGCTCAGCAGCAGCGCGAGCGCGTTGTCGGCGTTGGCGGCGTCGCGGAAGCTGAGGTCGTAGGGGACGATGTTCGGGAAGAAGCTGGCCGCGAGGCCGGCGTAGCCGGACAGGAAGACGATCCAGGCGCCCACGAACGGTCCGGCGTGGTGGCGCTCGGGCCTGCGCAGCGTCCAGGCGGCGACCAGCAGGCCGGCCAGGCCCACCAGGGGAATCGGCAGCAGCGGCGCGAAGGTCGCCATGTCGAAACCGTCCCCGTGGAAGCCCCAGCGCCCGGCGATCCGCGGATGGACGAAGAGGGTCGCGAGGCTGACGACGGCCAGGAGGGCGGCGGTGGCCGCCGCGGAGACCCAGGCCCAGCGCCGCGCCTGGCTGTGCAGTTCAGTGTCGGTCCGCCAGACGAGCCACGTCGCGCCCAGGAGCGCGTAGCCGGCCACCAGGCCGACGGCCACGAGGGCGCTGTAGGGCGTCGCCCAGTCGAAGGGGCCGCCGCCGAACGCGCGGCCGTCGAGCTTGATTCCCTGGATGAAGCCGCCGAGCACGAAGCCCTGGGCCAGCGTGGCCGCCAGCGAGGAGCCCGCGAAGGCCGCGGTCCAGAAGGCCTTGCCGCGGGCGCGGGCCCGGTGGCGGAACTCGAAGGCGCAGCCGCGCAGGATCAGGGCCAGCAGCATGACGATGATCGGCAGGTAGAGCGCCGGCATGAGCACCGCGTAGGCGAACGGGAAGGCCGCGAAGAGCCCGCCGCCGCCCAGCACCAGCCAGGTCTCGTTGCCGTCCCAGATCGGCGCGACCGTATCCATCATGATGTCGCGCTCTCTGTCCGTCTTCGCGAACGGGAACAGGATGCCGATGCCGAGGTCGAAGCCGTCGAGCAGCACGTACATCAGGACGGCGAGCGCGATGACGCCGGCCGCGATGAAGGGCAGGTCGAGGCTCATTGGCCGGCCTCGCGGGGCGCGGCGGCCATGGCGGCGCCGGGCGGGCGGTTCGGATCGTGCGGCGCCTCGGCGATGCGCTCGGGCCCCTGCGCGATCAGGCGCAGGATGTAGAGGACGCCGATGGTGAAGATCACCGCGTAGACGATCATGAAGCCGAGCAGCGACGCCGAGACCTGGCCCGCGCCCACGGGCGACACGGCGTCGGCGGTGCGCAGGACGCCGTAGATCACGTAGGGCTGGCGGCCCACTTCGGCGACGATCCAGCCGCAGATCACGGCCACGAAGCCCGCCGGCCCCATGGCCACGGCGGCGCGCAGGAACCAGCGGCTGGTCTCGGGTCCCGTCGTCCGCCACATCAGCCATGCGCCCCAGGCGCCGAGCCCGATCATCAGCACGCCCAGGCCCACCATGATCCGGAAGGCCCAGAAGACGATGAAGACCGGCGGGCGGTCGGACGGCGCGAAGGCCTTCAGGCCCTTCACCTCGGCCTGGGTCGAGCCGGCGCTGATGAAGCTGCCCATCTTCGGGATGGACAGCGCGAAGAGGTTCTTCTCGGCCGCGCGGTCGGGCCAGGCGACCACGTGGAAGGGCTGCTCCGTGCGCGTCTCCCAGAAGGCCTCGATGGCGGCGAGCTTCGCCGGCTGGAGCCGCTCGACGTCCTTGCCGGACAGGTCGCCCACGAAGAGCTGCAGCGGCGCCACGATCGCGAACATCCCGATCGCCATTCGCAGCGCCAGGCACGACTCGTCCTCGCGTCCCCTGCGCAGCAGCCGCCAGGCGGAGGCCGCGCCGACCACCAGCGCGGTCGTCAGGTAGGCCGCCATCACCATGTGGGCGAAGCGCTCGGGGAAGGTGGGCGAGAAGATCACCTGCATCCAGTCGACGGCGCGCAGCGTGCCGTCGGGAAGCTGGGTGAAGCCGGTTGGATGCTGCATCCAGCTATTAGCTGAAATGATCCAGAAAGCCGACATAAGGGTGCCGAGGGCGACCAGGACGGTGGCGGTCAGGTGCAGGCCGGGCCCGACCTTCTTCCAGCCGAACAGCATCACGCCCAGGAACGAGGCCTCGAGGAAGAAGGCGGCCAGCACCTCGAAGGCCAGCAGCGGCCCGATCACCGGCGCGGCGACGGCGGAGAAGGTGCTCCAGTTGGTGCCGAGCTGGTAGCTGAGCACCACGCCCGAGACGACGCCCATCCCGAACGAGATCGCGAAGATCTTCACCCAGAAGAGGTAGAGCGTCCTGAACGCGTCGCGTTTCGTGACCAGCCACAGGCCTTCGAGCACGGCGAGGTAGCTGGCCAGCCCGATCGTGAAGCTCGGGAAGATGATGTGGAACGCGATCGTGAACGCGAACTGCAGCCGCGACAGGATGAGCGCGTCGAGGTCCATGATGCGTCCCCCCGGACGCCGCTCCCGTGCGGCGCCCCTGCATCGGTCGGTCTAGCACCAACGCCGCGGGTTGGCACTCACGCGCCGCCGCTTGCGAGGGCTTTGCGGGCCCTAATGCGCCGCGGGGGTGTTCTCGGAGATGGCTTCCAGGGTCTTGCCGACGGCCTTGGCGCCATAGTCGACGGCCACGTCGCCCAGCGACAGGATGCCCGCCATCCTGCCCTGCTCGTCGAGCACGACGAGGCGGCGGATCTGCTTCGAGGCCATCTTGCCGGTGGCGTCGGCGACGTTGTCGTCCTCGCGGCAGGTCTCGACGCCCTCGGTCATCACCTCGGCGGCGGGCGTATCCAGGCTGCCGCCCTCGGCCACGACGCGGATGACGATGTCGCGGTCGGTGATCAGGCCGACCACCTTGCCGTCGTCGACGACCGGCACTGCGCCGCTCTCGACCTTCACCATGGTCTGGGCCACTTCGCGGATGGTGGTGCGCGGACTGGCGGTGGCGACCTGGGCGGTCATGACTTCACGGACGTTCATCGGAGCCTCCTTGCGGCGTGTCGGCCGACAAAACCCCGATGCGGCGACACCGTTCCCGACAAGGCGCCCTCCGAGGGCGCGGCTACTGGGCGACGCTCATGCTCGGCGCGTCCATCGACGGCGGCGGACTTCGCGGCGCAAGCAGGATCGCGGCGATCGCGGCGGCGACGATCAGGCTGAGCCTGGAGACTTCCTGTTTCGCTCCCATGCGGGAAGCGTGGCCGACACAGGACTAAGGAGCGGTTACGGACCTGTGGCCTAAAGGACACAGGCGGTGAGGCCTTCGCGGCGCACAGCCCTGGCGTTGCGGTTGATGCTGCCGGCGCGGCGCTTCATGTAGGGGCCGGGCTTGGCGGCCTTCCACGACAGCGGCTTCGGCACGATGGCGGCGAGGCGGGCCGCCTGCTGGACGGTGAGCCTGCTGGCCGGCACGTGGAAGTTCTTCTGCGCGGCCATCTCGGCGCCGTAGACCCCCGGGCCCCATTCGATGGAGTTCAGGTAGACCTCCATGATCCGCTCCTTGCCCCAGCCGATCTCGATGAGGACGGTGAACCAGGTCTCCAGGCCCTTGCGGACCCAGTCGCGGCCCGGCCACAGGAACACGTTCTTGGCGGTCTGCTGGCTGATGGTGGAGCCGCCCCGCAGCTTCTTGCCCGCGGCGTTGGCGGCCATGGCCTTCTCGATGGCCTCGAGGTCGAAGCCCCGGTGGTCGCAGAAGCGTGCGTCTTCGGCGGCGATGACGGCGCGGACCAGGTTGGGGGAGATCCGGCGCATCGGGACCCACCTGCGCTCGAGGCCGTGGCCCTCGAACACCCGCTGCACCATCAGGAAGGTGATCGGCGGCGGCACGAAGCGGTAGACGGCCACCACGATGACGGGGCCGATGACGAAGATCATGAGGCCGGCGGCGATCGCCGCCCTCACGACGCCCCAGAACCCGCCGCGCGCCTTCGCCCCCTGCCTCGCCCCCGCCTTCGCCACTTCGCTTGCCCTGCCCTAGGGTGTGGATGCTAGTCGCGAGTCTGCCAGAGTCGGTCCAGGTCACGCTACGGGGGAGCGAAGATGCAGGTTTCTGAAGCGATCGAGCGGCGGGTGTCGATCCGCGCCTTCAGGCCCGACCCGGTGCCCGGCGCGTTGGTGGCGGAGATCCTGGAGCGCGCCGCACGCGCGCCGTCGGGCGGCAACCTGCAGCCGTGGCGGATCTATGCGGTGAGCGGCGTCCCGCTGGCCGAGTTCAAGGCGCTCGTCGCGGCGAACCCGTTCGGCGAAACGCCCGAGTACGACGTTTATCCGCCGAACCTCTGGGACCCCTTCCGCACGCGGCGGTTCCAGAACGGCGAGGACCTCTACGCCTCCATCGGCATCCCGCGGGAGGACAAGCCCGCGCGCCTGCGCCAGTTGGCCAAGAACGGCGAGTTCTTCGGCGCGCCGGTGGGCGTCTTCTTCTGCCTGGACCGCAAGCTGGGTCCGCCGCAGTGGGCCGACCTCGGCATGTACATGCAGAACGTGATGCTGCTGGCGCTGGAGCGCGGGCTCGACACCTGCCCGCAGGAATACTGGGCGCGCTATCCGCAGACCGTGGCGAAGTTCCTGGGAATGCCCGAGGACCACATGGTCTTCTCCGGCATGGCGCTCGGCTACCGCGACGAGGCGCATCCGATCAACACGCTGCGCGCCAGCCGCGACGCGATGGACGTGTGGTGCGAGCTGAGGGGCTTCGAATGACCCTGCCTCGCCAAGGTGTCGCGGGGCTGCTGCTCGCCGCCGCGGTGGCCGCGGGGGCCAGCTACGTCGCCTCCTGGTTCCTGCCGCTGCCGCAGGCGGCCTCCATCGCCTGGAAGGGCGCCGGGGTCGGGCTCCTGGCGCTCTACGCGGCGTCGCGGGCGAAGGGACCCGACGGCTGGCTGCTGGCGGTCGTGATGGCCTTCGGGGCCCTGGGCGACGTGCTGCTGGAGACGCACGGGCTGGTGACGGGGGCGCTGGCGTTCCTGGCCGGGCACCTGACCGCGATCGGGCTCTACCTGAGGAACCGCCGCCGTCTCGGCGCGGCGGACTGGACGGTCGCCGGCGTGCTCTTCGTGGCGATCCCGGCGATCGCCTACCTGCTGCCGCCCGAGCGTGCGGGCGCGGGGCTGATCGCGCTCTACGCGGCGGGGCTCTCGGCGATGACGGCGGCGGCCTGGCTGTCGCGCTTCCCGCGGACCCTGACGGCGGCGGGGGCGATCATGTTCGCGGTGTCCGACCTCCTGATCTTCGCCCGCACGGGGCGGCCGGCGCTCGACATCCTGCCGATGGGGCTCGCGGTCTGGGGCCTCTACTTCGGCGGCCAGACGCTGATCGCGCTGGGCGTGTCGCGCACGCTCGGCGGCGGCAGGACTTCGTAAACCACGCCTCTCAAGCGGGTCTTCACCCTGCCGGACCATGGTGCGCCTCGTACCGGGCCGGCAGAAAGCGATGCGCCTCACACCTCACCGACTGATGCGCGCGTGCCGCTTCGGCGCGATCCTCGCGGCCGCCTCGGCGGCGGTCGCGCTGACCGGACCCTTCCGCTACCGCGACCTCGGCCTGCCGTTCCCGGACACGGTGGCGCATGCGCTGCTGTTTTACGGCCTGACGCTGGGCGCCACGGCGGCGCTGCCCCGCTCGCGCGCCGCCGAGATCGCCGTCGCCATGGTGGGCCTGGGCGCCGCGAGCGAGGTGGCCCAGGCGCTGGTGGGCCGCGAGATGTCGTTCCACGACCTGGCGGGCGACACCGCGGGCGTGGTGCTCGCCTATGCGCCGGTGGCCGTGGGGCGACTGCGGGAGCTGACCCGCACCCATCCGCACATGACCTTCGCCGAGCTGCGCCGCATCGACCGGCGGAACCTGCGGCCCGCGCAAAGGCCCGTCCTGGTGCTCGAAACCATCGGGTGAGGCCGCCCGGCGCCGTGGCGCGCCGAAGCCGTGGCATGGCGCGCCTGCCCGTGAGAGGCTGCGGGCCAGGCGACGCGGGAGGATGGGCGATGGGGTTGAGGCAGGCGGCGGTCGCGGCGGCGGCGATCGGATTGTTCGACGCGGGCGCCGCGTTCGCGGAAGAGCGCTGGTGGCCGTCGAAGTACGGCGCAGACGACCTGCGCGGCGCGGTCAACAACCTGACGCCCGAGGGCGTGAAGCGTGCGGCGGCGCTGGTGAAGACGGGCAAGGTCTATGCGCTGGGCATCCCCACCGGCCCCGACAGCCCGGTCTACGGCCAGCGCACATACACCGCCGAAATCGTGCAGAGCCCGCCCGCGGGCCAGCCGCCGGCCGGCGACAACAAGGTGACCGCCCACGACGAGAAGGTGACCACCAGCATGGGCATCGGCACCCAGATGGACGGCTTCGGCCATCTCGGCATCGACCACCGCTACTACAACGGCCTGAAGGGGGAGGACCTGCGCGGGCCCAGGGGCTTCACCAAGCTCGACCTCGCCGACGTGCCGCCGATCGTGACGCGCGGCGTGCTGATCGACATGGCCAGGCACTTCGGAAAGCCGATGCTGGAGGCCGGCCAGGCCTTCAACCGGCCCGAGATCGAGGCGGCGATGAAGGCCCAGGGCGTGAAGATCGCGAAGGGCGACGTGGTGCTGTTCCACACCGGCTGGATGAAGATGCTCAGCGTCGACAAGGCCCGATACCAGACACAGGAGCCGGGGCTGGGCGTCGAGGGCGCCGCGTGGCTGGCCGACCAGGGCGTGGTGGCCATCGGCGCCGACACCATCGCGCTGGAGCACATTCCCTTCGCCGACGCGAACCGCCCCTTCGAGGTTCACCAGACGCTGCTCGCCAGGAAGGGCGTGCATATCCTGGAGAACATCGCCACCGGCGCGATGGCGGCGGACGGGGTGAGGGAGTTCCTGTTCGTCCTGGGCCAGCCGCGCTTCCAGGGCACCGTGCAGGTGGTGATCAACCCGGTCGCGATCCACTGACGCCGTAGAAGCGGGCGAAGCTCCCGATCGGAGCTTCGACGGCCAGCATCCGGTAGGGAAAGGCCTTCCACGGCGCCACGGGATCGAGCGTGGGCAGGTTGGCGACCACGGCGTCGCGGACATCGGGACGCACCGCCTCGCGGCTGTCGATGACCTGGCCCCAGACGGCCGTGCCGCGGATGCTGATGGCGCGGTCGTAGGGGCGGCGCGAGGCGGCGTAGTCCGGCGGAAACAGCCTGCGGTAGGCCTCCAGGTTGTAGAGCCAGGAGCCGCCGCGGACGGTGTGCGCCTGGGGGCTCGTCCGCAGGACGTTGGCGGTCAGCGCGCGGAGTTCGGCCTGCCGGAGGGCGCGTTTCGCGCCGGCGAGGGGGCCGCCGGCGTCGTCGGTGTCGAGGTTGTAGAAGTGGATACGCACCACGCCCTCGTCGTTCGCCGGCTCGTGGGCGAAGCAGCCGAAGCCGGTCTGGCCGGGATGCGGCAGCACCTCTTCCGCCGCGGCGAGCCAGGCCTCGCGGGTCAGGGCCACGCGGGCGGCGAGGTCGGGCGCGGCCTCCAGCGCCTGCGCGTAGGGCGCCCAGCCCGCGGCGGGCGGACCGTCGCGCCAGACGCCGAGGCCCAGGCGGCGGTGAAGGTTGGTGTGGGCGAGCGCCATCTCGCCGAGCGGCGCGCCGGTGAGTTCGGCCATGCGGTGGGCCAGCCGCAACTGCACCTCGACGTAGGGAACGGTGCGGTCGGCGCGGGCGATGCGCTCGGGCGAGGTCATGTCGGGCTCATAGCGCGAGTCCCGTGCAATCGGCGCGCAGGTGTGGTTCGCTCGCCGCGCGAAATCGGGCCGCAACAATCCGCGTCAGGGTTGGGCGACGAGAGAGAAGAGCTAGGGAGGCTCCCATGTGCGACGACGAAATCCACGTTGGCCAGGTCAAGGATCCCACCGTGTCGCGGCGCGGCTTCGGCCTGCTGACGGTGGCGGCCGCGGGCGCGGCGACGGGGGCCTACGCCGCCGACGTCGTGGAGCGGGACGTCGAGGTCAAGACGCCGGACGGCGTGTCGGACTCGGCGCTCATCTATCCGTCGGGCAAGGGGACCTGGCCGGCCGTCGTGCTCTGGCCCGACATCTTCGGGCTGCGTCCCGTGATGCGCGAGATGGGCCGCCGGCTCGCCGCCCAGGGTTACGTCGTGCTGGTGCCCAACCCCTTCTATCGCAGCAAGAAGGCGCCGGTCGTGCCGGCCGAGTTCGACTTCTCCAAGCCGGAGAATCGCGCGGTGCTGATGGGCTTCCGCGGCGCGATGACCAACGACGGCATCGACCGCGACGCGATCGCCTATGTCGCCTTCCTCGACGCCCAGCCGCAGACCAACAGGAAGAAGAAGGTCGGCGTGCAGGGCTACTGCATGGGCGGCCCGCTGTCGTTCCGCACCGCCGCGGCGGTCCCGAACCGCATCGGCGCGGTGGGCAGTTTCCACGGCGGCGGCCTGACCACGAAGAACCCCGACAGCCCGCACCTGCTGGTCGCCAGGACCAAGGCCGCCTACCTGGTCTGCGTGGCCCAGAACGACGACAAGGCCCAGCCGGACTCCAAGGACATCCTCAAGGCCACCTTCGCCGAGACGAAGCGCCCGGCGACGGTCGAGGTCTATCCGGCCAACCACGGCTGGTGCGTGAAGGGCAGCGCGGTATACGACGAAGCCTCGGCCGAGAAGGCGTGGGCCGAACTGACCAAGCTCTACAAGGCCAATCTCGTTTAAGGCCGCGCCGCCGCCTGCGGGATGATCGTTCGAGATTGAAGTAATTCCCCCCCGCCTCGACGGACGTCGGGCAGGGCAGGTCCGCGTCGCCGCGGGCTTGCTCCCCCGTCGGAACCGTAGCAATACGCCGCCCGTGAAGGCGGTCCCCCTGACGGGGGCCAAGAGGGAACCGGGGTGCGAATCCCCGGCTGTGCCCGCAACTGTGAGCGGCGAGGGCCGCGTCCTTTCCTCCGGCAAGTCCGGAGCGCCACTGGGAGACCGCCGCGGCGGCCGTCCCGGGAAGGCGGGGACGAGGTCCGGCGACCCGCAAGCCAGGAGACCTGCCGTCTTCTTCCGTCGCTCGTCCGCGGCCCGGGACCAGGCCAACGACCGGCAGAGCCAGGCTCTGACGCCGCGACTCCGAAGATGGAGTCTGACCTATGCGATACCCCCTCCTGGCCACCGCGGCGCTCGCCGCGCTGGCCGCCATGCCGGCCCGCGCCGAAACCCCCGTCGACGAACTCGTGGTCACCGCCGCGCGCCTGCCAACCGATCCGAAGGTGATCACCGGCGCCCATGTGATCGACCGCGCCGAGATCGAGGCGCGCAACGTGAGCTTCGCGGCCGACCTGCTCTCGACGATCCCCGGCGTCAGCATCGCGCGCGCCGGCGCGTTCGGCGGCGTGGCGGCGATCCGGATCCGCGGCGCCGGCCCCGACAAGACCCTGGTGCTGATCGACGGCGTGCCGGTGGGCGACGCCGGGGCGCCGAACGGCGACTACGATCCGGCCTCGCTGCAGACCGGCGACCTGGAGCGCGTCGAGGTGTTGTCGGGCCCCCAGGGGTCGCTCTGGGGCTCGGAAGCCATCGGCGGCGTCGTGAGCTTCACCACCCGTGAGCTGGACGGGCTGGAGTTGGCCGCCGAGGGCGGCTCGTTCACCACCGCGCGCGGGTTCGCGGGCGCGGGGACCAGGGCCGACCGCTACGCGCTCTCGGCCAGCGTCACCGCCTTCCGCACCGACGGCGTCTCCAAGGCCGACACCGGGACCGAGAAGGACGGCTTCAGGACCTGGACCGGCAACGTCGCCGGCCGCTTCAACGTCTCGGAGCAGGTGAAGCTGGACGCGCGGCTGCGCTACAGCCGCTCCGCCATCGACATCGACGGCTTCCCGCCGCCCGCCTTCGCGCTGGGCGACACGCCCGACCGCGCCCGGAGCCGCAACTGGCAGGGCTTCGCGCGCGCGACGGTCGAGGCCCTGGGCCTGACGCACGAGCTGAGCTTCGGCGCCTACGATCTGCGTCGGAAGAACATCTCCTCGTTCCCGTCGGTGGTGGACGCCGACCGGCAGGTGATCCGCTGGACGGCCGCCAAGGACGACCTCTTCGTCGTCGGCGCCGAGCGGCAGGCGAGCGACGCGAACCTCTCGACCGGCCTGTCGCGCAACCTCTCCAACACCGCCGTCTTCGCGGTGGGCCAGGCGAAGTGGGCGGGCCTCACGCTCACCGGCAGCGTGCGCCACGACGACCCGGAGGCCTACGAGGCCAGGACCACCGCTCGTCTCGCCGCCGCGGTCGACCTCGGCCGCGGGTTCAACGCGGTGGCTTCCGCCGGGACGGGCTTCAAGACCCCCACGGTCAGCCAGGTCGTGTGCGACTTCTGCTTCGCCCCCGCCGTTCCGCTGCGGCCCGAGAAGGCGGAAGGCTACGACCTGCGGTTCGGCTGGGCGAACGACCGGATCTCGACGTCGGTGACGGCCTATCGCCTGCTGGTCCGCGACCAGATCGCCTATGTCGCCAGCCGCTACATCAACATCGCCAAGACCAGCTCGAACGGGCTCGAGGCCGAGTTCGACGCGAAGGTGAGCGAGAGCCTGCGGGTGAAGCTGGCCTACGCCTGGACCGACGCCATCGACCGCTCGACCGACCGAAGCCTGCTGCGCGTGCCCGACCACTCGGGCTCGGCGGCGCTGTTCTGGGACGACGAAGGGCCGTGGTCGGCGTCGCTGACGGTGCGCGGCGAGACCAGCCAGACCGACACCGCCCGCGACGGGTTCAGCCGCGCCCGGCGCCCGGGCTTCGTCACCGCCGACGTGGCCGGCGCCTATGACGTGACCAGGCAACTGAGCGTGACGGCGCGGGTCGAGAACGTCACCGACAGGCGGTTCTCGGAGGTTCTGGGCTACCGCGAGCCCGGCATCGCCGCCTATGTGGGCGTCAGGTTCCGAAACTGACGGCGGCGGCGGGTTCCGATACCCGCAGGCGGTGCGCCGCCAGCGCCTCGTAGTGCGGCCGGGCGGCGTCGGCGATGCGCGCCAGGTCGTCCGGCAGCGGCGGGTAGGCGCGGCGCTCGGGCGTCTCGAAGCCGGTGGAGCGCTCGACGGCGTCGTACCAGGCCGGGGCCCAGACGCCGTCGCTCTCCCGGCGGCCGGCGGGCCAGCTCAGCATCGGCTCGCGGAACGGAATGTCGAGGGCGTCGCACAGCGCGCAGATCATCGCGCCGGGATGCGCGAGCACGTCGGCGCCGCGCACCACGGGCGGCGGGCGGCCCAGATCGTCGCAGACGCGGTCGAACAGCTCATGCTGCTGGACCACGCCGATGTCGTCGAGCGTCGCCGCGCCGCGCTTCTGGACGTAGGAGGCCAGCACCTCGGCCGGGTCGCGGATCAGGAAGGCGTTGCGGCGGCTTTCGGTCCACGCCGTCCCGAAGCCGGGCAGCATGTGGTGGCTCATGTGCTTCTCGTAGACCAGCGGCGCGGCGATGGCGTCGAGGTCGGCCACGACGCGGCGCCAGTCCTGCGGCTGGGCGGCCAGCACCTCGTCGCGCATCGGGTGGTCGAGGCCGGTGGCGGCGAGGTAGGCGGCGTAGAAGGGCTCGTCCGCCACCACGCAGTCCGGGCGGTTCTCGAAGCTGCGCATCATCGCCGTGGAGATGTTCCGGGGACCCGACCACATGGCGATGCGGATGGTCACTTGCCGGCATCCTCGTCCTTGAGCGCCTCGTAGTGCGCGCGGAGCTGCACGGTCATGGGCCCCGGCAGGGCCTCGGCCAGCGCGTGGCCGTCGATGCTGCTGACCGGCGTCAGGCCGCCGAAGGTGCCGGTGACGAAGGCCTCGTCCGCCTCGGCCACGTCGGCCAGCTCGAAGTCGCCCAGCGTGATCGGGACGCCGTGCCGGCGGCAGAGGTCGATGACGTTGGCGCGGGTCACGCCGTTGAAGCAGTAGTCGCCGGTGGACGTCATCACCCGGCCATCCTTCACCCAGAAGAAGTTCGTCGCATTGCAGGATGAGACGTAGCCGTTCGGATCGAGCATCAGGGCCTCGTCGCCGCCCTTCCCGATCGCGTCGAGCAGGGCGCGGATCAGCGCCAGCCGGCTGTGGGAGTTCAGCCGCATGTCGAACATCTCGCGCGGCGTGCAGACGATCGCAGAGGTGGCCAGCGCCAGGCCCCGGGTCAGGATCGCGGGCGAGGGCTCCTTGTACTCGGCGGTGATGACGATGGTGGGCTTGCCCAGCCAGTTGCGCGGGTCCTGGTTCACCGCCTGCTTCTCGCCGCGGGTCACCATCAGGCGGAGGTGCGCGCCGTGCGTCATGCCGTTGGCGTCCAGCGTGCGCCGGATCTCGGCGGTGAGTTCGGCCGGCGTGAGCCCGAGGGGCAGCGCGATGTCGCTGAGCCCCTGGAACAGCCGCTCCAGGTGCGCTTCCAGGAACAGCAGGCGGCCGTGGTGCAGGCGCAGGCCTTCCCAGACGCCGTCGCCCAGCACGAAGCCGGCGTCGAACACCGACACCCTGGCCTCGGCCCGCGGGACGAGGTCGCCGTTCACATAGATGCGCAGGTCCGCGTTCCGCGGATCGGCGGCGAAATCCTGACTCCCGGCCATGCCCCAGCCTATACACGCAGGTAAGCGCGGCAGGAGCGTAAGCATGAACGGCGTCGGCGGGTCGAGTGCGGATCGCGAATTGGCGCAGATGAAGCCGTGGCCGAACGCCGCGCCGCCCATCTCGCAGGCCGAGCGCGCGGCGCGGCTGGCCCGGGCGCAGGCGCTGATGACCACCGACGCGATGATCGTCGGGGCGGGCGCCTCGCTGCGCTACTTCGCCGGCGTGGGCTGGAACGCCACCGAGCGACTGGTGGCGATGATCCTGCCGAAGTCGGGCGCCCCGGTTATGATCTGCCCGCGGTTCGAGGAAGGCTCGCTCCTCGCTTCGCTCGGCATCGACGCGCCGCTGCGGCTCTGGGAGGAGCACGAGAGCCCGTATGCGCTGTCGGCGCAGGTGCTGGCGGAGCTGGGCGCCACGTCGCTGGCGGTCGACCCGGCGCTGGCGTTCGCGATGTTCGATGCGCTCAGGCTGGCCGCGCCCGGCGTGGCGATGGCGAATGCGGCGCCGGTGGTCGACGGCTGCCGGATGATCAAGTCGCCGGCGGAACTGGCGCTGATGTCCCAGGCCAAGGCGATGACGCTGGAGGTCCAGCGGCGCTCGGCGCTGATCCTGCGCGAGGGGATCACGACGAGCGAGGTCCGCCGCTTCATCGACCAGGCGCACCGCGCGCTGGGCGCCGACGACGGCAGCTCGTTCTGCGCGGTGCAGTTCGGCGAGGCCTCGGCCTATCCGCACGGCCTGCCCGGGGAACAGGCGCTGAAGGACGGCGATCTGGTGCTGATCGACACCGGCTGCCGGGTGCAGGGCTACAACTCCGACATCACCCGCACCTACGTCTTCGGGCGGCCGACGCAGGAGATGGTCCGGGTCTGGGCGGTGGAGAAGAAGGCCCAGGCCGCCGCCTTCGCCGCCGTGAGGCCGGGCGTGCCCTGCGAGGAGATCGACGCGGTCGCGCGCCGCGTGCTGGCGTCCGAGGGATTCAGCGCCGGCTACGACCTGCCCGGCCTGCCGCACCGCACCGGCCACGGCATCGGGCTGTCGATCCACGAGGCGCCCTACCTGGTGCGCGGCGACAGGACCCCGCTCCAGCCCGGCATGTGCTTCTCGAACGAGCCGATGATCGTCATCCCGGGCGCCTTCGGCGTGCGCCTGGAGGACCACTTCCACGTCACGGAAGACGGCGCGGCCTGGTTCACCGAACCGCAGAACAGCCTGGAGAAGCCGTTCGGCTAGCCCCCCGCGCAAGCGGCGCCGGTCGTCAGGCCGCGGCCCAGCTCAGGGCGTCGGGGTCGTCGATGGCCATCTCGTCCCAGTCGAGGTCCGGCGGCGGGCTCATGGCGGCGGCGGCGATGGCGCTCATCTCGGCCGCCGAGGTCACCCCCACCAGGACGGCCGAGGCCTCCGGGCGGCTGAGCGCGAAGCCCAGGGCCGCCTGCAGCGGGTCGGACTTGCCCTCCGCGATCAGGCGGCGCGCGCGGCTGATGCGTCCGGCGGCGGCCTTCAGATGGCTCGGCGCACGGTCGGGCGGCAGGAACAGGACGCCGTTCAGGAAGATCGAGCGCAGATGCACCTCGACGCCCAGCCCGGCGATGGCAGCGAGCGAGCCGTCGATCAGCAGGCGCTGGTCGAGCAGCGAGGCCGGCGCCTGCACCACGTCGGGCTTGAAGCGCCGTGCGATGCCCACCGGATCGTCCGAGGCATAGACCGGCACGCCGATGCGCTGGCAGACGCCGGCGTCCTTCAGTTCCCGCAGCTTGTTCCAGAGCACAGGGCCCTGCGGCGACAGGAGGTCGGTGGCGGATGGCGCGATGACGGTGTCGACCCGCTCGACGCCCAGGCGCGTCATCTGCGCGCGCAACTCGGCTTCCAGGGCGTCCGGACCGCGGTCGGGGCGGATGCTGGTGAGCGTGATGCGGAACGGGTTCGGCTGCGGGAGCGCGCTGCGCAGCAGCGTGTCGGCGGTCGCGGAGCCACGGGCCACCTCCAGGACGCTCATGCCCGAGCGGCCGGCGGTGGAGAGGATGTCGCGCGCCTCGGCCTCGCGGGGGCGCCCACGCGCGCCGGGCGGCTGGTCCAGCCCGAACTGGGCGGTTCCGAGGCCGAGCTTGCTCAGGGACATTGTCATGACGGGCGGGGGAACTCGGCTGAAAGGCTTGGTGAAATCCGTGTCCGAGACCATTTTGTCGCGGGAAAGCTAAGAAGGCGTATCCAGGCTTGATTGACGTGCCCGGCCCCGGAAATCCGCTGCCCGACTGGCCGATGTTCGGCATGGACGAGGACGTCCGTCCGGCCATGCGGCGGGCCATCGGAGCCGAAAACGCCTTTGTTCTCGCGACCTTGGTCGCCGTCGAGGGTGGAGGTCCGCGGCCCGAAGGCACCCAGATGGTGTTCGCGCGGGGGGTGCTGGCCGGGTATTTCTCGGGCGGCTGCGTCGAGGGCGACGTGGCCGGACACGCCTGGGCGTGCCTCGACGACGGCGAATCGCGCAGGCTCGTCTACGGCGAGGGCAGTCCCTGGCCCGACATCCGCCTGCTCTGCGGGGCGCGGATCGAGATCTTCGTGGAGCGGGTGGCCGCCTCCGACCCCGCACTCGCCGCGCTGCTGGCCGCGGAGGCCGGGCGGCGCCCGGTGACCTACCTCAGCGACGGAATCACCCGGACCTGCGCCGCGGCGCCGTCGCCCTGGCCCGGGGCGGTGGTGGCGAAGGCCTACGAGCCCACGCCGCGGCTGGTCGTGGTGGGCGGCGACCCCACGGCGCTGGCGATCGCCGAACTGGGCGCGAAGTCGGGCTTCGAAACCACGCTGGTGCGGCCGAAGGGGCCGTCCGCGCCGCCGCCGATCGCCGGCGTGACCTACCGCCGCGACGAGCCGGCCTCGGCGCTGGCGGCGGTGGGCCTGGATCCCTGGACCTATGTGGCGGTGGCGACCCACGACCTGGAGACCGACCGCGAGGCGCTGAAGGCGGCGCTGCCGTCACGGGCGGGCTATGTGGGCCTGCTGGGCGCGCGGCGAAGGCTGGCGGGCCGGGTCGCCGAGCTGGAGGACTTCGGCCTCCCGGACGCGGCCCTGGCGCGGCTGCACGCGCCGATCGGGCTCGACCTGGGCGGCAAGGCGCCGTTCGAGGTGGCGGTCTCGGTGATCGGCGAGATCACCGCGCTGCGCTACGCGCGGGTGAGCGGCAACACCTCGACGATGTCGCCCGCGGCGGCCGCCGGCGTCCCGGCGGCGCGCTTCATGAGGCCGTCCGAGGCGGCGAAGACGCTGACCAGCGAAGAGTCCTGATCGCGGTAGGCCTGGGCGGTGACGAAACCGCCGCCGTAGCTCAGCCTGGCCCGCATCCAGTGCTCGCGGGGACCGTTGGCGGGCAGGGCCGCCTCGAGCCGCGCGCCGATCATCCGCAGACCGACGTCGGCCCCCTGATAGGCCGCGATCAGCGGGCGCAGGAACAGCTCCGCGCAGACCAGCGCCGAGGCCGGGTTGCCGGGCAGCCCCAGCAGGCGCCGACCGTCGCCCAGCACGCCGAAGAAGGTGGGTTTGCCGGGACGCACGTTGACGCTGGCGACCTTGAGGTCGAGGCCCAGCGCCTCGGCGGCGGCGCGGACCAGGTCGTGGTCGCCGACCGAGGCGCCGCCGACGGTCACGACCAGGTCGCCCTGGGCGTCGCGCAGCGCCTGGATCGTGGTCTCCAGGTCGTCTCGAACCGGCTTGGCGCGGCTGACGTCGGCGCCCCAGCCCGCCACCAGGGCGGCCAGCGCCCGCGAGCCGCTGTCGTAGATCTGGAAGGGCCCGGGCGTGGCCGGCGCCTCGACGATCTCCTCGCCGGTGGAGAACAGGGCCACGCGCGGCCGGCGCGCCACCGAGAGCTCGGCGCGGCCGGCGGCGGCGGCCAGCGACAGCCGCCACGGGTCGATCCGCACGCCCCTCTCCAGCAGCGCCGCGCCCGCCTTGAAGTCGCCGCCGGCAGGGCGGACGTGATGGCCGGCCGCCACCGCCGGAACCGCCACGGTGTCCCCGTCGCGCGTCGCGTTCTCCTGGATCACGACGGCGTCGCAGCCGTCGGGGATCGCCGCGCCGGTGAAGATGCGCACCGCCTCGCCGAGCGCGACGGCGCCGTCGTAGGCGTGGCCCGCCGCGCTCTCGCCCACGATCCGCAGGTTTCCGGGCGCGTCACCGGAACGGACAGCCCAGCCGTCCATGGCCGAGGCGTGAAAGGGCGGCTGGTCGCGGGCGGCGACGATGTCCTCGGCGAGGACGCGGCCGATGGAGTCGGCGAGCGCCACCGTCTCGGCGGGCAGGGCGGAGACGCAGGCCAGCATCCGGGCGCGGGCGTCGTCGACGGCAAGCAGCTTCATGCCCCCATCAACCCCAAGCCCGGAACCGGTTCAACACCTTGAGCGCGGCGCGTCGCCCGCTAGGTTGCCGCGATGAACGTGGTGAAGGTCACCCAGGCGCTGCTCGACCTCCTCGAGGCCAAGCGCGTCTACGATACGGTCGGCGCGGGCCGCCGCTGGCGCGTGGGCCAGAAGATGACCCTGCCCGGCAACTGCCAGATCGAGCCCTATGTCACCATCGTCGCCGGCCAGGCGCTGCCGCGGGTGATGGGCGCGTTCAGCTACAGCCACTCGGCGCTTCGGCCCTACGTCGCGATCGGCCGCTACGGCTCCGTCGGCAGCAACGTGGCCTGGCTGGCCGGCCGCCACCCGCATGAATGGGCCTCGACCTCGCCGGTGGTCTACGCGCACGAGCACCTGCAGGGCATCAACGCCTACTTCCGCGACGTCGGCGTGGCGTCCAACGTGCGGCCCGACCCCGATCCCTCGGGCCTGGTCCGGATCGGCCACGACGTCTGGATCGGCGACGACGCGATGATCGCCAAAGGCGTGAGCGTCGGCGACGGCGCGGTGATCGGGGCGCG
>NZ_JAEUMO010000018.1 GCF_016793285.1 Phenylobacterium sp.
CGCGGTCGAGACCGCCGTGCGCAAGATCGGCAAGAGCTACGCCAGGGCCGAGGCCCTCCTCGACCCCGAACGCCGCCCCAAGGGCCGCGCCGCCCTCCTCGCCGGCTCGGCCCCCTTGCGCCTGACGGACACGTCCTGACCGGGCGGCCTGACGGGGCGTCCTGCCTCTCCCGCTCGTCGCCACTCCCCCCGAACGTCATGGCCGGGCCTGTCCCGGCCATCCAGAAGCACCGATCCCGACCAAGCTCGCAGCGGCGCCCGCCGCGGGCCGCTTCCGCACGTCTGCACGTCTGGATGGCCGGGACAGGCCCGGCCATGACGTTCACTGGGGGCCCTCAGCCGCCGAAGGCGCGGGCCACCTCCAGGACGCCACGGCCGTAGACCTCGTCCACGCCGGCCGGGCCTTCGTCGCGCGCCGTGGCCAGCAGGCGCTGGATCAGGTCGCGACCGCTGGTCTGCGGCCAGGCCTCCATCATCAGCGCCAGGGCGCCGGCGACGTAGGAGGTCGAGAACGAGGTGCCCGAGACCAGCTTGCACTTGCCCGTGCAGTCGGTCAGCACCCACTCGCCCGGCGCGGCGACGAACCAGGTCTTCACCTGTCCCGCCCGGTTCGACCAACTGGTGATCATGCCGTAGTAGCTCGACGCCCCCGCCACGACGATCGCGCCCTGGTAGCGCGGGTCGATGGCGTATCGCGCGGGCCAACTGGGGTCGGGTCCGTTGCGGTTGCCCGCGGCGATCACCACCACCGCGCCGCCGTCCACCAGCCGCTGCAACGACGCCTCGAACCGCGCGCCCAGCGGCTTGCCGTGCTGCAGCGGCAGCACCACGATCCGCGCCTTCTGCTCGGCCGCATAGTCCAGCGCGCGGGCCAGGTCGCTGGGCTTGAAGGCGCAAGCGCCTCCCTCGCCGCCGCCGTCCACGTCGGCCCGGATCTCGATGACGGTGGCGTTGTAGGCCACGCCCACCATGCCGCGCCCGTCCAGCGCCGAGGCCAGCGGCCCCGCCACATAGCTCGCGTGCCGGTCGATCACCGGCATGGTGCGGCCCTCGACCACGTCGCGAGAGCGCCGGGAGACGTTGCGCATCAGTTCGCGCTGGGCCTGGCTCAGCCCGCAGTCGACCAGAGCGACGGTCACGCCCTTGCCGCTGAGGCCCGCGTCGTAGGCCGCCCGCGCCCCGATGGCCTCGACGCCCCAGCTCTTCCTGTACTCGTCCGAGTTCACGCGGGGTCCCTTCGCGCCGGCCACGGCGGGCGCGAACGCCATCGTCGCCGCGAGGACGAGACCGAGACCCCGCGCCGTCATCAGAGCTGCGCCAGCATGTAGTCGGCGGCGGAGACCTTGAATTCGCCGCCCTGCTCGACGTTGAGCTCCTTCACCACGCCGTCCTTCACCACCATGGAATAGCGCTGCGAGCGCGGGCCCATGCCGAAGCGGCTGCCGTCCAGCTCCAGGCCCACGGCCTTGGTGAAGTCGCCGTTGCCGTCGGCCAGCATGACGATGTCCTCGCCGACCGCCTGGTCCTCGCCCCAGGCGCGCATCACGAACGCGTCGTTCACCGACAGGCAGGCGATGGCGTCGACGCCCTTGCCCTTCAGGTCGGGCGCGTGCTGCTTGAAGCCCGGCAGGTGCTTGGCCGAGCAGGTCGGCGTGAAGGCGCCCGGCACCGCGAACAGCGCCACGGTCCTGCCCTTGAAGAAGTCGTCGGTGCTGACCGGCTTCGGCCCTTCGGCCGTCGCCTGGGTGAGGGTCATGCTGGGAAGCTTGTCGCCAACCTTGATGGTCATTCTCGGTCTCCTTCGAAAGGTTCGGAGCGCAGATAACCGGGAAAGCCGTCCGGCGGCGACCAGGATTTCTCGGATACGGCCGCTGCGCCCTTGAAGTCGCCACGTTCCCGCAGAATCCTGAGCGGGATGGAAGGCGCCTTCCTCAACGGCCAGATGCTCATCGCCATGCCCGGGATCGGCGATCCCCGGTTCGAGCGGTCGCTCATCCTCGTCTGCGCGCACGACGCCGACCACGCCATGGGCATCGCGGTCAACCGGCCCCTGGACGGCCTGACGGTGCCCGACCTGATGCAGCGGCTGGAGATCGGCGTCACCGCCGAGCTGGGCGACGACCTGGTGCTCATGGGCGGGCCCGTGGAGATCGAGCGCGGCTTCGTGCTCCACACCGACGACTATCACGCCGAACACAGCCTCGACGTCGAGGGCGGGCTGGCGCTCACCGCCACCCGCGAGGTGCTGGAGGCGATGGGCAGCCACAACCGCCAGCCCCGGCGCGCGATCCTGGCCCTGGGCTACGCCGGCTGGGGCGCGGGGCAACTGGAGAACGAACTCCGCCACAATGTCTGGCTGACCTGCCCGGCCGACGAGGATCTCGTCTTCGACGACGACTACGGGAGCAAGTGGACCCGCGCCCTCGCCAAGCTGCGGATCGACCCCAAGTTCCTCAGCGCGGAGGGCGGTCGGGCGTAGCCGCCGACCAGCCGCCGCCCAGCGCCTGGTAGAGCGAGACCGCCGCGTTCAGCCGGTCGGCCCGCACCTGGACCAGCAGGAGCTCCGCCGCCAGCAGCCCGCGCTGCGCCTCCAGTTGGTCGAGGTAGGGCGAATAGCCCGCCCGGTAGCGGCTCTCCGCCAGCCGGTAGGCTTCGGCGAGCGCCATGCGCTGCGCGGTGACCTCCCGCTCCTGCTCGGCCGTCCGCTGCGTGGCGGCCAGCGCGTCCTCCACCTCGCGGAACGCGTTCAGCGCCGTCTTGCGATAGGCGAACGCGGCCTGGTCGCGCCGGGCCACGGCCGCGTCCTGCTGGGCCCGCAGCCGGCCGGTGTCGAAGATCGGGGCCAGCACGCTGCCGCCCAGCGAGAAGACGCCGATCTCGTCGCTCAGCAGGTTCGAGGCGACGTAGCCGCCACTGGCGGTGAGCTGGACGTTCGGCAGGAAGGCCGCGCGCGCCGCGTCCAGCGACCGGTCGGCGCCGGCCAGCACATGTTCGGCCTGCGCCACGTCGGGCCGCCGCCGCAGCAGCGCCGACGGCACGCCGGCCGGGATCGCAGGGCCGGTCAGCGCCGCCAGCGCCGCGCCCCGCGCGATCGCCCGCGGATTGTCGCCCAGCAGCAGGCTGAGCCCGCCCTCCTGCCGCCGGATCGCCAGTTCCACCACCGGGATCTGCTGGGCCGTGGCGCGGGTGTCGGCCTCGGCCTGCCGCAGGTCGAGCTGGGTCCCGTAGCCCGCCTCGGCGCGACGGCGGATCAGCTTCAGCGCGGCCTCGCGCGCCGTCACCGTCTCGCGCAGCACCACGAGCCGCGCATCGAGCCCGCGCAGCGTGATGTAGCCGCCGGCGGCCGATGCGGCGACGGCGAGGCGGACGTTGTCGCGCGCCGCCTCGGTGGCCAGCAGGGCCTCGCGCGCCGCGCCGCTCGTCGCCGCCAGGCGGCCGAAGAGGTCGGTATCGTAGGCGGCCTGCGCCACCGCCCGGCCCGCGGTCTGCGCCTGGGGCGCGCCGAACGCGCTGACGTCGCGCTGCCGGCCGCCGCTGGCGGCGATCGCGAAGCTGGGCCACCGCTGCGCCTCGGCGAGGCGGAACTGCGCCCGCGCCTCGGCCACCCGGCCCGCCGCGATCGCGATGTCGGTGTTGTTGCTCAGCGCGCGATCGACCACCGCGGTCAGGCTGTCGTCGGCGAACGCCGCCCACCAGCGCGCATCCACGCCCGCGGCTTCGCCGGGCGCCGCGTCGCGCCAGGCCTGCGGCGCCGTGACCGCTGCGGCCGGCGGGGGCGGCGCGCGCGGCCCCGCGCAGGCGGCCAGGGCGGTCAGCGCGGCGATGGCGGCGATGGCGGCGAGGCGCCTCAACGGTGGCTCCGCGTGTCCACCCGCGCCGTCACCGACATGCCGGGCCGCAGCCGCGCGGCCATCGGCTGGTCGGGGTCGATCGCGATGCGCACGCCGATCCGCTGCGGCACCTTCACGAAGTTGCCCGTCGCGTTGTCCGGCTTCAGCACCGAGAACTCCGAGCCGGCGGCCGGGGAGATCCGCTCGACGTAGCCGTGCAGCTTCGCACCGTCCAGCGCGTCCACCGTGAAGGTCACCGGCTGGCCGACGGCCATCTTCGCCGTCTGCGCCTCCTTGAAGTTGGCGATCACCCAGCGGTCGCGCGGGATCAGCGACATCAACTGCACCCCGTTGGTCACGTACTGGCCCAGCCGGGCGCCCACCTCGCCCAGTTGGCCGGCCTCGGGCGCGCGGATCACCGTATGCTCGACGTCGACCTCCGCGGCGGCGAGCGCCGCACGGGCCGACTGCACATTGGCCTCCAGCCCGCCACGGCCGACGTCCACGGTGCGGACGTCCTGGCGGGCGATCTCGCTGGCGGCCAGCGCCTGGCGCACCTGGGCCTCGGCCTGGCGGAGCGCGGCGCGTGTCTGGTCCTGCTCGCGCACCGAGACCGAGCCGTCGCGCACGAGGTCGTCGGCGCGGGACATGTCGGCGCGGGCGCGCGTCAGTTGCGCCCGCGCGCTGGCGAGGGCCGCGGCCTGGCCCTCCAGGCCCGCCGAACGCGAGGCGCGCGCCTGCTGGCTGTTGGCGAGCGCGGCCTCCGCGGCGGCCACGGCCGCCCGCGCCTGCGCGAGCCGCGCCTGGTAGCCGCGGTCGTCGACGTCGGCCAGCACCTGGCCCGCGCTGACGGTCTGATAGTCCTTCACCGCCACATAGGTCACGTAGCCGCTGACCTGCGGCGCGATCACGGTCGTGCGGCCGCGGACGTAGGCGTTGTCCGTGGTCTCGCTCCCGCGGCCGAACGGCGTCAGGCGCCAGACGCTCAGCACCGCGACGACCGCGACGATCCCCGCCAGGACGGCGGCCACGACGACCAGGGGGCGCTGCTGCGACGGCCTCCAGGCCGGGCGCGGGGCGGCGTCGATCTCGGTCATGCAGCAGGCTCCGCGGCTGCCGCGCGCCGGCGGCGGATCGTGTTGAAGACGATGATGTATGCGACGTACACGACCGTGAGTAGCGCCAGCAGGGCCACGAGCCGGAATGTGTCGTTGAACGCCAGGATGTTGGCCTCGCGCGCGATCGCCTGGCCCAGGAGGCCGCCACCCTGTACGCCGCGCGCCAGCGGATCGACCACCACGCCCGACAGCGACGAGGCGCCCGCCTGGATCCGCGCCGCCACCTGCGGGTCGAAGGCGTTGACGTGCTCGGAGAGCGCCGCGGCGTGCGCCCGCGCGGCGATCGTCTGATAGGTGCCCAGCAGCGCCGATCCGGCCAGGCCGCCGAGGTTCTGGGTCATGCTGAACACCACCACGAACGTCACGAGATGGTCGCCGCCGCGCGCCACCATGCGCTGGAAGCCGTAGAGCATGGCCGGGCCGAGGAAGAGCGTCGTGCCGAACCCGATCATCGCCTGGCTCAGGTAGAGCTGCCCGGGCCGGGTCAGGTTGTTCGCATGGCTGTCGAGCCAGGCCGCGATCCCGATGATCGCGGCCGCCGCCAGCACCTGGTAGGGGATCCGGCGCTCCGACAGGGTGAGCGCGGCGACCACCATGCCCAGGGCCATCGCGCCGCCGACGACGGCGAACAGCGTCCGGAGCTGGTCGTTGTTGAGGCCGCCCGAAGTGAGCAGGCCCACCGAGCCATAGGTCTGTTCGGCCAGCGCCACGCGCACGAGGACCGCCACGGCGGCGAAGCGCATCATGTCGACCGTGCCGATCCACCGCGTCTGCAGCAGCGGCCGGGCGCGGTAGTGCTCGATGACCGCGACGGCCATGAGCAGCGGGATCGCCCCCGCCAGGGCCCAGCCGAGCCACGGCGTGTCGGTCCACCACAGCACCCGCCCCAGCGACAGCACGCCGCACAGCAGCAGCATGCCCGGAATCGTCAGCCCGATGGTCAGGAAGTCCAGCCGCTCGAACACCCGGCTCCGGTCGCTCGGCGGCAGCCGGACCACCGTCGTCACCGCCAGCGCCGCCAGCGCCACGCCCAGTTCCATCAGGTGCAGGCCGCGTCCGTGGTCGGCGACCACCAGCTCCACCGGCGTCATCCGCGCCAGCACCGGACCCAGTTGCGACAGGCTGATGCCGAAGATCAGCGCGAGTGGCCGCACCTTCGCGGGGAACGCCTGCAGGAAGCCGTAGACCGTCATCGTCGCGAGCGCCGCGGCCGCCATGCCGGCGGCCGCCCGCGTCAGGGCCGCGACGGCGAACGTCGGCCAGGCGAGCTGCAGCCCGGCCGCCAGGGCATAGGCCACCAGCAGCACGGCGGTCACCCGCGGCACGCCGAACTGCGTCCGGGCCTTCACGAGGCTGAGGTTCGCGGTGGCGTTGAACGCGATGTAGATCGCCGGAAGCCAGGCCAGTTGGGCGCTGTAGAGTCCCAGCGGCCCGGCCAGACTGGGCGCGTTGACCGTCACCAGGGCGTTGCCGAACGACGCGGTCAGGCCGGTCAGGACCGCCATGCCGGCATAGGCCAGGCGCCGGGCGCCGGTGTGCTGGGGCGAATACAGCGAGCCCGGGAACATCGGCCGTTCCTCGGGCGCAAACTCATAACTCGTGCTGCCGGCGCCCAACGAACCCGTCCCCGCTCTCCGCACCGACTTTAGGCGCGCGGCGTCACGGATCAATCATGGCGCTGTTATGCGCTCAGCCCCGCGCCTTCACCGGGGCGGCGCCGTCGACGTAGCTTTCGTTGAGGTAGACCTCGGCCTCCTGGGCGCTGAGCGCCGGCGCGTAGCCGAAGCCCTGGCCGTAGTCGCACCCCAGCGAGAGCAGGTGGCGGGCCATGCCGGCGTTCTCGACGCCCTCGGCCACGACCTCCATCGCCAGGTCCTGGCCCAGCTTCACCACCGACGACACGATCTTCGCCGAGCCCTCGTTGGTGGCCATGGTGCGCACGAAGTAGCGGTCGATCTTCAGCGTGTCGAAGGGCAGCCGCGTCAGGTAGCTCAGCGACGAGAAGCCGGTGCCGAAGTCGTCCAGCGCCAGCGCCGCGCCCGCCGAGCGCAGGGTCTTGAGGATCACGGCCGCGCGATCCGGATCGCGCATGACGTCGCCCTCGGTCACCTCCAGCTTCAGCGCCCCGGGCGGCAGGTCGGTGTCGCGGCGGATCTGCTCGACGTCGGCCACCAGGTCGGGCCGGTCGATCTCGCCGGTCGACAGGTTCACCGCGACGGTCAGCTCGCCCGCGGCGCGGTGGCGCTTGCGCCAGGTCGACAGTTGCGTCGACGCCTCGCGCATCATCATCGCGCCGAGGTCGGCCATCAGGCCCATTTCGTCCAGCAGCGGCAGGAACTGCTCGGGCATCAGCAGGCCCCGGCGCGGGTGGCGCCAGCGCACCAGCGCCTCGAAGCCCGACAGCGCGCCCGTCGAGAGCCGCACGATCGGCTGGTAGAACGGCGTCAGCTCGCCCCGGCGCAGCGCGCCCTTGAGGTCGCCCTCGAGCGCCAGGCGGGACAGGCCGTCGGTCTCGAGTCCGCGGCCATACGCGGCGGCGCCGCCGCGGCCGTTGGACTTGGCGGCTTCCACGGCGAGCTCGGCGCGGCGCAGGAGTTCGGCCGCGTCGGGCGCGTCCTCGCCTCCGCTCGCCTCGACGGCGCCGATGGAGAGCGTGGGGTGGATGTCGAAGCCGGCGACGCGGAGCGGCTGCTCCAGGGCGCGGCGCAGGCTCTCGGCGCCCGGCGAGACGCCGGCGGGCGCGAGCGCGGCGAACTCGTCCTCGCCGATGCGGGCCAGCAGAGCGCCGGGCGGGAAGGCCGCGGCCAGGCGAGAGCCCAGCGCCGCCAGCACCAGGTCGGCGCGCTCGTGGCCCAGCGCCTCGTTCAGGCGGCGCAGGCGGTCGAGGTCGGCCACGATCAGCTCGTGCTGGCCGGGCGAGGCGAGGCGCTCGCGCGCGACGGTGATGAAGCTCTTGCGGTCGGCCAGGCCGGTCAGGTGGTCGACGCCCGAGGCCGCGAACCTGACCTCGGCGGCGATCACGCCCGCCGCACGGACGCCTTCCTCCAGCCAGACGCCGCGCCAGACGCAGGGCTCGCCGCCGCGCATCCGCAGGCGCACCGCCACTTCGCCGCCCGGTTCCTGGACGCGCAGGATGTCCTCGGCCACGGCGCGGTCCTGCGGCAGGGCCAGGGCGCGCAGGGCGGCGGACGAACAGTCGGGCGCGAGCGGGCCGAGACCCATCGCGCGCGTGGCGCCGGTCAGCCGCAGGCGGTCCTTCTCCGGCTCCCAGACCCAAAGCGCGACTTCCGCCGCGCCCAGGGCCTCCAGAGTGGCCGTGGCGTCCCACATCCAACGGTCGTTGGCCATTCGGTCCTGAGTTCGAGCCCGTGTCCCGGGCGGCGGTCCCTAGACCGACACCCCCGCGTCCGGCCCGTCGAGATCCCGGTAGGGACTCAGTCGGCCGAACAGCACATGGTCTCGCCAGCCGCCGTTAATTTTAAGATAAGCCTGAGCAAATCCTTCCTCGGCGAATCCCGCCTTTTTGAGAAGCGTGCGGGACGGCGCATTCTCCGGAATGCAGGCGGCTTCGAGCCGGTGCAGGGCCAGGGTCCGGAAGGCGAATTCGCACAAGGCCCTGACCGCCGCCAGCGTCAGGCCCTGGCGCGTGTAGGACTTGCCGCACCAGTAGCCCACCGACCCCATCTGCGCGACGCCACGCCGCACGTTCGACAGCGTGATGCCGCCGCTCAGCGCCTCGTCCGAGGCGCGGAACACGAAGAACGGATAGGCGACCCCCGCCTCGCGGTCCCGGGCGTAAGCCAGGAGCCGTCGCCGGAACGCCGCCCGGGAAAGGTCGTCCGCCGGCCAGGTCGGCTCCCACGGCTGCAGGAACGCCCGGCTCGCCGCCCTCACCTCGCGCCACTCGGCGTAGTCCGACGCCCGCGGCGGACGCAGGCGCACGCCGTCGCCTTCGACTCGAAGGCCGCTCTCGGGCGCGATCCAGTCCAGCAGGGCCATGGCGGCGAGCGTCGCGCAATTCGCGCAACGGTCAAGAGGCCAGGAATTTCGCTGCTCGCAGACTAGTTTACATCATAGACTAGTTGATCTACATGTCAGTTCGACGACGGCTCCCAAGCCCCGTCGTTCGAGCAACCTCCGCCGGGCGCGGGAGCGACCGCGTCCGGCGCCTCTTCGAGAGAGTGGAGAAGGTCCATGAGCCCGGCTTCCGAACGCCTGCACGGCCTGGATGCGGTGCGCGGCTACGCCCTGATGCTGGGCGTCGTGTTCCACGCGACGATGTCGTTCCTCCCCGGCCCGCAGGTCTGGGTGCTGAAGGACTCGGAGTCCTCGATGGCGCTCTCGGCCCTGTTCTTCGCGTCGCACACGTTCCGGATGACGACCTTCTTCCTGATCGCCGGCTTCTTCGCCCACATGAGCTTCGGCAAGAAGGGCGCACGCGCCTTCATCCGCGACCGGGCCCTGCGCATCGCGCTGCCGCTGGTGATCTTCTGGCCGCTGGTGATCGCCGGGATCATCGGGGGCGCGGTCTACGCCATCTACGTCGCCACCGGCCAGATCCCCACGTCGCCGCCGCCCACGCCGGCCGCCTCGGGCGCGGCGCCGGCGCTCGCCTTCCCCCTGACGCACCTGTGGTTCCTGTACGCCCTCCTGATCCTCTACGCGGCGACCCTCGCCGTGCGCGGCGTCGTGGCGAAGCTGGACGCCGGCGGGGGCTTCCGCGCCCGGGTCGACCGGGTGGTCGCGGGTCTGCTCGGGAGCCCGCTGGCGCCGCTCGTCCTGGCGCTGCCGGCGGCCGGGCTCTTCTACGCGCGGCCCGACTGGCTAGTGTTCTTCGGCGTGCCGACACCCGACCAGAGCCTCATCCCCAACTCGGCGGCCGCCGTCCAGTTCGGACTCGCGTTCGGGCTGGGCTGGCTCCTTCACCGCCAGATGGGCCTGCTTTCCGAGATGCAGAAGCGCTGGCCGCTGAACCTGGCCGTCGCCCTCGCCCTGACCGTCGCCCTGCTGGCCCAGATGGGCGTGGCCCCGGTCGTGACCCCCGACAAGCCCGGCCTGCTCAAGGCCTTCCACGCCCTCGCCTACGCGCTGGCGATCTGGACGTGGACCTTCGCCGTCATCGGACTGGCGCTGAGGTTCCTGTCCGACCACAGCCCGGCGCGGCGCTACATCGCCGACTCGTCGTACTGGATCTACATCGTGCATCTGCCGCTCGTGATCTTCCTGCAGGCGTGGCTCTCGCGCCTCGACTGGCCGGCGCTGGCCAAGTTCGGCGTCGTCCTGGCGATCGGATTCGCCCTGATGTTCGCCAGCTACGAACTCCTCGTCCGCCACACCTTCCTCGGCCGCCTGCTCAACGGCCGCCGGGTCCCCTGGCGCGCGCCCAGGCCCGCCGCGAGCCGGATGGAGACGGCGCGATGAACCGCAAGACCGCCCAGGACGACCTGGCCTTCATGCGCGCGCTCGTGGAGGCGCCCGGCAACTTCCAGCGCTCGTTCGGCGAAGCCTACTTCGCCGCCGGCCTCTGCTACGGCGTCCAGATGCTGGCCCACGCGGCCCAGGCGCTGGGCTGGCTGCCGGACGCGGGCCTGCCCTCGCTGGTCATCGGCATCGGCCCGACCTTCGTCTTCATCGCCCTGCTGAGCTGGATCATCGTGCGCGAGCAGCGCGCCGGCCGCCCGGCGGGCGGGGCGATCGCCCGGGCCATCGCCGCGGTCCTCAGCTCGATCGGCATCGCCAACCTGGTGCTGATCTTCGTGATCGGCCTCGTCGCCTGGCGCGAGCGGAGCCTCACGATCTGGCTGATCTATCCCTGCACGGTGATGGTGCTGCAGGGCACGGCCTGGATGGTGATCTGGGCGCTGCGGCGCCGAGCCTGGTTCGCCGTCGTCGCCTTCGGCTGGTTCCTGACCGCGGGCGCCATGGCGGTGGGCGTGGCCTACGCGAACTTCGCGCTGTTCATCGGCGCGGGCGGCCTCGGCTTCATCGCCTTCATGCTGGCGCCCGGCCTCGTCCTGATGCGTCAGGCCCGGACGGTCTGATGGGGCCCCGCTTCGACATCGGCAAGATCGACGATGTCATCCACGGCCGCCTGCGGCTGGGGGTCATGGCCTATCTGGCCAACGCGGAAGTGGCCGACTTCAACGAGCTGAAGTCCGTCCTGGACGTCACCCAGGGCAACCTCTCCGTCCAGTTGCGCAAGCTGGAGGAGGCGGCCTACGTCACCATCGAGAAGGGGTTCCTGGGCCGCAAACCCCGCACCCAGGTCCGCATCACCCCCACAGGCCGCAAGGCCTTCGCCGCCTACCTCGACGCGCTCAGCAAGGTGATCGGCCAGAATCCGGCAGCCTGATCCGGCGGCCTAGGCCGTCAGCGCTTCGTGGAAGACGTCGGCCGCGGCCAGCGCGGCCTTCGGGCCGAGGATCGCGACGGCCGCCTTGCGCGGCGCGAGGATCTTCGCGGTCAGCGCCGCGAGCTGCTCCGCCGTCACGGCGTCGACCTCGGCGACCACGTCCTGCGGGTCGAGCGTCCGGCCGAACAGCAGCACCTGGCCGGCCGCCTGCTCGGCGCGCGCCAGCGCCGACTCGCGGCCCATGAACATCGCGCCCTTCAACTGCGCCTTCGCCCGGGCCAGCTCGGCCGCGCCCACCGGCTCGGTCAGCGCACGCAGCTCGGCCACGGTCACCTGCGCCAGTTCGGCCGCGTCCTTGGCGTCGCAACCGGCGAAGACGCCCAGCGCGCCGGTGTCGGCGTAGGTCTCGGAATAGGCGTCGATGGCGTAGGCCAGCCCGCGCTTCTCCCGCGCCTCCTGGAACAGCCGCGACGCCATCCCGCCGCCCAGGATCTCGGCCAGGAGGCGCAGCGCGAAGTAGTCCGGATTCATGACCCCCACGGCCGGCAGCAGCAGCACGACGTTGGCCTGCTCCAGCCGCTTGGCGAGCGTGCGCACGCCGCCCACGAACGCCGCCGGCTGCGCATCGCCGACGCCCGGCGCGCCGGGGCCGCCGAAGTCGCGCTCGGCCAGCTTCAGGAGCTCGTCCTCGTCCACCGCGCCGGCGGCGCTGACCACCAGGCCGTCGGGTGCGTAGAGGGCCGCGCGCCAGGCGCCCAGGGTCTCGGGCGTCGCACGCCGGATCGAGCCGGTCGTCCCCAGGATCGGGCGGCCCAGCGGCTGGCCGTCGAACGCAGCGTCCTGCGCCAGCTCGAACACCAGGTCGTCGGGCGTGTCGGCCGCCTCGGCGATCTCCTGGCCCACCACCTGCTTCTCCCGCGCGAGATCGCCGGCGTCCATCGTCGGGCGCTGCACGAGATCGGCGATCACGGCCGAGCCGAGGTCCAGCCCGTCCTTCAGCGCACGGACCTGGAAGCTGGTGCGCTCGTAGCCGGTGGCGGCGTTGATGTGGCCGCCCTCGGCCTCGATCGCCTCGACGATGTCCCGCGCGGAACGCCCGCCCGCTCCCTTGAACACCATGTGCTCGAGCAGGTGCGACCAGCCCGAGCGGCCTTCGTCCTCGAACCGCGCGCCGCGCCCGGCCACCACCGACAACGCCACCGTCTGCCAGCCCGGCAGCGGGTCGCAGACCACGCGGACGCCGTTGCCCAGCGTATGGACTCTCGGGGCCAAGCCTCAGCCTTCCGCGAAGGCGCGGACGTAGGCCTTGATGGTGTCCGCCTCGGCGGGAAGGCGGTCGAACCGCTCCTTGCGGCCCGCGAGGTCGGCCGCGCCGCGCGGCGCCTGCGGCGTCACGCCAGAGGCCTTCGCCACGTCTTCCGGGAACTTGGCCGGATGCGCGGTGGAGAGCACGACGGTCGGGCCGTCGAGCCTGACGTGGGTCAGCGCCGCGACGGCGACGGCGGTGTGGGGGTCGATCAGCTCGCCGGTTTCGTTCAGCGTCGAGACGATGGTCTTCACGGTCTCGTCCTCGCCGATCGCGACGCCGGTGAAGGTCGCCTGCATGGCCGAGAGCGCGCCGGGCGGGATGTCGATGACCCCGGCCTTGGCGAAGGCCTCGAAGGCGCGGGCGGTGTCGGTGGCGTTGCGCTGCACACCCTCGAAATAGAGCCGCTCGAAGTTGGACGCCGACTGGATGTCCATCGCCGGCGACAGCGTCGCCTGCACCGTGCCCCGCGAATAGCGGCCGTCGGCGAAGGCGCGCGCCAGGATGTCGTTCGAGTTGGTGGCCACCACGATCCGCTTCACCGGCAGGCCCATCTGCATGGCCACGAAGCCCGCGAAGGCGTCGCCGAAGTTGCCCGATGGGACGACGAAGTTGACGGCCCGGTCCGGCGCGCCCAGCGCCGCGGCGGTGGTGAAGTAGTAGACGGCCTGCGCGGCGATGCGTGCGAAGTTGATCGAGTTCACCGCCGCGAGGTCGACGGCCTGGCGCAGCACCGGGTCCTGGAAGGCGTCCTTCAGGATCGCCTGGCAGTCGTCGAAGGTGCCCTGCACCGAGACGCAGGCGATGTTGGCCTCGGGCGCGGTGGTCATGTAGCGCCGCTGGACCTCGCTGATCCGGCCCTCCGGGAACATGGCCACCACGCGCACGTTCTTCGCGCCGCGGAACGCCTCGACGGCCGCGCCGCCGGTGTCGCCCGACGTCGCGCACAGGATCGTCTGCCTGCGCTTCTGCTGGCCCAGGAAATGGTCGTAGAGCCGGGCCAGGATCTGCATCGCCACGTCCTTGAAGGCGAGGCTGGGCCCGTGGAACAGTTCGGCGATGAAGGTCTGCGGCCCGATCTGCGTCATCGGGACCACGGCCTTGTGGCTGAAGGTGGCGTAGGCCTCTTCGCACATGGCCGCCAGGTCGGCCGGCGCGATCTCGTCGCCCGCGAACTTGCCCAGCACGGCGGCGGCGACCCTGGCGTAGGGCTGGCCCGCGAACGCCGCGAGTTCGGCCTTGGTGAAGGTCGGCCACGCTTCGGGCACGTAGAGGCCGCCGTCGGGCGCGAGCCCGCCCAGCACCGCGTCGGTGAAGCCGACCGAAGGGGCCCGGCCGCGGGTGGAGACGTAGCGCATCAGGCCTTCCGCCGTTTCAGGAGCAGGGCGGCATAGACGCCGAGCAGGGCCGCCGCAAGGCCGTACCAGGTGAGCGCGTACTCCAGGTGCCGGTTCGGGATGTCGGCCGGGATCGGCGCCGGGACCAGCGCCTTCCACTCCGGATTGCTGGAGGTCTCCGCCATCAGGAACAGCGGCGCGGGCTCCGGCGCCTTCAGCGCCGCGGCCATGGCGGCGACGTCGCGCGTGTACCAGCGCTCGGGGGTGTTCTGCGGCGAGAACAGGTTGCCCGTCTCGGGTTTGCGCAGCACGCCGAAGATGGCCATCGGCGCCGTGGCGGCCGCGTCGACCGGGGGTCGCGCCGAGACCGTGTCGGCCACGAAGCCGCGGTCCACCAGGATGCTCCCGGACCGCCCGCCCGCCACGCGGCACGCCGAGATCAGCCGCGAGCCCGCCTGGCCGTCGCGCACGGAGTACAGTTCGAGATAGGGCGCGCTCGCGAGGCCCGCGCACACGGCCTCGACACGCGTGAAGTCGCCGTCGCCGCCGTTGGAAACGCGAGCCAGCACGGTGTCCAGCGCCTGGGGCTCGGCCGCCTGCAGCGCCGCGATCCGCGCCAGCAGATCCTCTTTCCAGCGCAGCCGCTGGACCTGCCAGGTCCCCAGCGCCATCAGGATGGCGAAAGCGATCGCGGTCGCCACCGTCAGCCCCACCGGAAAACGCCGGTGCGCCTCAGTCGTCATGGCGCGCTTCGGCCGCCCGGTTCATGAACTGCGCCGCCAGCATCACGCCCTTCAGCGGTCGCATCAGCCCCAGCGACACGATGAGCGTCAGCGGCAGCCACAGGATCAGATGCACCCATATCGGCGGGTGGATGGTGAATTCCGTGATCAGCGCGGCGAAGCCGACGCCGAAGCCGGCGATCAGGATGATGAAGACCGCCGGGCCGTCGCCCGAATCCGCCTTGGCGAAGTCGTAGCCGCAGACCTCGCAGGCCGGCGCCACCTTCAGGAAACCGTCGAAGAGGAAGCCCTCTCCGCAGTTGGGGCAGCGTCCGGCCAGCCCCGAAAGCAGCGGATTGGGCTCGCTCACACGGGTCGCCGCTAGTGCCCGGCCCCGCCGAAGATCACGTAGATGAAGGCGAACAGGAAGAGCCACACCACGTCGACGAAGTGCCAGTACCAGGCCGCCGCCTCGAAGCCGAAGTGCTGCCTCGGCGAGAAGCCGGTGCCCATCAGGCGGGCCAGGCAGACGATCAGGAAGATGGTGCCCACCAGCACGTGGAAGCCGTGGAAGCCGGTGGCCATGATGAACGACGAACCGTAGAGGCCCGAGTTCTCCTTGCCTTCGCCGAAGAAGTAGTGGTGGCCGAAGATGTGGCTGTACTCGTAGGCCTGGATCGCCGTGAACAGGATGCCCAGGGCGACGGTCAGCGCGAGCCCGATCTTGGCGCTCCGGCGGTCGCCCTGCTGCAGCGCGTGGTGCGCCCAGGTGACCGTCGTGCCCGAGAGCAGCAGGGTCAGCGTATTGACCAGCGGCAGTTGGAAGGCCGGGACCGTCTCGACGCCCGCGGGCGGGAAGGTCTTCCACGCCTCGGCCACCTCGCTGATCGGCGCCAGCGTGCGGTTGCCGTGGAACAGGGCCATCTCGAAGAAGATCCAGAACCACGCGACGAAGAACATCACCTCCGAGGCGATGAACAGCACCATGCCGTAGCGCAGGCCGATCGAAACCACCGGGGTATGGTCGCCCTCGTTGGCTTCCTTCACCACGTCGGACCACCAGCCCACCATGGTGAAGAGCACGCCGGCGAGGCCGGCGAAGAACAGCCACGACGTGTGCTGCGGCTGGCCGAACAGGCCCTTCATCCACATCACGCCACCCATGGCCATCACCGTCGCCGCGATCGAGCCGACCAGCGGCCACGGGCTCGGATTGACCAGGTGGTAGTCGTGCTTCACGCCGGCGGCCATCGCGCTCTCAACCCCTTAGATAAACCCCCGCACGAGACAGAGTCGCGCGCAGTCCTAGCTGCGGGACGCTATAGCCCTGCCCAGAAGGGTTCGCCAAGGGGGAATGGGGCCGAAAAAGCCCCATGTCCGCGCCCGCCGCGTCACCCGGTTGTCCTCCCGGGCTCCGCCGGCGCGCAGCCGGCATGCTCCCCGGGGGCGGACGCCGCCGGGTCCGGGGGCCGCCTCAGCCTATTTTGGCGGGCTTCTTCGGGGCGGCCTCGGCCTGCGCCTTGCCGTCGATGGCCGGGAAGAAGGTGTAGCTCAGGGTCACCTCGGGCTTGCCTCTGGTGTTCAGGTCCTGGGCGTACTTCGGGTCGATGAAATAGAGCACGGGCATCTCGACCGTGGCCCTCGGCGCGATCGTCTGGTCCGAGAAGCAGAAGCACTCGAGCTTCTGGAAGTAGGGTCCCGCCTGCTCGGGCACGACGTTGTAGACGGCGCGCGCGGTGATCGGCTTGTCCGAGTTGTTGGTCACCTTGAAGAAGGCGATCTTCGTCTCGCCGATCTTCGCGGTCTGCGCCGTCTGCACGGCGCTGAAGCTCCAGGGCAGGTCGCGGACGTTGGCGTCGAAGCGGATGGTCAGCGTCTTGTCGAGCACGTGGGCCGACGCCTGCTCGGCGCGCCGCGTGGCCCCGTCGAAGCCGGTCACCTGGCAGAACAGCTTGTAGAGCGGCACCGCCGCGTAGGCCGCGCCGATCATGCCGAAGAAGGCCGTCGCGCAGATGATGGCGACGCGCTTGTTCCGCGCCTTCTGGTCGATGGCGGACGGATCAGAGGGGCCGGTGGAGGACATCGGATCCCATGTTCACGATGGTGACGACATAGACGAGGATCACGAACACGGCGAGGCCCACGGCGATCGCGATGTTGCGGCCGCGGCGCGCCCTGCGGAAATCCTCGCCCTCGAGGTTCGGGTCGCTCATCTAGAGGAACTCCAGCGGCTTCAGGCCCGCGAGGTGCTCGCCCAGCAGGGTGGCGAACATGAGAGCCAGGTACAGGATCGAGAAGGCGAACAGGTTGCGCGCGTCGCGGGCCCCGGCGCGGACGTCGTAGAGCCCGTCGTCGTTGCGCGGATCGGCCGCCTCGCCCGCATGGCTGCGGAACAGCCGCCAGGCCAGCAGCAGGAACACCAGCCCGCCCAGCGATGAGACGCCCAGGTAGGCCGCGCCGCCCAGGCCGGTGAAGGCGGGCGCCACGCAAACCGGGATCAGCAGCAGGCTGTAGACCAGGATCTGCGCGCGGGTGGACTTCGCGCCCTTCACCACCGGCATCATCGGCACGCCGGCCTTGGCGTAGTCCTCGGACGTGTAGAGCGACAGCGCCCAGAAGTGCGGCGGCGTCCACATGAAGATGATGGCGCAGAGCAGCCAGGCGTTCAGCGGCGCCGTGCCCGTGGCGGCGGCCCAGCCGATCACCGGCGGCAGCGCGCCGGCCAGCCCGCCGATGACGATGTTCTGCGCCGTCCAGCGCTTCAGCCACATCGTGTAGACGACGGCGTAGAAGACGATGGTGAAGGCGAGCAGCCCGGCGGCGAACCAGTTCACGCCCACGCCCATCAGCATCACCGACAGCAGCGAGAGCACGATACCCAGCGCCAGGGCGTCGGCGCCCTGCACCCGGCCCGCCGGCACCGGGCGGCCCCGTGTGCGGCGCATCGCGGCGTCGATGTCGGCGTCGTACCACATGTTGAGCGCGCCGCTGGCTCCGGCGCCCACGGCGATGCAGAGGATCGCGACCGCGCCCAGGATGGGGTTCAGGTGCTCGGGCGCGCAGACGAGCCCCGTCAGCGCCGTGAAAACCACGAGCGACATCACGCGCGGCTTCAGGAGTTGCAGGAAGTCCTGCCAGCGCGCCGGCGCGCGAACGGAGGTTGGGGCCGTAGCCATGGCCATCGACGATACACCTGAATGCGGGGTGGCGCTCTCTAGCGCAGATGGGGGCCCCGGCGAAAGGCGTCGATGAGGACCGCGACGAAAAAGACCTGCGCCGCGAGGACCAGTCCGTAGCCGGCGCCGGCCACGACGGTCCAAGCGCGGAAGGCCGCCGCGATATCCGCGGCGCCGGCCGGGAGCACACCGAAGGCCAGGATCGTGATCGCCGGCGTCAGTAAGATCACGCCGAGCGTCGTCATAGCGAAGTGTAGCCCGCCCAGCACACGCCGATATCGTCCGCGTTGGAGCCGCTCGAGCGCGAAGTAGGCCACCGCAAACACGGTCGCCGCGCCGCCAATCACCGCAAAGAAGAGCAGATGCGCCCTGACGTAGAACATGTCGGCGAGAGCGTCGCTCGCGTCATGGCCCGAGGTGGATGGGACGCCGTCGCGGGTTCGCAGCCAGGTGGTCAGCGCCAGAACGACGAAGCCGGCCGCCCACCAGAAGGAAATCCTTCCGAAGAGCGACCGGCTCCAGAGCTTGGTCAGGATCAGGCCCTTAGTGGTGCGCGTCGGGCTTGATGACCGGCAGTTCGTTGAACTGGTGGAACGGCGGCGGCGAGCTCAGCGTCCACTCCAGCGTCGTGGCGCCCTCGCCCCACGGGTTGGCTTCGGCCTTGCGGCGACGG
>NZ_JAEUMO010000059.1 GCF_016793285.1 Phenylobacterium sp.
CCTTCAAGATCACCGACTGGCGGCTGTCGCACCGGCGCGACCTGAACGAGGCCGAGAACCGCGCCGCCGGCCTGTCGAACGACGCCCTCATGAACTACGAGACGCTGAAGGCGTTCGGGGCCGAGCAGCGCCTGGTCGGGACCTATGGCGACGCCATGGCGCGCTACGTGGACGCGAGTTCCAAGGCCAACGGTTCGCTGAACCTGCTGAACGCCGCCCAGTCGCTGATCCTGAACGTCGGTCTGGCGGCGATGACGGTGATGGCCGGCTACGAGGTCTCGGGCGGGCATCTGAGGATCGGCGACGTCACCGCGGCGATCTTTCTACTCAGTGGCCTCTACGCGCCGCTCGGCATGCTGGGCTTCCAGTACCGGGAGATCCGCCAGGGCCTGATCGACATGGAGCAGATGGTCTCCCTGAAGGAGATCGCGCCCGACATCGTCGATGCCCCGAACGCGCGGCCGCTGCCGCCGGCGAGCGGGCAGGGCGCCGCCATCGCCTTCGACGACGTCAGCTTCCGTCACGACGCGCGCTCGTCGGGCCTGCTGGGCGTGAGCTTCCAGGCCGCGCCGGGCCAGACGGTCGCCCTGGTCGGCCCGTCCGGCGCTGGCAAGACCACGGCCGTGCGCCTCGCCATGCGCCTGCTCGACCCGCAGGAAGGCCGCGTGACCATCGACGGCGTCGACATGAAGGATGTGCAGCAGGCCGAGATCCGCCGCGCCGTGGCGCTGGTCCCGCAGGACGTCGCGCTCTTCAACGAGACCCTCTACGCCAACGTCGGCTTCGCCCGGCCCGACGCCACGCCCGAGGAGGTGCGCGCGGCCGCCGACGCGGCGGAACTCGGGCCTTTCATCGACGGCCTGCCGGGCGGCATGCAGACCCGCGTCGGCGAGCGGGGCCTCAAGCTCTCCGGCGGCGAGCGCCAGCGCGTCGGCATCGCCCGCGCGCTCCTGGCCAACCCGCGCCTGCTGATCCTGGACGAGGCCACCAGCGCCCTCGACGGGCCCACCGAGGCGGCGATCCAGGAGACCCTGCGCAAGGTCCGCGCCGGCCGCACCACCCTGGTGATCGCCCACCGGCTCTCGACCATCGTCGACGCCGACCGGATCGTGGTGCTGCGCCGCGGCCGCGTCGTCGAGCAGGGGACCCACGCCGAACTCCTGGCCAACGCCGGCGAGTACGCCGCGTTGTGGCGGCGCCAGACGCGCGAGAGCTGACCCGCAGCTCATTCACCTGAATGACGACGCGCCGTCCGCGCCGGCCAACCCTGAACCTCTCAGTGCGTCCGCATCGAGCGGCGAACTAGGCCACCCGGCCTAGCCGACCGGCCGATGCAGCGTCGCGAGGGCCGCCGCAGTCTGGCGGCTCCACGTAGGGAAGGGTGAGTTATGAACTGGCTTCTGAGGACGTCTTTCGCTGCGGGCGCTGTCATGGGCGCGACGCTCCTGCTCGCCGGAACCGCCGAGGCGGCGAGCTTCCGATGCAGCGCCTTCGCAACTGTCAACGATTTCGGACCCGGCTCCGACAGCTCGCACAATACCCCGTGCAGCCGCGATGCTCAGACGACGGGCGGCTTCGGCGCGACGCAAGTGTCGGCATACGTCAGCGCCGACCTGGGCGTCCTGAAGGCGTCGAGCGGGGTGTCCACCACCAACAACGTCTTCGCCAGCGCCAGCACCTACGGGTTTGTCGGTGACGGCGTCACCGTCAGCGGCCTCGGCGACGACGGCGCCAACCTCGTCTTCCGCGTTGCGGTCAATGGCTCGCTCTCGGCCGAGGCGGCGTCGCCGACCCAGTTCTACGCCGACACGGCCGCGAGCGA
>NZ_JAEUMO010000078.1 GCF_016793285.1 Phenylobacterium sp.
ACCCCAGCTCGGACCGTCGCGCCGTCGACCTGCCGATCTGGCTCCACCGCTACAACTGGCATCGCCCGCACGGCGGGATAAAATCCCAGACGCCCATCAGCCGCCTCGGCCTCAACCGAGACAACCTATTGAGCCTCCACATCTAGGGGCGCGGTTGGACCTCTAGCAGGCGATCGCCTGAAGGTGCCCCTGGGCCGCGAAGTCGAGGAGCGGTCGGTCGCGGGTCATGAGGCGATACCCAAAAGCTCGCGCGGTCGCGGCGAGCATGCGGTCCGCGGGGTCGCGCAGGCTGTCTCCGGGGAGGAATGACGCAGCCACAAGGACGCTCGGAGGCAGGGCGGCGATGGTCAGGCCATCGCTGACGGCATCCTTGAACCAGGTGAGTGGGTCGGCCGCGAGTCGCAGCCGGCCCTTGGAGACGAGCTGCCCGACTTCCCAGGCCGAGATCGGAGAGACGACGACCTGGTCCGCGCTCATCGACCGAAGCTCGGCGACCGCCTCCGGGCGTAGCGCGTCCCCGTTGGTCAACCAGATCAACGCGCAGGTATCGAGCAGGATGGCCCGGCTCATCCTCGCTCGGCGTCCCAGACCTCGCCGGTCGGGCGGGTCAGGTCCCAGCCAGGCTCGACCTGCACCGTCCCCGCCATCCTCGCCTGCAGCTCGTCCAGCCAGTTCCTCGGCGCGCCTTCGGCCTCCCGCGGGCCCGGACGCGCCGCCGCCGCCGCGTCGGAGCGCCGGAAGACCAGCTTCTGCGACCCCATGTCGACTTGTTCGGTCTTGTAGCCCGCCTCCAGCCAGGCGTGCGTTATCACGCTGTTCGAAGGATTGTTGCTCCACCAGGCTCGATGCTTGAACGCCACCGGCGGCAATGACGCTGCGATGATCGACTCGATCTCGCCGAAGGTCATCGGGACTTCGCTGTCGGAGCGACCCGACAGGAAGGCGCGCAGGGGTTCGTACTTGGCCATGGGCATGCACTCCTAGTCAGGACTTTGCCCAGAAGTAACACACATAGTCAATAGTACCTATTTGTAACTATCAAGGCGCCAGCTTGTAGCCGCCCTGTTCGGTCAGCAGCAGGCGGGCGTTGGCGGGGTCGGGCTCGATCTTCTGGCGCAGGCGGTAGACGTGCGTCTCGAGCGTGTGGGTGGTGACCCCGGCGTTGTAGCCCCAGACCTCGGCCAGGAGCTCCTCGCGCGACACGGCCTTCTCGCCGGCGCGGTAGAGGTACTTCAGGATGTTGGTCTCCTTCTCCGTCAGCCGGACCTTCTTGCCCTTCTGATCGACCAGGACCTTGGCCGCCGGGCGAAACTCGTAGTCGCCCAGGCGGAAGACCGCGCCCTCCGAGTGCTCGTAGTCGCGCAGCAGCACCCGGATGCGGGCCAGGAGCACGGCGAACCGGTAGGGTTTGGTGACGTAGTCGTTGGCGCCCGAGTCGAGGCCCCGGATCGTGTCGTCGTCGGTGTCGGCGGCGGTCAGCATGATCACCGGCGTCTGCACGCCGTCCCCGCGCATGCGCTTGCACGCCTCCCGGCCGTCCATGTCGGGCAGATCGACGTCGAGGAGGATCAGGTCCGGCTTTTCCTCGCGGGCCATCCGGATGCCGTCGCCGGCCGTGGCGGCCTCCACGGTCTGGAAGTTCTCGGCCTCGAGCTGTTCGGCGATCGCCCCGCGAAGGTCCTGGTCGTCGTCGACGATGAGGAGAGTCTTCTTTTGAGCCATGGCGGCAACAAACACCATCTGGCAGGTTCGCGGCAAAGAGTTTTGAGGTTCCGGTGATCTTCGTAGCGACGTCTGACGGCTGGCTGGACATCGGCGACCGCCGGGTGCGCGCGGCCCTGGGCCCGGCCGGCGTGACGCCCGCGGCCGCCAAGCGCGAGGGCGACCTGGCCTCGCCCGCCGGCATCTGGCCGATCCGCGAGGTGATCTACCGCCCCGACCGGGGACCGCCGCCCGCGACCGAGATCCGGGTGCGGGCGATGGCTGAGGACGACGGCTGGTGCGACGATCCGGCGGACCCCCAGTACAATCGCCACGTCAAGCTGCCCTACCCCGCCAGCGCCGAGAGGCTGTGGCGCGACGACCACCTCTATGACCTGCTCGTGGTGCTGGGGCACAACGACGATCCGGTCGTCCCGGGCATGGGCTCGGCGATCTTCCTGCACCTGGCGAAGCCGGACTACGCGCCGACCCAGGGCTGTGTCGCCGTCGAGCGCGGCGACCTCGAGGAGCTGCTCGACAAGGCCCGCCCCGACGACGCCGTGGAAATCCGGGAGGCCTGATCGTGGACGCACCCTTCCTCGGTTTCCCGGAGACGCAGGCCTTCCTGAAGGATCTGGCGGCGAACAACGACCGCGCCTGGTTCCAGGCCAGCAAGGCGCGCTACGAGCGGGCCCACAAGGCGCCTGCCGAGGCGTTCGCAGCAGAGCTGCGGCCCAGGCTGGAGAAGCTGGCCGGCGTGCGGCTGGGCGCGAAGATCTTCCGCATCCACCGCGACGTGCGCTTCTCGAAGGACAAGTCGCCCTACAACACCCACCTGCACATCGGCTTCCAGCATCAGCGGGACGGCGGCGAGCCGCGGCGGCGCGGCGGCTTCTACTTCGGCATCGACCCGACCACGCTCAGCCTGGGCGTCGGGGCCTTCGACTTCGGACCGGCCGACCTCGACAGATACCGCAAGGCCGTGGCCGACGACCACGAGGGTAGCGAACTGGCGGGCATCCTCGCCGGCCTCGACGCGCGCCGGCACGACGCCGACCTCAAGCGCGTGCCCGCGCCCTATCCGCAGGACCACCCACGCGCCGGACTCCTGAAGCACAAGGGTCTGAACGTGTGGCAGGACCTCGACCCGGCGCTGGCCGCCTCGCCGGACCTCGCCGACGCCGTGATGACCCGCTTCGAGGCGCTGGACGCCGTGAACGTCTGGCTGACCGAGGTGCTGGAGGGCTGGACGCCCTAGTGTCCCGATTCCGAAGTTCGCAAGGAGGTCCGCGCGCCGAACACGGCCGAGCCGACGCGCACGCTGGTGGCGCCGAAGCGGATGGCGGTCTCGAAGTCGCCGCTCATGCCCATGGATAGCCCGGCGACGCCGTTCCGCGCCGCGATCTTCGCCAGCAGCGCGAAGTGGGGGCCCGGCGGCTCGGCCTCGGGCGGGATGCACATCAGGCCCTCGACGCCCAGACCATAGGTCCCCCGGCAGGCGCCTATGAAAGCGTCGGCCTCGGGCGGGATCACGCCCGCCTTCTGGTCTTCTTCGCCGGTGTTCACCTGGACGTAGAGGCGCGGGCTCTTGCCCTGCTTCTGGACCTCGTCGGCCAGCACGCGGGCCAGCTTCTCGCGGTCGACGCTCTCGATGACGTCGAAAAAGGCCACGGCCTCCCGGGCCTTGTTGGTCTGCAACGGCCCGATCAGGCGCAGTTCGAGCCCGGCCCGGTCGCTCCAGCGGCCCATGGCCTCCTGCACGCGGTTCTCGCCGAAAACCCGCTGGCCGGCGTCCAGGACGGGCTGGATCGCCTCCCACGGCTGCTGCTTGGAGACGGCGACCAGGGTCACGTCAGCCGGATCGCGCCCGGCGGCTTGCGCGGCGCGGGCGATCCGGGCCACGACGTCGGTGTAGGCGGGAGGCGCGGACATTTCCGAGTTCTGGACCCTCGATCGGACGGCCCGGCTCTTACCGGCCCGGCGACGCCTGCGGAAGGCCCTGCCGACGCTGCTGTTCTTCACCGACCCCGTGCGCACGCCCGATCCCGAGGCGGTGGCCGCCCGGCTGCCCCCCGGCGCAGCCATCGTCTACCGCCACTTCGGCGCCCTGGACGCCGCGGCGCAGGCCCGGCGGTTGCTGAAGGTCGCCCGCACGCGGGGCCTGCGGCTGCTGATCGGCCAGGACGCGGCCCTTGCCCGCGAAGTCGGCGCGGACGGCGTCCATCTGCCCGAACGTCTGGCGCATCGCGCCGCAGCCCTGAAACGCGCGAACCCCGGCTGGATCGTCACCGGCGCCGCCCACTCGCTGGCCGCTGCCCGCGCCAGCCGCGCCGACGCCGTGGTGCTCTCGACGGCGTTCCCCTCGCGCAGCCCGTCCGCCGGACCGGCGCTCGGCCCGATCCGGCTCGCCATGCGGGTCCGCGCCGCCGGCAGACCCGCCTACGCGCTCGGGGGGGTGAACATGAAAACGGCCCGCCGTCTGCGGGACGCGGGCCTCGTCGGACTGGCGGCGGTGGACGCCTTCTAGAACTTCAGGGTCGATTCCAGCCGCAGCTTCGGCGCGTCGGCCGGGCGGGCCTGGTTGGCGCGCGGGGTCAGTTGCTGGTCGCCCAGGGCCACCGAGCCGCCGACGCGGATCGACGGCGTGATCCGGAAGTAGGCCCCGGCCTGCACGTCGTTCGGGGTCGCCTCGCGGTCTTCGGGCTGCTGCATGCGCATCGTGAAGCCGAAGCGGCCCTTCGAGGCGTCATAGGTGTAGGAGCGGCCGCCGTTCGGCGCGACCGACATCGGCTCGGAGCGGACGGTGAAGTCGACGGGCTTGCCCTTGTCCGCCGCAGACGCCGCGCCGCCGACCGCGCTCATCAGCACGGCCGCAACGAGTGCAGCGCTCAGGCGAAGGGTCGTCATCGTCTTCTTATATAGCCCCAACGGTCACCAATGCGAATTGTGCCTAATGCACAGCTTCGCGATTGCGATCCGATTAAAGGCCGCGGCGAATTCCGGTCAATGCGACTCAACCGTCGCGGGACACATCTGCGGCGATATCGCGGGCGTGTGTGGCTCGGCCGCCACGCGATTCCTGTTTGGCGACCTTCAACGCATT
The DNA here is from genome assembly GCF_016793285.1 of Phenylobacterium sp. GTDB lineage: Bacteria > Pseudomonadota > Alphaproteobacteria > Caulobacterales > Caulobacteraceae > Phenylobacterium. The sequence continues at coordinate 4,805 of NZ_JAEUMO010000078.1, forward strand.
GTTATAGAGGCCTCCGGCGCGGGGCGGCGCCGTGGCGCGTATCTGCGTCACGGAAATTATTGGAGACGGATGGAATGCCGTTTGTGCGCGGTCACCGTATGCGTGGCGTGATGATTGTGGCCGCGGCGGTCGGCGTCGTGGGCCTGTCCGCGTGCGGCGGCATCCCCAACCCCCTGGGGGGCGCCAAGGGCGCCAAGACGCGCGTCGCAGGCGACAACGCCGCTGCGATCGGCGTCAACGGCTACCTGTGGCGTGCGACGCTCGACACCCTGTCGTTCATGCCGCTGCAGTCGGCCGACCCGTACGGCGGCGTCATCGTCACCGACTGGTACACGAACCCGGAAAAGCCGGACGAGCGCTTCAAATGCACCGTCTACATCCTGGATTCGCGCCTGCGCGCCGACGGCCTGAACGTGGCCGTCTTCAAGCAACTGCGCGACGCCGGCGGCAACTGGGTCGACCAGCCCACCGCCGGGCAGACCGAGACCGACATCGAGAACTCGATCCTGACCCGCGCGCGCCAGCTTCGACTTTCGAACATCCGGGGCTGATCCCAGCTCCGGACGTCGAAACGTCGACGCGCCGTGATTGTCCAAGGCCGTTGACCGGAACTGAAACCCCCGTCAAAGGCCCCGATCATGGCCCGCTACAATCCGAAAGAGACCGAACCCAAGTGGCGCAAGGCCTGGGCTGACGCCGAGGCCTTTAAGGCCGTGCGCGAGCCGGGCAAGCCCAAGTACTACGTGCTGGAGATGTTCCCGTACCCGTCGGGGCGCCTGCACATGGGCCACGTGCGCAACTACTCGATGGGCGACGTCATCGCCCGCTTCAAGCGCGCCCGCGGCTTCTCGGTACTGCACCCCATGGGCTGGGACGCCTTCGGCCTGCCGGCGGAGAACGCCGCCATCGAGCGCGGCGTCGATCCGAAGGAATGGACCTACGCCAACATCGACCGGATGCGCGCCGAGCTGAAGGAGCTGGGCCTGTCGATCGACTGGAGCCGCGAGTTCGCGACCTGCGACGTCGGTTACTACGGCAAGCAGCAGGCCTGGTTCCTGGACCTGCTGGAGCGCGGCCTGGTCTACCGCAAGGAAAGCGTCGTCAACTGGGACCCGGTCGACCAGACCGTGCTGGCCAACGAGCAGGTGGTCGACGGGCGCGGCTGGCGTTCGGGCGCCGTCGTCGAAAAGCGCAAGCTGAACCAGTGGGCGATGCGCATCACCGACTACGCCGACCAGTTGACCGACGACCTGGCGACCCTGGACCGCTGGCCCGACAAGGTCCGCGTGATGCAAGAGAACTGGATCGGGCGGTCCAAGGGCCTGAAGTTCAGGTTCCACTTCGCCGGCGAGGGTCCCGCAGAGGGCCTGGACGTCTATACGACCCGACCGGACACCCTGTTCGGCGCGAGCTTCGTGGGCGTCGCCCCGGATCACCCGCTGGCCCAGATGGCGGCGGCGCGCGACCCGAAGGCCGCGGCCTTCATCGAGGAATGCCGCAGGGGCGCCGCTACCGAGGCCGAGATCGAGACGGCCGAGAAGCGGGGCTACGACACCGGCCTGCGCGTGAAGCACCCCTTCGATCCGGACTGGGAGCTGCCCGTCTGGATCGCGAACTTCATCCTGATGGACTACGGAACGGGCGCGATCTTCGCCTGCCCGGCGCACGACCAGCGCGACCTGGACTTCGTCCGCAAGTACGGCCTGCCGGTGAAGCCCGTGGTCCTGCCGCCCGGCGAGGACGCTGCGACCTTCCAGGTCGGCGACGAGGCCTACACGGGCCCCGGCGTGATCTACAATTCGCGGTTCCTGGACGGCCTGGACATCGAGGCCGCCAAGGCCGAGGCGATCGCCCGCATCGAGGCCCTGGGCGACGGCGAGGGCGCGACGGTGTTCCGCCTGCGCGACTGGGGCGTCTCGCGCCAGCGCGCCTGGGGCTGCCCGATCCCGGTGGTCCACTGCGAAAAGGACGGCGTCGTCCCGCTGCCGAAATCGGCGCTGCCGGTGGCGCACCCGGCCGACATCGAGTTCGGCAAGTCCGGGAACGCCCTGGAGCGGCATCCGACCTGGAAGCACACGACCTGCCCCGCCTGCGGCGGCCCGGCGACGCGGGAGACCGACACGCTGGACACCTTCGTGGACAGCTCCTGGTACTTCGCCCGGTTCGCCAACCCGTGGGCGGACGAGCCGATCAGCCAGGAAGACGCCGACTACTGGCTGCCGGTCGACCAGTACATCGGCGGCATCGAACACGCCGTGCTGCATCTGCTGTACGCGCGCTTCGTCACCAAGGCCCTGGCCGACGACGGCCAGTTGTCGGTGCGCGAGCCCTTCGCGGGCCTGTTCACGCAGGGCATGGTCACCCACGAGACCTATCGCCGGCAGAACGGCGAGTGGGTCGAGCCGAAGGACGTCGAGATCGCGGCCGAGGGCAAGACGCGGCGCGCCACGCTGATCGAGACCGGCGAGCCGGTGGTGATCGGCGACATCGAGAAGATGGCCAAGTCCAAGCGCAACACCGTGGCGCCGGAGGAGATCTTCGAGGTCTACGGCGTCGACGCCGCGCGGCTGTTCGTGCTGAGCGACAGCCCGGCCGAGCGCGACGTGCAGTGGACCACCGGCGGCGTGCAGGGCGCCTGGCGCTTCGTGAACCGCGTCTGGGACGAGTTCGACGGGCATGTGCCGGCTCCGGCCGCCGCCGAGCCCGACGCGGAGATCCGCCGCGCCACCCACAAGCTGATCCGCCAGGTCACCGAGTCGATCGACGGCTTCCGGTTCAACTCGGGCATCGCGCGGCTGTACGAGTTCCTGAACCTCCTGAAGGCGAACCCCGCCAAAGACACCACCCCGGCGATCGCGGCCGCGCGCGCCGAGGCGCTGAGCGCCTTCGCCCGCCTGATCGCGCCCTTCACGCCGCACCTCGCCGAGGAATGCTGGGGCCGGATCGGCGGCGAGGGCCTGGTCGTGGCCGCGCCCTGGCCCGAGTTCGACCCGGCGCTGACCGAGGACGCGGTGAAGGTCCTGCCCGTGCAGGTGAACGGCAAGCGCCGCGGCGAGATCACCGCGCCCGCCGGCGCCGAGCAGGCCGCCGTCGAGGCGATCCTGAAGGCCGATCCGGACATCTCCGCGAAGCTGGAAGGCCTGACCATCCGCAAGATCATTGTGGTCAAGGACCGGATCGTGAATATCGTGGCCGCATGAGCCGGAGCCTGATCCTCGCCGCCGCCGTCGCTGCGCTCGGCCTTTCCGGCTGCGCGGGCTTCCAGCCGCTCTACGCCCAGCCCGGGGTGGTGAGGAACCTGGCCGCCATCCAGGTGAACGCGCCGAACGGGCGCACCGGCTACCTGATCCGGCAGCACCTGGACGACGCCTTCGCCAAGGACCATTCGGCCGCGCCGGCCTACACGGTGGATGTCAGCCTCGGCGAATCGCGCGTGCCGCGCGGCGTTCGCATCGACAACGTGGCCACCCGCTACGAGTACGCGCTGACGGCCGCCTATGTGCTGCGCGCGCTGCCGTCGGGCGCGCCGGTGAAGAACGGCTCCGTGCGCGTCGCGCTCACCTACGACAGCGCCGACCAGCCCTACGCCTCGATCAGCGCCCAGCAGGACGCCCAGGACCGCGCCGCCGAGGAGGCCGCCCGGCGCATCGAGCTGGAACTCGCGGTCTGGCTCGCGAACGGCGGGAAGGTCGCAGCGCGCTAGGGACATGATCCTCAGCAAGCGGCCGGATATCGAACGCTTCCTCGCCCGCCCCGACGCGACCGTCCGCGCCGCCCTGATCTACGGCCGCGACATCGGCGTGGTGCGCGACCGCGGGCACGCGCTGGCGGCGAAGATCGTGCCCAACCCGGACGACCCGTTCGACGTGGCGATCCTCACCGAGACCGACGTGGCCGACGACGCGGGGCGGCTGGAGGGCGAGCTCGCGGCGCAGTCCCTGATGGGCGGCCGCCGGCTCGTGCGGCTGCGCTTCGGGGACGGCAAGCCCAGCGCCGACAAGACCGCAGCGGAGGCCCTGGAGCGGCACGCCAGGGGCGAGCTGAACCCGGACGCCTTCTTCCTGATCGAGGCGGGAGCTCTCGACCGCAACTCGGCGCTCAGGAAGGCGGCCGAGAAGGCGAACGGCGCCGCCGCCATCCCGTGCTACGAAGACGAGCCCGGCGACGTCGCGCGGCTGATCCGCGAGACGCTGGCCAGGGACGGCGTCTCCCTGAACACCGACGCCCTGAACATCTTCGTCAACCGCCTGCCGAAGGAGCGCGGCGTCGCGCGCCAGGAGATCGAGCGGCTCGCGCTCTACCTCGGGCCGGGGAGCAACACGGTGGCGACCCCCGCCGACCTGGAGCCGTTCCTGGGCGTCGAGCCCGAGGCTTCGCTGTCCGACGCCGCGGCCGATGCGTTCGGCGGCCGGCTGGGCGAGGCGCAGGCGGGCCTGCGGCGCGCGGCGCAGGAGGGCGAGAGCGGCCCGGCGGCCGTCCGCGCCATCGGCATCCACCTGGGGCGCCTGCGCCGCACGCTGACCCTGATCAAGGCCGGCGCCGGCCCGCAGGAGGCCGCCAAGGCCAGCGGTGTCTTCTGGAAGCAGGAACGCGAGTTCCTGCGCCAGGTCCGCGCCTGGACCCTGGAAGACCTCGACCGCGTGCAGCCGCTCGTGCTGGAGGCCGACCGCGCCTGCAAGACCGCCGGCAGCCCGGACCGCCTGATCGCGGAGCGCCTGGCGCTGTCGGTCGCCAGCCGCGCAAGGCAATTGAGGCTCTGAGCCCCGGCGCGCTACCCTCCCGGCGGGAGGCGCCCATGCTCAGAACCATCCTCGCGGCGGCGTGCGCGCTGACCGTCACGGCCGCCGCACAGGCCGCGCCGCCGCTCCCGATGGAGGCCTATTACGCGCCGCACCGGCTGGTCCCGCTGCCCGACGGGCGGAAGATCAACCTCTTCTGCCTGGGCGAGGGGTCGCCGACCGTGGTCCTCGACGCCGGCTACGGCTCGGGATCGAGCGCCTGGCGGCAGATCCACCCGACCCTGGCCGAGACCACCCGCGTCTGCGCCTTCGACCGCGCCGGCAACGAGTTCAGCGACCCAGGCCCCCTGCCCCGCAGCGCCGCCGCCGTCGTCGCGGACGAGCGCGCGATGCTGAAGGCGGCCGGAATCCGGGGGCCCTACGTGCTGGTCGGCCACTCGATGGCCGGACTCCACGTGCGCCTCTACGCCTCGAAGTATCCGAAGGAGGTGGCCGGCGCCGTCCTGGTCGACCCGTCGAACCCGCGCCAGAAGCAGCGGTTCGCCGCCGCCGCGCCCGTCTCCAGCGCCGCGGACGAGAAGCGGTTCGCCGCCCAGCGCGCGTGCAGCCAGCGGCTGCTGGACGGACGGCTCAAGGCGGGGGATCCGGACTACGCCACCTGCTTCCCGGCGCCGGTCGCGGGCCTGCCCGAGGCCTATCGCGCCAACCTGGTCGCCCGGAGGACCGACCCGGCGCGGATTCGCAACCTCTTCTCCGAGGTCGACTCGATGCCCGAGGTGAGCTCGGCCGAGATCGAGAAGGCCCTGCGCAAGCTCGGCGACCTGCCCTGGATCGTGCTCACCGCCGATGGCACGGCCCGCGCCTTCGGCGGGCCGCCCGAGGAAGGCGCGGCCATGGCGCGGGTCTGGAGCGAAATGCACGACGAGGCCGCGGCGCTGTCGACGCGGGGCGAGAACCGCCACGTCGACGCCGGCCACTATATCTGGGCGACGAAGCCGCAGGCGGTGGTCGACGCCGTGAACGAGGTGGTGGCCGCGGTCCGCGCCAGGCGCTAGCCTCCGTACCGGACCTTTGAACCGCGCGGCAGACGCGGCGTCCGGGAGGCGTTGAATGCTCAGGGCAATCCTTCTGGCCGCCGCGTGCGTTGCGCTGGCGCTGCCGGCGCTGGCCGCCGACCAGGCGCCGCGGCCCGTCACGGCCTACAAAGCCCCGCGCGCCGGCGACGGACATGCCAGCCTGGAGGGCGTCTGGACGAACGCGGCGATCACCCGCCTGGAGCGGAACCCCCGACACGGCGCCACGCTGGCCCTCTCCGATGCGCAGGTGAACGCCATCGAGGCGCGCACCCGGGCGCAGATCGCCCTGGGCGACCGGCCGACCGACCCGAACGCCACGGTGCTCGACCTGCCCGCCGACTGCTCGGGCGGGCGCGGGACCGACTGCAACTACAATTCGGCCTGGACCGACCCCGGCCACGTCGTCATGCGCGTCGCCGGCCAGGGCCGCAACGGCTTCATCACGTCCACGGCCGACGGCCGCGTGCCCATGCGCGGGGACTTCGTCGGCAGCCGTCGCCTGCCGGCGGGTGTCGGCGTGAACGACAATCCGGAGAGCCGGGCGCTGGGCGAGCGATGCCTGCTTTCGTTCGGCTACTCGCCCGGCCCGGTGATGCTGCCCGGCCTCTACAACAACACCTACCAGTTCGTGCAGACCAGGGACCACGTCGCCATCGTGGTGGAGATGGTCCACGACACGCGCATCGTCCGGCTGAACGCCAGGCGCCGCGCCGACGGCGTGCGCGCCTGGCTCGGCGACTCCATCGGCTGGTGGGAAGGCGATACGCTTGTCGTCGAGACCGTGGGCTTCCACCCCCTGCAGACGTTCCGCGGCGCGTCGGAGCACCTGAAGGTGACCGAACGCTTCACGCCGGTCGGCCCTGGCCGCCTGCACTACGGCTTCTGGGTGGAAGACGCGAGCGTGTTCAGCGCGCCGTGGGGCGGCGAGTACGAGTTCCAGCGGATCGCGGGGCAGGTCTACGAGTACGCCTGCCACGAGGGCAACTACGGCCTCGCCAACATCCTGTCCGGCGCCCGCGAGGAGGAGCGGACCGGTGTCAGGACCGCGCCGACCAACGTCGACCAGCGCGCGGCGCAGGAGGGCGAGGAAGGCGAGGACGGTGGAAGCTAAGCGCGCGTCAGCCGGCGGCAGAGCTCATCGAGCTGTTCCAGGCTCGCGTACTTGATCTTCACCTCGCCCACGCCGCCGCGGTCGGCGATGTCGACGTTCATGCCGAGCGCCTCCTCGAGATCGACTTCCAGCGCGGCGGTGTCGGCGTCCTTGGCCTTGCGCGGTCCGGACGCCTTCCTGGGTGCGGCGGACTTCGCCCGCGCCAGCGCTTCGGTCTCCCGGACGGACAGGCCGCGCGCGATCACCTGCTCGGCCAGGGCTTCGGCATCGTCGGAGGTCAGGAGCGCACGGGCATGGCCCGCGGTGAGGCGGCCGACCATGAGATGGACCTGGACCACGTCCGGAAGGGCGGTCAGGCGCATGGTGTTCGCCACGTGGCTGCGGCTCTTGCCCACGCGGCGGGCCACCTCGTCCTGGCCGACCTTCAGGCGCTCGACCAGCGAGGCGTAGGCGCGGGCTTCCTCGACCGGGTTGAGATCGGCGCGCTGGATGTTCTCGATGACGGCGATCTCGAACGCCTCGTCGTCGCCGAGCGGCCGGACGAGGGCCGGCATCGCCATCAGCCCCGCCTTCTGCGCCGCGCGCCAGCGACGCTCGCCGGCGACGATCTGAAACTCGCCGGCCGACTCCGGCAGGGGCCGAACCAGGATCGGCTGCAGCACGCCTTTCTCGCGGATCGACTCCGCCAGCTCGACGATGTCGGCCTCCTCGAATTCGGTGCGCGGCTGATGCGGGTTGCGCCGGATCAGCTCGATGGGGATCTCGCGCACGCCTTCGGCCGGATCGACGGCGTGGCGGATCTCCTCGGCTTCGCCCAGCAGCGCCGAGAGCCCGCGGCCCAGTCCTCTGCGGTTCTCCGCCATCTCAGCTCACTTCCAGTTGCGCCGAGGCCCGGCGCCTGCGCTCGCGCAGGACGACTTCGCGCGCGAGCTTCAGGTAGGCCTGGCTGCCGGCGCACTTCAGGTCGTAGACCAGCGCCGGCTTGCCGAACGACGGGGCCTCGGAGACGCGCACGTTCCGCGGGATCACCGTCTGGTAGACCGTCTCGCCGAAGTGGCCGCGAACGTCGTTCGCCACCTGCTCCGAGAGCGAATTGCGGCGGTCGTACATGGTCAGCACGACGCCCTGCAGCTCCAGCGCCGGGTTCAGGCTGCCGCGGACGAGGTCGATGGTGCGCATCAGTTGCGTCAGGCCCTCCAGGGCGAAGAACTCGCACTGCAGCGGCACCAGCACCGCGTCCGCCGCGGCCATCGCATTGACGGTCAGCAGGTTCAGCGACGGCGGGCAGTCGATGAGGACGTAGGTGTAGCGGCCCGCCTCGCGCTGCGGGCCGAGCGCATCGCGCAGCTTGAACGACCGGCGGGCCTGCTGGCCCAGTTCGAGCTCGACGCCGGAGAGGTCGGGGTCGGACGGGACGAGGTCGAGGCCGGGCACCGAGGTCTTCACCACCGCCTCCGCCACCGGCTTCTCGCCCATCAACACGTCGTAGAGAGTGGTCTTGCGCAGCGCGCGGCCGACGCCGAGGCCGGTCGAGGCGTTGCCCTGCGGGTCGCTGTCGATCAGCAGCACCCTCTCGCCGACGGCGGCGAGCGCGGTGCCCAGGTTTATCGCCGTGGTGGTCTTGCCCACCCCGCCCTTCTGGTTGGCGACCACCAGCACGCGTAGGGCCCGGTCAGACCTTCCTGGCACGTCCCAGTCTCCTCACGCGCACGATGCGCCCCCTGCCGTCGCTCTGAGAGGGGATCACGTCCGCCTCATATTCCCAATATCTAGCGGCCTCTCGCATATCGTCTACTACATCTTGTCCCTTGAGGAACAAACCGACGGCGCCTGCCGCAAGGTAGGGCCGGGCATACCCCAACAGGCGGTGCAGCGGCGCACAAGCCCTCGCGGTGACGATGTCCACAGAGAGCGTGAGATTTTCCGCGCGCGTGTTGTGGACGGTGGCCGGCAGATCGAGCTCGGCGACGACCGAGTCAAGGAAGCGGCAGCGCTTGGCCATGCTCTCCACCAGGTGGACGCGCGCGCCGTCCCTGCCCTTGCCCAGGATCGCCAGGACGAGGCCGGGAAAGCCCGCGCCGGCCCCGAGATCGGCCCAGGTCCGGGCCTCGGGCGCAAGGCGCAGGAGCTGGGCGGAGTCCCAGGCGTGGCGGTTCCAGAAATCGGGGATGGTGGCCGGTCCCACGAGGTTCATGACCTCGTTTCCGGCCGTGAGCATCTCCAGGAACCGCGTCAGGTCGGCGACCTGGTCAGGCGTCGCCCTGGCGGCCCTCGCGAAGCTCCCGGCGTCGGTGACCGCCATCAGGCGGCGCGGCGGCGGACGTGGGCCAGCAACGCCGTGAGCGCGCCTGGGGTCACGCCCTCGATGCGCCCGGCCTGGCCCAGCGTCAGCGGACGCACGGCCGCGAGCTTCTCGCGCACCTCGTTGGAGAGCCCGCCGATGGCGGCGTAGTCCAGCCCGGCCGGCAGGCGCAGGTTCTCGTCGCGGCGCATGGCCTCGGCGTCGGCGGCCTGGCGGTCGAGGTAGCCGGCGTAGGCCGCGTCGATCTCCACCTGTTCGCGGACCGCGGGGCCCCAGGCGGCGATCTGCGGCCAGATGCGGGCGAGGTCGTCGAAGCCGATGGTCGGATAGGCCAGGAGTTCGGTGAGCGTGCGGCGCTGGCCGTCCGCCTTCACGGGCAGGCCCTGCTTCTGCGCCTCGGCCGGGGTCAGCGTCAGCGCCCGGGCGGCCTCGCGGGCCGCGGCCAGGGCGTCGCGCTTCACGTGAAACGCCTCGGCGCGCCGCGCGCCCACGACGCCCAGGCCGACGCCGCGGCCCGTCAGCCGCTGGTCGGCGTTGTCGGCCCGCAGCGTCAGGCGGAACTCGGCGCGGCTCGTGAACATGCGATAGGGCTCGGTGACGCCGCGGGTGACGAGGTCGTCGATCAGGACGCCGATGTAGCCCTCGTCGCGGGCGAACTGCGCCGGCTCTGCGCCGGAGGCCGCGCGGGCGGCGTTGAGGCCGGCGACCAGCCCCTGCGCGCCCGCCTCCTCGTACCCGGTCGTGCCGTTGATCTGGCCGGCGAGGTAGAGGCCCGGCAGGCGCTTGGCCTCCAGCGTGGGGTAGAGCTCGCGCGGATCGACGTAGTCGTACTCGATGGCGTAGCCGTGCCGGCGGATCTGCACGGCCTCCAGGCCCGGGATCGTCCGCAGAAACAGGTCCTGCGTCTCGGCGGAGACCGAGGTGGAGATGCCGTTCGGGTAGACCGTGTCGTCGTCCAGGCCCTCGGGTTCGAGGAAGATCTGGTGGCTGGTCTTGTCGCGGAAGCGGACGACCTTGTCCTCGATGGACGGGCAGTAGCGCGGCCCGCGGCCCGAGACGCGGCCGCCGTAGACGGCGCTCTCGCCCAGGCGCTCGGCGATGATCCGGTGGGTCTCTTCGGTGGTGCAGGTGATGCCGCACTCGACCTGCGGCGTGGTGATGCGATCGGTCAGGAACGAGAACGGGACCGGCTCGGCGTCGGCCGCCTGCATCTCCAGGCGGTGCCAGGCGATGGTGGAGCCGACGAGGCGCGCGGGCGTGCCGGTCTTCAGGCGCCCCATCTTCAGCCCGAGGCTGTAGAGGCGGTCCGAGAGGCCGATGGCCGGCGCGTCGCCGATCCGGCCGGCGGGGATGCGCGCCTCGCCCTGGTGGATGACGCCCTTCAGGAAGGTGCCTGTCGTCAGGACCACGCGGCCGGCGGCGTAGGTCTCGCTGCTGGCGCCGACGACGCCCGTGACGGCGCCGTCGGTGACGATCAGGTCCTCGACGGCCTCGGCCTTGATGGTCAGGTTCGGGGTGGCGGCCAGCTCGGCCTGCATGGCCTCGCGGTAGAGCTTGCGGTCGATCTGGCTGCGCGGGCCGCGGACGGCGGCGCCCTTGGAGCGGTTCAGCATCCGGAACTGGATGCCGGCCACGTCGGCCAGGCGACCCATCACGCCGTCGAGGGCGTCGATCTCCCGGACCAGGTGGCCCTTGCCGAGGCCGCCGATGGCCGGGTTGCAGCTCATCTCGCCGATCGTCTCGACCTTGTGGGTGAGCAGCAGGGTGCGCGCGCCAAAGCGCGCGGCCGCCGCGGCCGCTTCGCAGCCAGCATGTCCTCCGCCGATGACGATCACGTCCCACATGGTCGGCGGCATATAGTCGATCGAGCGCGGCGTTTCACGTGAAACAACAGCGCATCCCGCTGCCGATGCTAGCGCTCACTTGCCGATGCAGAAGGTGGAGAAGATGCGGCCCAGCACATCCTCGGGGTCGATGCGGCCGGTGATACGGTCCAGCGCCCGGGCGGCGAGGCGGACGTCTTCGGCGGCCAGCTCAAGATGCTCGTCGTGACGCAGCGCGCTGCGCAGGCGATCGGCGGCCTCGGCGAGCAGCTCCTGGTGGCGCAGGCGCGTGGCGGCGGGCGGCTCGGCGCCGGCCAGCGCCTCGACCACCCGTTCCTCCAGGGTCGAGCGCAGCCAGGCCACGTCGCCGGGGCCGTTGGCGGTGAACTCGGCCGAGCCCAGGCCGAGGCGCCGCGCCTGCTGGGCGGCCCAGGCGCCCGCCTGGCCCACGGGCAGGTCGCGCTTGGTGATGACGCAGAGGTCGTCGGGCCGGACCTCCATGGGCAGCGACGGCGTGGTGTCGGCCGAGCCGTCCACCAGCCAGAGCCGAAGGTCCGCCCCCGCCGCCCAGGCGCGGGCGCGGCGGACGCCCTCGGCCTCGATCTCGTCGCCCGTCTCGCGCAGGCCCGCAGTATCGGCCAGCAGGACCTTGTAGCCCGCGAGCACCATCGGGACCTCGATGATGTCCCGCGTGGTCCCCGGCGTGGCGGTGACGATGGCGGCGTCTCGGCCGGCGAGGGCGTTCAGCAGCGTGGACTTCCCGGCGTTCGGCGCGCCGATGAGGGCGATTCGATAGCCCTCCCGCACCCGTTCCCCGCGCTCGGCGTCGGCCGCAGCCAGCTCCAGCTCGGCGGCGAGGCGCTCCAGCGCCGGGCGGGCGCGGGCGGCGACGTCGGCCGGCACCTCCTCGTCGGGGAAGTCGACGGCGGCTTCCAGCATGGCCAGCGCTTCCAGCAGCGCCTCGCTCCAGCGCGCCTGGACGTCGGAGAGCCGCCCGCCCAGTTGCTCGAGGGCCTGCCGCCGCTG
>NZ_JAEUMO010000079.1 GCF_016793285.1 Phenylobacterium sp.
ACCCCAGCTCGGACCGTCGCGCCGTCGACCTGCCGATCTGGCTCCACCGCTACAACTGGCATCGCCCGCACGGCGGGATAAAATCCCAGACGCCCATCAGCCGCCTCGGCCTCAACCGAGACAACCTATTGAGCCTCCACAGCTAACGACGCTCAAGACGGCCCGTGCCCAGGCGAACTACCCACCGTTACCTGGCCAATGATCAAGCTATGGCGCATCGCGGTCTAAAGCTCCTCGCGGCGGAGTCGCACCCGATCAGCGACCCGCGCGCGCAGGTCCGCAAGGTGTTCAGCGTCGAGGACGCGATAGTGGACCACACTCGACGGAGATGTCCGCTTTCGGACCAAGACCCAACGTCCGCTTCTGGCGCAATGCCGACCTGGCTGTCGGTCATCGAGCTCTGCGCCGACCCGTCGAGCATCGAGGTCGGCCGTGAGGAGGTTCGCCGCGCGTGCCGTCTGAGACATGAGCCGAGACGGAGGATCATGTGCGGAGTTCGGGCGAAGACGGTTTGACGAAGGCGCCGGCGGTCACGCTGGGGTTCTGGATCATCAAGATCCTCGCCACGACGTTGGGCGAGACGGGGGGCGACAGCGTCTCGATGACCTGGCTTGGCGAGACGACGACGACGGCCGGGCAGGCGGGCCTGAACGGCTATCTCGCGGGCACGCTGATCTTCGGAGCGCTGCTGGCGGGCCTCGTCGTCGTGCAGATCCGCGCCCGCCGGTTCAACGCCTGGCTCTACTGGGCGACGATCATCGCTTCGACGACGGCGGGAACCACCCTGGCCGACTTCGCCGACCGGTCGCTGGGGATCGGCTACCTCGGCGGCTCCCTCCTCCTGCTTGCCTGCGTGCTGACCTCGCTGTTCGTCTGGCGGCGGACGCTGGGCAGCGTCTCGGTCGATACGGTCGTCGGGCCGCGACAGGAAGTGTTTTACTGGGTCACCATCACCTTCTCGCAGACCCTCGGAACGGCGCTCGGAGACTGGGCCGCCGATAGCGGACTGGGCTACCTGGGGGGAGCGGCGGCGTTCGGGTCCGCCCTGGCGGTCCTTGCGGCGCTGTACGCGATGACAAGGGTCAACCGGGTTGTGCTGTTCTGGGCGGCGTTCATCCTGACCCGGCCGCTCGGCGCGACGGTGGGCGACTTCTTCGACAAGCCCATCGCCCATGGCGGCCTGCAGGTCAGCCGACCCCTTGCATCGCTGATACTCGCGGCGGTGATCGTGGCGCTGATCCTCCTTCTGCCGCAGCGCGCCGGGCGCGCGCACGCCGCTGCTCGCGAGGCGTGATGCCGCGGGCCTGATCCTTGACGGACTCGCCGGACTTGCGTCTGTCCTTTGGCGTCATGGCCGTTCAGCGTGCGCCCGGGGGGCGCTTCGAATGGATCGCGCCCGCCGTCCTGGCGGCGGCGCTCGCGACGCCGTCGGTGGGGCGTGCGGAGCCGGCGCGCGTCTTCAGGCTGCCGTCGGAACCCATCGACATCGCGCTCGTCCGTTTCGGAATCCAGGCCGGCGTCTCCGTCGGCGGCTTTCCCGCGGCGGGCTGCGACGGCCGCAGTCGGCCGTTGCTGGGGGTCTTCACGGCCTCGTCCGCGCTGGCCCGGCTGCTGCCGGCCGGGTGCCGGTTCGAACGCCTCGACGCCCGCGCCTTCCGGATATCCGGAGCATCTGCGGCCGTCCGGCCCCCCGCGCCCCCACAGGCCCCGTCGTCCGTCGAGATCACAGAACTGGTCGTGACGGCGGAGAAGCGTCGCGAGCCGCTGCGCGGGAGTCCGTTCGCGGTGACCGCGGTCGGCGGCGACACACTCGAACGCACGGGCGCCGGGAGCTTCGCGGAGGCCGCCCTGCAGATCGCCGGGGTCACGGAGACCAACCTGGGGCCGGGCCGCAACAAAATCTTCATCCGCGGAATCTCCGACGGGGCCTTCACCGGCCGCACACAGTCCACCGTCGGGCTCTACCTCGACGACGTGCCGATCACCTACAATGCCCCTGATCCGGACCTTCGGCTGGCCGATATCGAGCGCGTCGAAGTCCTGCGAGGGCCACAGGGCACGCTCTACGGCTCGGGATCGATCGGCGGCATCGTGCGGCTGGTCACGGCGCGGCCCGACGTGACCGGTTTCCGGGCCCGGATGGTCGCCGAGGGTATGCTGAACGCGCACGCCGACCGGTCGTTCGGCGGCGAGGCGATGATCAACGTGCCGGTCGTGAAGGGGCGCGCGGCCGTGCGGGCGGTGGCCTATGTCGACGAACTCTCCGGCTACCTCGACAACCCGAGCCTGCGCCTCGAGGACGTGAACCGCGGCCGCCGGTCGGGCGGACGGGTGTCGGCGCTGGCGGATCTTGGCGGCGGCTGGACCGTCCAGGCCGCCGCCGTGCGGCAGGGGATCGAGACCTCCGACAGCCAGTACGTGCAGGGCGCTGGCCGCCGGAGCCGGGACACGCGGGTGCGCGAGCCCCACGACAACGATTTCAAGCTGGCGAGCCTGTCCTTCGGTCACGCCGGGTCGACGGCCGATGTCAGGGTTTCGGGCGCCTACATCGATCACGATCTAGAGACGCGCTACGACGCCACAGGCGCGTTCGACCTGGCGGCGGATCGCATCGCCGCCGTCGATGAGCAACAGCGCGTGGAACTGCTGGTCGGCGAGGCCGTGGCGACCTCCGCCGCCGAGAGCCGGCTGCGTTGGCTGGCCGGCGCGTTCGTCTCGCACAGCCGCGAGATGAACGCGGCCGTCCTCGATGCGACATTGTCGGGCGGCGACCGGCGATCGGTCTTCGAGCGCCACGACCACCTGACCGAGACGGCGGTGTTCGGCGAACTGACCTACGATCTGACGCACCGCCTCACGGCCACGGGCGGGGGCCGGCTGTTCCGGACCCGCGTCGAGACGCGCGCCGACCGGTTCGGCCTCACCAACGCGGGTCCCGCGATCATCCGCGGCGAGGACACCGACTCGGGCTTCGCGCCGAAGTTGAGGCTCAGCTACGCCGTCTCGCCCGACATCGTCGCCTATGCGCAAGCCCAGGACGGCTACAGGGCCGGCGGCTTCAACGTGCCGGCCCAGGCCGACGGCGTTCCCGGCGGACCGGACGTACGCGCCTTTGGGCCGGATCGCCTCCGGAGCTATGAGGTCGGTGGGGAGGCGACCTTACTCGACCGCCGCCTCACGGTGCGCGTCGCCGCCTTCAGGGCGAGGTGGCGCGACGTGCAGACCGACCAGTTCCGCGACTCCGGCCTGCCCGTCACCCTCAATATCGGCGACGGGTCGAACACGGGCCTGGAGTTCGAGGCCCAGTGGCGGCCGGATGCCCACTGGCTCGCGCGCGTCTCGGGTCTGCTGGGCGATCCGGAACTGACGCGGACCGAGGCGGCATTTCCAGCCCGCGTCGACATCGGCCTTCCGGGCGTCGCCAAGGCGTCGGGCGCCGTAGATCTCGCCTATCGTTGGGACGTCGCACGTGGCGTCCGGGTGGAGCTGTCGGGTCAGGCGGCGTATGTCGGCCGCTCGTTCCTCACCTTCGACGGCGCCTCGGCCAGCGCCATGGGCGACTACCTGCAGGGCCGCATTGCGGCCAGCCTTCGGACCAGGTCGTGGGAAGGCCAGGCCTATGTGGCGAACGTGACCGGCGCCCGTGGCGACACCTTCGCCTTCGGCAATCCCTTCAGCCGCAGCCGGGCGCGGCAGGCGACGCCTCTGCCGCCCCGCACCTTCGGACTTGCCATCCGGCGGAGCTTCTAATTCAAGTCGGGGATGCCCGAAGCGCGCGCCGCGCTCATCGCCGCCTACATGGAGCGGCGCCCGGACCTTCTGAGGTTCTTCAGCCTGCGGCTGAGGTCCGAGGCCGCGGCGGAGGATGTGGTGCAGGACATCTATCTGCGCATCTCGGCCACGCCGCCCGAGGCGGAGGTCCGCAACCCAGGCGGCTATCTCTTCCGGCTCGGCTCCAACCTCATGCTCGACCGGTTGCGCAGCGAGCGCCGCGCGGCGGCACGGGACCGGGATTGGCGTGACAGCCACCGCACGGTCTCGGGCGTCGAGGAGGTGGTCGAGGACGCGCCGGCCGACGCCGTCGTCGCCGCGCGTCAGCGCCTGGCGGCCGTCGTGGACGTCCTGAAGGACCTTCCGCCGCTGACCCAGCAGGTCTTCCGGATGCACAAGTTCGAGGAGCGTAGCCACGCGGAGGTGGCGGCAGCGCTGGGCATCTCGCGCAGCGCCGTGGAGAAGCATGTGATGCTGGTGCTGCGCCGTCTCGCGGAGCGCCTGGCATGAGGCTCTGTCGCAGAACTGTGGTGGCCGCCGTCCCGCGACGTCATATCGGCAAGCGCGCAGGGCGCGCGACGGACGTGAGGCCATGAGCGGCGCAGGGAACATTGGCGGAGACGACGCGGTGCGCGACGCGGCCGTCCGCTGGTTCGCGCGCCTCCAGGACGAGGCGGCGACGCCGGAGGACTGGGCGGCCTTTGAGGCATGGCTGTCCGCTTCACCCGCACATCCGGACGCCTACGAGCGGCTGGAGCGCGTCTGGGTCGAGGTCGAGCAACCCGAGGCGCAAGCTGCGCTGGCGCCGGCGACAGTCGTCCCGTTCCGAAGGAAGTCTCAGGTCACGCGACGCGTGTGGCTGTTCGGCGGCGGGGCGATTGCGGCCAGCGTCGCTGCGGCTGTCGTCGGCGTGGGGCTGCTCAGTGACCCGGCGACGACGACCTATGTGACCCGCGCCGGCGAGACGCGGGAGGTCCCGTTGGCCGACGGCAGCCGGATGCGCCTCAACGCCGAGACCCGCCTGACCGTCCGGCTGGGGCGCCGGGAACGCCGGGTGGAACTGGCGGACGGCGAGGCCGTCTTCGACGTGGCGCACGATGCCGACCGACCGTTCGTCGTGGGCGTGGGAGACCGCGACGTCCGCGTGATCGGCACTGAATTCAACCTGCGCCGGCGCGCGGGCGAGGTGGCGCTGAACGTCCGTCGCGGCGTGGTCGAGGTCCGTCCGGCGACGCCGGGGAGCGCTGCGTCCGTGCGAGTCCCGGCCGGTCGCCAGTTCGTCCATCGCGAGGGCGCCGCGGGAGGCGCGCTCTCGACGACGGCGCCCGACGCCGCCTTCGCCTGGACCCAGGGCCAGCTCGTCTACCGCGACGCGCCCATGAGCCAGGTCGCGGCCGACCTCACCCGCAGCCTCGGCGTTCCGGTTCGGGTCGGCGACGCCGCCACCGGCGCCTTGCGCTTCACCGGTGTGCTCACCGTCGAGGATCCGGCCATCGTGATGAGACGCCTGCAGGCGTTCGCGCCGGTCCACGCCGTACGCGAGGGCGACGCCTTCGTCCTCAGGCGCGCCGGACGCTGATCTCCGCGCCCCGATGAGGGGCTTCAGCGACCGCGGCGTCGTTGGGGCATGCGGATCGGATTCCTCTTCAATCACGACCAGGTCCACCAGGTCGCCCACAGCCTCCCGATCGCCCTGGCTCTGGCGCGTGCGCGGACCGGGGCCGAGATCGTCGTCGCCACCACCAACGCCCGGCTCAGCGCCGAGGTCATCCGCCTCGGCGAAGGCCTGATCGGCCCCGCGATCCGGCTGGTCCAGCTGGGCCTTCGGACCCGCGCCAGCCGCCTCGCCCGCACCGTCCTGGAGCCGGTGCTCCCGGCCGCGAAGCTGCTGGTCTACCGCGACAACCTCGACTTCTTTCGCGGTCTGGACGTCCTCGTCGTGGCCGAGAAGACCTCGCTGATCCTGCGCAGCCGCTACGGCCTGAAGGATCTGCGGATCGTCCACACGCGGCACGGCGCCGGCGATCGCGCGATCGGTTTCGACCGGGCGAGCGCGGCCTTCGATCACGTGCTGGTGTCGGGGCGCAAGATCCGCGACCGCCTGGTCGCCGAGGCCGGCGTCGACCCCGAGACCATCTCGATCGTCGGCTACCCCAAGTTCGATGTGGCCCCGCCCTCGCGGGTCCATCCGCTGATCGAGGATGATCGGCCCGTGGCGCTCTACAACCCCCATGTCTCGCCGCACCTGTCGTCGTGGTTCCGGACGGGCCGGCAGGTGCTGGACTGGTTCGCGGACCGCGACGACCGGCATCTGATCTTCGCGCCGCACGTCATGCTGTTCGAGCGGCCCTTCACGCTGAGCATCGACCGGCTCCGGGTCGACCGGCCGGGGCGGCTGGACGAGCGCTATCTGCGCGCGCCGAACGTCCACATCGATCTGGGAAGTCGCGCGTCGACGACAATGGCCTACACGCGGCGGGCGGACATCTACATCGGTGACGCGTCCAGTCAGGTCTACGAGTTCCTGGTCCGCCCCCGGCCCTGCGTCTTCCTCAATCCCCATGGCTACGACTGGGAGGACGACCCGAACTTCGCACACTGGCGGGCCGGCCCGGTTATCGGCGATGCGAGCCAGCTCGGACCCGCCCTGGACGCGGCGCTCGCCCAGCATGCCGGCCGATACGCCCCCATCCAGCGCGAGCTGTTCGACTATAGCTTCGACCTGACGGACGAGCCGTCGAGCATCCGTGCGGCCCGCGCCCTGGCCGCGTGCGCCGGCCTGAGCTGCGAGCCGCCGCAGGCAGTCCCATTGGCCGTCGCGGTCGGGTGAACGGCGCAATGCGGATCGCGTACGTCATCAATTCGGTAGAAGGCGGCGGCGCGGCGCTGCCCGTACCGGCGGTGACCGAAGTCCTGCGCGGGCAGGGCGCCGAGGTCGAACTCTTCGCCCTGACCCGCCGCGATGGGCGCGCCCTGGCGCCAATGCACGCCAGCGGACTTCCGACCCACGTCCGCGGGGGCGGCGAGACGGACCACGTCCAGGCGCTTTCCTGGCTCAGGCGGCAACTGGGCAGGTGGCGGCCCCAATTGATCTGGACCTCGCTGAGCCGGGCCACGCTCCTCGGTCAGATCGTGGGGCAGATGATGGGCGTGCCGGTGGTGAGCTGGCAGCACGCCGCCTACCTGAAACCCGCCAACCGCCTCCTGCTTCGCGCGCGCCAGAAGGCCTCGGCAATGTGGGTGGCGGATTCCTACAGCGTGCTCGAACTGACGGCCTCGCGCCTGCACGTGCCGCCGCAGCGGCTGATGCTCTGGCCACTCTTCGCCGCCGACCCCGCGGCGCCACAGGCGGCGCCCTGGCGTCCCGGCGGGCCGCTCCGGATCGGCTCGCTCGGCCGCC
>NZ_JAEUMO010000002.1 GCF_016793285.1 Phenylobacterium sp.
GAGCTGGAACGCCTCGGCGCCGCGCGTCTGCGGCCCGACCGCGGTGTTCTGGGCCTTCAGCGCCGCGACCCCGTCATGGCCCACGAGCCGATAGCCCCGCTCGGCCTTGCTCTCGAACGACAGCGTCAGGTCCGCCTTGGCGAGCAACTCGCGGGCGAATTCGAACAGCGCCTGCGGCGGCCCCGACAGCAGCTCGAGCTCCATCTCGGCCACCGGCTCGCTGCGATCGCCCGCCGCGATGAGGCCGGTGTCGAAGCTGACTTCGACCTGCGCCGCGCCCCGCGTGCAGACGTGGACGCGCCGCTCGACCTCGACCGTGAACGCCGGAGCCAGCTCGGTCTCGCCGACCACGGTCTCCGCCGGCGTGCCCTTGAGCGCAGCGCGATCCAGCTCCGGCCCCTTGACCGGCGTCTCCCACTCGTCGCGTTCGAACAGGCCGCCCCCGTTCCGGTGCTTCAGGGTCTGGATGGCGGCGTCGCCCCGGGTCCGCACGCGCAGGCTGAAGCCGCCGTCGCGCAGCGCGTGGCTGGCGGTGTCGTAGTAGATCGCGTGCATCCGCGCGACCTGGGCCTGGACGAGTGGGAACAGCTCCGCCTGCAGCGCCTCGAGTGCGCCGGCGCCGAGCTGGAACTTGATCTCCAGCTCCGGCGAAGCCGTGGCTGGGCTTCGGGCAAGCATCCCGACTTCCCGTAACGCGTGACCGGTGCGTCACGCCGGGAGAACCACTGAAGGGAAACGAATCGCTTTGTCTATCGCGCGCCCGGATTTATTTGCGCCGCCCGTGGGCGGGGTCAGAAATCGAGCCCCTGGCGTGCTTCCAGGATCTGGCGCGCCAGCACGCGGGTCACCGGCCGGAAGCCCTCGTCGCCCGCCTCGTCCAGCTTGCGCACGATCGCCTCGGCGTCGGGGATCGAGCGGCGCATGCGGGCCAGCAGGTACGGGTACACCTCCTCCGGCGGGCGGATGTTGCGGTCGCGGAAGAAGCGCCGGAGCACTCCTTCCAGCACGACGTCGTCCGGCGGGTCGATCTCGACGATCGGAAAGGCGTTGAGGCGGGAGCGCAGGTCGGGCAGCGCCGTGGGCCAGGTCGAGGGCCGCGTCCGCGCCGTGAGCAGCAGGCCGCCGCCGTCCCGCGCCGCGATGTTGATCAGGTGGAACAGCCCCTCGGTCGAGACGCCGCGGTCCGCGTCTTCCAACAACACCGGACGGCCCGCGGCTGCGTCGAGATCGGGATGCTCGCGCTCGACGATCACCGCCTGGACGGCGTCGGCCCAGGCGCGGGCGAGGTGCGACTTGCCCACCCCCTTGGGTCCGAGGATCGCCAGGCAGCCGCCCGTCCACGCGGGCCATGCCTCCACCGCGGCGAGCGCCGCGGCGTTGGACGGTCCGCGCACGAACTCGTGGAACGACGGCGGGCCATCGCGCCCCAGGCTCAGCCGAAGCTGCCGCGCCATGCGTCTGGTCGAAGTGTTGCGTTCACGGTGTTGAATTTAGGCGCTGTCGCGAACCGGCGCCAGCAGACCCGACGGCCTTGTCCACCGACCTTGCGGGTCAGTCCCCGGCCGGCGTCTTCAGGTCGCGCGACGCGGCCAGCGTCCAGCCGTCGGGTTTGAGGAGTTCGATGGGCGAGAAGCGGACCTTGTAGTCCATCTTCTCCGAGCCCCGGACCCAGTAGCCCAGGTAGACGTAGGGCAGGGTGGTCAGGCAGGCCTGCACCACATGATCGAGGATGACGAACGACCCCAGGCTGCGGCGGGCGAGCGTGGGGTCGTAGAAGCTGTAGACGAGGCTCAGGCCGTCGCTCATCAGGTCGACCAGCGCGCAGGCGATCAGGTCGCCGGGGCCGCCGTCCTTCGACTTCACGCGGTATTCGATGATGTGGGTGCGGACGGCGGTGTCCTCGACCATCGCCACGTAGTCGGGCCAGGTCATCTCGGCCATGCCGCCGTCGGCGTGGCGGGCCAGCAGGTAGCGGCGGAGCAGGTCGAACTGCTCCATGGTGGCCTCGGCCTCCACCAGATGACGCTCGACGTCCTCGTTGCGCGCCAGCAGCTTCCGCTCCGAGCGGGAGAAGACGTAGTCGGCGGCCGGGATGCGCGCCGAAACACAGGCCGAGCAGGCCTCGCAGGCGGGACGGTAGGCGATGTTCTGCGACCGGCGGAAACCCACCTGGGTCAGGCTGTCGTTCACCTGCGCCCCATCCGACAGGGGCAGGTGCGCGAAGACCTTGCGTTCGAACCGTTCGGGCAGGTAGGGGCACGGCGACGGCGCGGTCAGGAAAAACCGGAGCTGTCGGGTCGGAAAGTGCTGCGTCACGGACCTGCGGTCGCCTTCGTCTGGAGCGGCTCGAGCCGATTAGGCGTCATGCCGGGCGTCCACGCAAGGACTACGCTAGAGTCCCGGCGAGGGGGGCAGGACCGGCGCCTCACGCAACAACACGATCGCGATGCGGCGGTTGCCCGGCAGGGTCGGATCGTCCGGATAGAGCGGCTCCGAGCCGGCCTTGCCCGACACCTGATAGACGCGGTCAGCGTCGACCCCGGCGCCCTGCAGCACCTTGCGCGATGCGTCGGCGCGGGCCGACGACAGCGACCAGTCGCTCTCGGGCTTGGCGCCGTTGGCGCTGGCCGAGGTGTGGCCGTAGACGGAGATGCGGTTCGGAAGCTGGTTGATCACCTTCGATACGGCGCGCAGCAGCAGCTTGGCCCGGTCGTTGGGCGCCGCGGTGCCCTGGTTGAACATCGAGCGGCCTTCCTGGTCGACGAGCTGGATGCGCAGGCCCTCGGGCGTCTCGTCGATGATGATGTTCTTCGAAAGCTCGGCCAGTTCCGGCATCGACTGCATGGCCTGGCGCAGCGACTGCGCGGCCGAGGCGAAGGCGGCTTCTTCCTGCTTGGCGGCGGCGGCCTGGGCCTGGGCGGCGGCGGCCTCTTCGGCCGTCATGGGCTTGGCGCCGTCCTTGGCGTCGCCGTCGTTCGGGTTGCGCGACGAGGGCGCGAGTTCCTCGATGACGTCCGAGGAGCCGGCGCTCTTGGACCCGTCGCTGCCCAGCGCCGAGCCGCCCAGGATGCCGCCGGCGCCCGAGGTGGTCTCCGAGACGCTGGCCGGGGCGAAGTAGTCGGCGATGCCGCGCTTCTGCTCGGGCGAGGTGGTGTTGATCAGCCACATGAGCAGGAAGAAGGCCATCATGGCGGTCACGAAGTCGGCGTAGGCCACCTTCCACGCGCCACCGTGGTGGCCGTGTCCGCCGCCCTTCTTGATCTTCTTGATAAGGATCGGCTGGTCGCCACCGACGGCCATGGTTACACCCGGATTCACCCTGATTTCGGGGCAAGTTGCGCAGCCGCCCGTTAAGATGACGTTGCGCGCAATCGGGAGGGTGCTTCGTGGTCGTCGTTCTGGAGACCGGGCGGCTGATCCTGCGCGAGGCGGAGGCGGGGGACGCGCCCTTCATCCTCGAGCTGCTCAATTCCCCCGGCTTCCTGGAGAACATCGGCGACCGCGGCGTTCGCACGCTGGACGAGGCCGCCGCCTACATCGAGGAGCGCGTGCTCGGCAGCTACCGCAGCTACGGCTTCGGCATGTGGGTGACGGTCCAGAAGCTCGATTCGACTCCGGTGGGTCTGGCCGGCCTCGTGAAGCGCGACGGCCTGGACGTGCCCGACGTCGGCTACGCCTTCATCCAGCGGGTCTGGGGGCAGGGCTATGCCCAGGAGGCCGCCGCGGCGGTCCTGGCGCACGCCCGCGGGCCGCTGGGCATCCCGAAGCTGGCGGCGATCACGACCCTGGAGAACTTCGCCTCGATGGCCGTGCTCCGGAAGATCGGCTTCACCTACCGTGGCGTCATTCAGCTACCCGGGGCCGACCGGGAAAGCACCCACTTCACCGTGGGCGACGGGGGCTGACACGAATGACGATCACCACCCGCACCGTCGAGGCCAACGGCTTCCGCTTCGCCGTGGACGAGGCCGGCGAGGGGGATCACCTGGCGCTCTGCCTGCACGGATTCCCCGAGAGCCGGTTCTCCTGGCGCTTCCAGCTCCCGCTGCTGGCCGAGATGGGCTACCGCGTCTGGGCGCCCGACCTGCGCGGCTACGGAGAGACCGAGCCGAAGCCGAGGGACGTGGCCGACTACGCCATGGAGCGGCTGATGGAGGACGTCGCCGCCCTGATCGACGCCAGCGGCGCCAGGCGCGTCACCCTGATCGGCCACGACTGGGGCGCGGGCCTGGCCTGGTCGTTCGCCATCAACCGCAGGCGGCCGCTGGAGCGGCTGGTGATCATGAACGTGCCGCATCCGGCGGTGATGGTGGCGCACCTGCGCAGATCCTGGGCCCAGCTCAGGAAGTCCTGGTACATGTTCTTCTTCCAGCTTCCGGGCATCCCGGAACGGACGATGACGGCGAACGACGCACGCGCCATCCGCCAGGCCTTCCACGGCATGGCCGTCGACAAGACGAACTTCACCGACGAGGTGCTCGACCGCTATGCGCGCGACGCGCAGCGGCCGGGGGCGATCCGCGGCATGATCAACTGGTATCGCGCCGCCTTCCGCGGCTCGCGCCAGCTCTCCGCCACCCAGATGATCGAGACGCCGACGCTCATCGTCTGGGGCGAGGAGGAC
>NZ_JAEUMO010000233.1 GCF_016793285.1 Phenylobacterium sp.
ATGAAGGGCCAGCGCATCCTGATCACCGGCGGCGGCACGGGCCTGGGCAAGGTGATGGCCGAGGCGTGCGTGCTGCTGGGCGCCGACGTGGTGATCTGGGGCCGCCGCGGCGACGTGGTCGCCGCCACCGCCGACGAGATCAACGACGCCCACGCCGCCGCCTCCGGCGGCCGCTGCACCGGCATGGCCACCGACATCCGCGTGCCCGAGGCGATCCACGACGCCATGGACGAGGTCTGGGCGGGCGGCGTGCTCACGGGCCTGGTCAACAACGCGGCCGGCAACTTCATCAGCCGCACCGAGGACCTGTCGCCCCGCGGCTTCGACGCCATCGCCAACATCGTCTTCCGGGGCTCGTTCAACGTGACCCTCGACGCGGGCAAGCGCTGGCTGGCCGAGGGCAAGCATGCCTCGGTGGTCTCGATCCTGACCACCTGGGTGTGGCACGGCGGGCCGTTCACGGTACCGAGCGCCATGTCGAAGGCCGGCCTGAACGTGATGACCCAGTCGCTGGCGGTGGAGTGGGGCAACCGCGGCATCCGCTTCAACGCGATCGCGCCCGGCCCCTTCCCGACCGAGGGCGCGTGGGCCCGCCTGAACCCCGGCTCGACCGAGGCCACCAGCGGCGGGACGCAGAAAGCCGACCCGACCATTCCGCTGAACCGCAACGGCGAGATGCGCGAGCTGGCGAACCTGGCCGTCTACCTGCTGGATCCGGGCTCGGCCTATGTGAACGGCCAGACCATCGCCATCGACGGCGGCGGCCACCTGCGCGGCGGCGGCGGCTTCAACCGCCTCGCCGAGTGGGGGGACGCGGAATGGGAGGCGGCCCGCGACTCCATCAAGGCCAGCAACGAGAAGGACCGCGCCCAGCGCACGGTCTGACCGGCGCTCCTCGCGGGTGACGCAAACGTAAACCCGCTTGGCTGAGCGTACGGCGCATTCTAATATGACGCCCGTCAGGTTTCGGGGGCGAGTCGAGAGTTCATGTCGCAGGTCGCTTATCTTCCCACCGCCAAGATGCCCGGCGGAAAGCGGGAGCAGACGAAGGTCCAGAACCGCCAGTCCATTCTGGACGCGGCGCGCGAAGTGTTCGGCGAACTCGGCTACGAGGCGGCCACGGTGCGCGACATCATCCGCCGCACCGGCCTCGCAGCCGGCACCTTCTACAACTACTACCGCTCGAAGGAGGAGGTGTTCGCCGCCCTCGCCGACGACGGTGCGCGGCGGTTTGCCCCGATCCTGAAGGACCTGCGCGGCAAGGGCGGGACGATCGAGCTCTTCGTGCGCGAGGCCATCGTCGCCTATTTCGAGTTCATGGCCGACGAGCATGTGAGCTGGATGGCGCGCCGGCCCGCCGGCGAGATGCAGCCGCACGTGCATGGCGAGACGCCCGAGATGGCGGCCGTGTTCGCCGAGGTGAAGGACGCCATCGAGCACGCCATCATCGAGGGCCGCGGCCCGGTCTCCGACAGCGACTACATGGCCGCCGCCGCCATCGGCGTGGCCCGCGAAGTCTGCGAGCGGATGCTGATGCGCCGGCCGATCGACACGGCCGCGGCGGCCGACTTCGCCGCCGAGATGATCCTGCACGGGCTGAAGGGCCTGCCGGGCGCCGGGCAGCACTGAGGCTGGCCTGCCCCCGCGTGAGGCAGGCTTAGGTCGCGCCCAACGAGAACCCGCGAGGTCGGACCGATGCGCGCCCTGGTCGTCGAAGAACTCAAGCCCGACTACGCCGGCGTCCACATCCGCGAGCTGCCCACGCCCGATCCTGGACCGGGCGAGGTGCGGATCCGGGTCCGCGCCGCGGCGGTGAACTTCCCCGACCTCATGCAGACCCGCGGCGAGCACCAGCACAAGCCGCAGATCCCGTTCGTGGGCGGCATGGAGCTGGCCGGCGAGATCGACGCCCTGGGCGAGGGCGTCACCGGCTTGGCGGTGGGCGACGCGGTGTGCGGCGGCGGGCGCGGCGGCTTCGCGGAGTTCGCGATCCTGCCCGCGGCGACCCTGCGCAAGAAGCCCGAGCGGCTCTCCTTCGCCGAGGCCGCAGGCTATCCGGTGGCGTACCTCACCGCCTACGTGGCCTTCAGCCGCTGCGGGATGGTGCAGCCCGGCGAGTGGGTGCTGGTGCATGGCGCCGCCGGCGGCGTCGGGCTGGCGGCCGTCGACTACGCCAAGGTGCTGGGCGCCAGGGTGATCGCGGCCTCGGCCTCGGACGAGAAGCTGGCGATCATCGAGAACGAGTACGACGTCGACGCCACCGTGAACGTCACGCGGGGCTTTCGCGAGCGGGTGAAGGAACTGACCGGCGGGCGCGGCGCGGACGTGATCTACGATCCCGTGGGCGGCGACGTCTTCGACGAGTCGATCCGCTGCATCGCCTTCGGCGGCCGCATCCTGTCGATCGGCTTCACCAGCGGCCGGCTGCCGGTGCTGCCGGTCAACATCGCGCTGATCAAGGGCTTCTCGGTCCACGGCGTGCGCGCCGGCGAGTACGGCCGCCAGAACCCCGCCCGGGGCCGCGAGAACAACGAGGCGATCTGGAAGCTGGCGGAAGAGGGCAAGGTCCGCCCCCGCGTGGACCGCGAGCACCCGCTGGCGGAATGGCGCGAGGCCTTCGAGACGCTGGCCCAGCGCAAGGTGGTGGGCAAGACCATCATCCGGCCCGACCTGTAGGGCCCGCGCGCAACGCATCCCCCAGGGACCTCCCGGGCCCGACCTGCCTGCCGGAACGTCTGTCTGAAATCGGCCAGATGTTGGAGCGGGTGAGGGGAATCGAACCCCTGACATTCAGCTTGGGAAGCTGACGTTCTACCTCTGAACTACACCCGCGCCGCCGGGATCGCTCCGGAGGGCGATCCCTTAGCGGGTCTTGATCCGGCCGTCGAGGCGATGGGCTCAGATGAGC
>NZ_JAEUMO010000264.1 GCF_016793285.1 Phenylobacterium sp.
TCGCCGGTCGGGCTCCAGACCGGCGTGGTGTAGGACCCGCCTCCGCCGGAGATCCGCCGCGCGCCCGAGCCGTCGGCGCCCATCACGTAGATTTGCGGCGAGCCGGCGCGGTCCGAGGTGAAGGCGATGCGCGCGCTGTCGGGCGAGAAGCTCCCCGAGACGTCGATGCCGGGATCGGTGGTGAGCCTGCGCGAACTGCGGCTGGAGAGGTCCATCAGGTAGAGGTCGGAGTTGCCGCCGCGCTCCACCGAGAAGATCACCTTGCCGCCGTCCGGCGAGAAGCGCGGCGCGAACACCATGCCCTGGAAGCTGCCGAGGCTTTCGCGCCGCCCGCTCTGCAGGTTGTAGAGATAGACCGTGGCGCTGTCGGGCCGCAGCGCCATGTAGGTGATCTCCTGGCTCGTCGGCGAGAAGCGCGGGGTCATGACGATCGAGTCGCCGCTGGTCAGGTAGCTGGGGTTGGCGCCGTCCTGGTCCATGATGGCCAGGCGCTTGATCGTCTTCCCGCGCGCGCCGCTCTCGGCGACGAACACGACGCGGGTGTCGAAGTAGCCCTTCTCGCCGGTCAGCCGCTCGTAGACGGCGTCGGAGATCTTGTGCGCGACGCGCCGCCAGTTCTCCGGGCTGGAGGTGAACTGCTGGCCGATCATCTGGCGTTCGTACTGGACGTCCCACAGGCGCAGGTCGACGCGCAACTGGTTGCCCTCGACGCGGACCATGCCGCTCACCAGCGCCTGGGCGTTGATCTGCTTCCAGTCGGCGAAGCGGGGCTGCACGGCCGGCGTCAGGTCCTTCTCGATGAAGCTGGCCGGATCCAGCGGGCGGAAGAGGCCGGAACGCTGCAGGTTCGCGGCCACCACCTGCGCGATGTCGGCGCCGACCTGGCCGCCGCCGAACGCCGGCACCGCCACGGGCAGCGGCTGGACGTCACCGCGGGTGACCGAGACCCCGACCCCTTCCTGCGCCCTCGCGGGCGGGCCGCCCGCGACGGCGCCGAGGGTCAAGGCCAGCGCGGCGATGAAGACGTTGATCCGCATGCCTCAAGCTCCTGGTGTGCCGCAGTAGTCGCGGGCGGAAAAGTCGGCGTAGAAGCGCTGGCCCCAGTTCTCGCGCGGCTCCTTCACGAAGGGCTGCGAGCGGAGCACAGCCTGGCGCGCACGGAACTCCGCAGCGTCCTTCTGGGCCTCGTTGGCGGCGCCGCGCGACTCCACCGTCACGTCGCCCACGAGCCGGCCGCCGGCGCCGATGGTGAAGTGGGTCCGCACGATCACGTTGCGGGTGGCCGCGAGGCTGCAGTCGATGCTCCAGTTGCGCTCGAGCTCGTCCTGCATGTTGGAGGAGACCGCCGCGCCCGCGCTGGCGGAGAAGCCGTTGGTGGCGCGCGCCACCGGGGCCGTCGAAGGCCGGGTCGCGCCCTTCGGCGCGGCGGAGGGCCGCTGCGGCGCGTTGCGGGCCGGGCGTGTCAGACTGGCGGCCAGGGCGTCGAGGTCGAGGCTCTTCTCGGCCGGCTTGGACTTGGCGGTCGGCGAGGGCGCCTTCTCGGCGGGCCTGGCGGCCTTTGGGGTCGGCGTCGGCGCGGGCGCCGGCGTAGGGACCGGCGGGGGCGGCGCGGGCTCGGGCGGGGCTTCGGCGACCGGGGTCTCGGTCTGGGCTTCCTGTTCGACCGGGCCCTGTTCGGCCTGGCGCGCCTCGGCCGGGGCGCTGGAGACGATGGTCACCGGCACCACCGAGCCGGCGGTCACGTTGCGGGCGCCCCACTGGATCATGAAGGCGGCGGCCACGGCGACGTGCAGCACCAGCGACCCGAGGGCCGCCGGGCTCGTCTCGAACCGCCGGGCGCGCGCGCTCGTCATTCGGCGGTCGCGTCCTTGTCGCCTCCGGACCCCTCACCCCCCGAGGACGGGCCGCCGGTGTCGGTGATCAGGTTGATCGAGGTGAAGCCGGAGGTGGAGAGCGAGGCCATCACCTGGGCCACGACCGCGTAGCTCGCCTTGCCGTCGGCGCGGACGTAGATCGGCCGCGTGCGATCGGACGCCATCTCCTTCAGCCGCGGCGAAAGGTTGGCGAACGGAACCTCGCCGTCGCCCACGTAGAGCCGGCCGTCCGCGCGGATCGAGATGGTGATCGGGTCGGGCACGTCCTGCATGGCGCCCGCCTCGGTCTTCGGCAGCTCCACCGGCACGCCCGCCGTCAGCAGCGGCGCCGAGATCATGAAGATGATCAGCAGCACCAGCATCACGTCGACCAGCGGCGTGACGTTGATCTCGCTGAGCGCGCCGCGGCGCCCGCGGCCGTAGCGCCGGCGGCGCGTGCCGCCGCCGGCGGCGAAGGCGTCGTTGGTCGAGAGCGCCACCGGTCAGCCCCGCTCGGCCAGGCGGCGCTGGATGGCGGTGGAGAGGTCGTCGGCGAAGCCCTCCAGCCGCGCGGCGTACTTCCCGGCCGCGGTCGAGAACGCATTGTAGAAGATGTAGGCCGGAATGGCCGCGACCAGACCGATGGCGGTGGCGAACAGGGCCTCGGCGATCGAGGGCGCGACGATCGCGAGCGAGGTGTTCTTCTGGATGGCGATGGCCTGGAAGGACTGCATGATCCCCCAGACCGTGCCGAAGAGGCCGACGAACGGCGAGGCGGTGGCGACGATGGCCAGGGCGCCCAGGCCGTTCTCCACGCGCAGGGTCTCGCGGGCGATGGTGGCGTCGAGGTGGCGGTCGATCCGCGCGATCAGGAAGGCGGTCTGGCCCTCGGTGGCCTGGCCCTTGGCGCGGGCGTCGCGCCACTCCTTCAGCGCGCCCTGGAGCATGCGCGGCAGGGCGTGGGTGGGCCGTTCGCCCGCATCCTGGGCGACCTCCTCGAGGCTGCGGCCGGCGGCGACGGTGTCCTCGAACCTGTCGGCCTCGCGGTTCAGGGCCGTGAAGCGGACGAGCTTGTCGAGGATGATGGTCCACGACCACAGCGAGGCGACGCCCAGGCCGATCATCACGAGCTTCACCACCCAGTCGGCGTTCATGAAGATCGTCACGAGGTCGAAGCTCTGCGGCGTGACGGCGTCCATCTTGTCTCCTGAAAGGCGTGTCGGGGCGGTGTTGCTGGGGTTCGGTGGCGATCTTATGGCGCGAAGTACGGGCGTAGCTTTTCGACCATGTCGCGCGGCGGGCGTTTCGCGCGGCCCCGCATGTCGATGCAGACGGCCTGCAGCTTCGCCTCGGCGATGAGCTCCTCGCCGCGGACGATCCGCTGGCTGACCATGAGGCGCGGGCCCTGCACCGCGTCGTAGCTGGTGCGGACCAGGAGCGCGTCGTCGACCCGGGCGGCCTTCCTGTAGTCCACCTCGACGCGGACCAGCGTGAAGGCGGTGGGCTCGGCGAGCGCCAGCAGCTCGGTGTGGCTGATGCCGGCGATGCGGAAGAAGTCGCTCCGCCCGCGCTCGAAATAGCGCAGGTAGTTGGCGTGGTAGACCATGCCGGTGAAGTCGGTGTCCTCGTAGTAGATGCGCACCGGCAGGACGTGCTCGCGGCCGTCCAGCCAGCCCGAGGACGGCGAGGTGTCGGCGGGGACGCTCATTCGAACAGGTCCCCGGACGTGGCCGGCGGCGTGGCCCTGGGCGCGGCGAGGCCCAGGTGATCGTAGGCGCGGGCGGTGGCCATGCGGCCGCGCGGCGTGCGCTGGATGAAGCCCTGCTGCAGCAGGAAGGGCTCGATCACGTCCTCGACGGCGTCTCGGGCCTCGGCGATGGCGTAGGCCAGGGTCTCCACCCCGGCCGGGCCACCGGCGTAGTTCTCGATGAGCGCGCGCAGGTAGCGGCGGTCCAGCGCGTCGAGACCCTGTTCGTCCACGTCGAGGCGGGCGAGCGCGGAGGCGGCGTGCTTGCGGTCGATCACCGCTGCGCCGTCGGCGGCGGCGAAGTCGCGGACGCGGCGCAGCAGGCGGCCGGCGACGCGCGGCGTGCCGCGGGCGCGGGTGGCGATCTCGCGGGCGCCGTCCGGGGCGAGGTTGGTCCCCATCTTCGCCGCGGCGCCCAGCAGCACCTTCTCCAGCTCGTCGTGGGTGTAGAACTCCAGCCGGATCGGGATGCCGAAGCGGTCGCGCAGCGGCGTGGCCAGCAGGCCCGCGCGGGTGGTGGCGGCGACGAGCGTGAAGGGCGCCAGGTCGATGCGGATCGAGCGCGCCGAGGGGCCTTCGCCGATGACGAGGTCCAGCACGTGGTCCTCCATCGCCGGATAGAGGATCTCCTCCACGTTGGCGGCCAGCCGGTGGATCTCGTCGATGAAGAGGACGTCGCGCGGCTCCAGGTTGGTCAGGATCGCGGCGAGGTCGCCGGCCTTGGCCAGCACCGGCCCGGAGGTGGCGCGGAAGTTTACGCCCAGCTCGCGGGCGACGATCTGCGCGAGCGTGGTCTTGCCCAGGCCCGGCGGGCCGAACAGCAGGACGTGGTCGAGGGCCTCGGCCCGGTTCTTGGCGGCCTCGATGAAGACGCTGAGGTTGGCCTTGGCCTGCTGCTGACCCACGAACTCCGCGAGCGTCTGCGGCCTGAGCGCCTTGTCCGCCGGCTCGAACGCCTGCGGCTCCCCGGACACGATGCGGGTCATGGGCGAAGCCCGATCGACGAACCACCAAGAGCACGAAGCTCGCCAAGGCGACGCGGCCTGACTTGGTGCTCTCCGTGTCCTTGGTGGTTTGAATGGAAGCGCCTGTGGCGCTTGTCAGCGCTCACCGGCCCAGCTCCTGGAGGGCGGCCTTGATGAGGGCGGGGGGTTCGGCGTCTTCGCCGAGGCGGACGGCGGCGGCTTCGACGACGCGGCGGGCGGCGGGCTCGGCGAC
>NZ_JAEUMO010000011.1 GCF_016793285.1 Phenylobacterium sp.
GCGCTGAGCAGCTTCTCGTAGACCGGCGCGAAGGCCTTCGGGTCCTCGCGCCGCTTCTCCATCAGGGCGCGGACCAGCAGGTCGCCGAACGCATAGGCGTAGACGTAGAACGGCGCGTGGACGAAGTGGCTGATGTAGGCCCAGTAGTGGCGGTAGCCCTTGTCCAGCCGCACGGCCGGCCCGAGGCTCTCGCTCATCATCTGCATCCAGAGCGCGCCGATCTCGTCGGCCGAGAGTTCGCCCTGCTGGCGCGCCGTGTGGAAACGCGTCTCGAAGCGATGGAAGGCGATCTGGCGGATGACGGTGTTGATGCCGTCCTCGATCTTGCCCGCGAGAAGCCCGCGCCGCTCGCCCTTCGACGCCTCGGCCAGCAGCTTCTCGAACACCAGACCTTCGCCGAAGATCGAAGCGGTCTCGGCCAGCGTCAGCGGCGTGTCGGCCAGGAGCGTGCCCAGCGGCCTGCACATCGTCTGGTGGATGGCGTGGCCCAGCTCATGGGCCAGGGTCAGCACGTCGCGCCGCTCGCCCATGTAGTTCAGGAAGACATACGGATGCCGCTCGGCCGTGACCGAGTGGGAGTAGGCGCCCATCTGCTTGCCCGGCCGCGGCCTGGCGTCGATCCAGGGCTGGGCGAAGAAGGTGCGCGCCGTGTCGGCGAACTGCGGCGCCAG
Organism: Phenylobacterium sp.; assembly: GCF_016793285.1. Lineage (GTDB taxonomy): Bacteria > Pseudomonadota > Alphaproteobacteria > Caulobacterales > Caulobacteraceae > Phenylobacterium. The sequence goes on from NZ_JAEUMO010000011.1 coordinate 672, forward strand.
GGCCTCGAAGCTGTCGAGCACGATGCCCTTGGCCTCGTCCCAGGCGTAGAGACGCGGCTGGGCGCTGTCGAGCGGGCTGTTGCGGTCCCAGTGGTCGAGGTGCGTGCGCCCCATCGCCCTCGCCTTGAGCGCGTAGTACCGGTGGCTGACCGGCTCGTAGGCGTCGACCACCGCCGCCTCCAGAGCCCCGACGGCCTCGGCGTCGACCTCGTTGGCGAGGTGGCGGCTGGCGGCCGGGGTCGCGAACTTTCGCCAGCGGTCTTCGACCTGCTTCTCGAAGGCCAGGGTGTTGAGCGACAGCGCGAGCTGCGGCGCACGCCCCCCCAGCGCCTTGGCCAGCGCCGCCGCGGCCGCCTTGCGGACCTCGGCGTCGGGCCCCGACATGCGGTTCAGGAGGTCGTTGAGCGTCAGCGTCTCGCCGCCGACGCGCGCGGTCATCCTGGCCAGCGTCTCGTCGGTGAGACGGCCCCAGTTGGCGACGGCGGGCGCCTTGTCCAGCAGCAGCTTCTCGAGGTCGGCCGAGAGTTCGTGCGGGCGGCCGGCGCGCACGCGCCGCAGCCAGGGCCGCCAGCGCTGGGCCGACTTGTTGGCCTTCAGCGCCATCTCCAGCTCGTCGTCCTCCAGCCGGTTGATCTCCAGCGTGAAGAACAGGCTGAGCGAAGCGATGTGGGCCGATCGCGTGCGCAGGTCGCTCTCGAACTTCGACCAGGCCGGGTCGTCGCGGGCCACCGAGGCCGACAGCGCGGCGAAGGCGCCCACGGTCCACATGGCGTTGGTGGCGCCCTCGTAGAGTTCGATGCCGCGGTCGATGATGCCGCCCAGCTCGGCCGGCCGCGCGCGCGTGGCGATCAGGCGGCCTTCGAGCCGCGCCAGTTCGCGATTGAGCTGCTCGGCGCGATCCATGTCGGCCGCGATCCGCGGGTCCTCGCGACCGGCGTAGAGGTCGTCCAGCCGCCAGACAGGCAGCGTATCGGTCTTGAAGGGCGCATTCATGGGGAAGGTGTACTCCCGAGCAGGCGGCCGGCCAACGCGAACGGGACAGCATAACGCTGTGACGCGGCGGCAAGTGCGCGCTCACGATCACCCCCTGAACGTCATGCTCAGAGTTTCTGGGTCGCCAGCAGGATCGAGGTTTCGGTGGCGGCGATGCCTTCGATCTGGCGGATGCGGTCGAGGGCGCCGCTGAAGTCGGCGAGGGTGGCCACGTCGAGGTCGACGACGAGGTCCCAGCGGCCGTTCGTGGTGTGGATGGCGGCGACCTCGGGCAGGCCCCTGAGCGCGCGCACGACGGCGCCGGAGCGTTCGCCCTCGATGGCGATGGTCATCACCGCGCGGACGCGGCCCGCGTCGATGTCGGGGCGGGTCTTGACGGTGAAGCCCTGGATCAGGCCGTCGCGGACGAGGCGGTCGATGCGGTTCTGGACGGTGCCGCGCGAAACCTTCAGCGCCGCGGCGAGCGCGGCGGCGGGCTTGCGCGAGTCGGCGCGCAGCAGGGCGATCAACTGGCGGTCAAGTGCATCCATCGGATCGTCAATCCATCCTGATGAAACGTCAGTTCACCTGGCGAATTGTAGCAGCTTGCACGCTTTTCGCTAGCGAGCTCGGCGCGCAGCCTGCGGGGGATCACCGCCGCAGGAGCGCGCATGGACCGCCCGTTCTTCCTGATGACCGACCCCGCCTGCTTCGACGTGAGCTACCGGATCAATCCCTGGATGAAACCCGAGGCGTGGGGCGCCGCCGACGCGGCCGCGGCATCGGCAGCCTCCCGCAGCCTGCGGACCGCGCTGGAGGCGGCGGGCGCGCATGTCGAGACCGTGGGCGCCGTGCGCGGCCTGCCCGACCTGGTGTTCCCGGCCAACGCGGCGGTCGTGCTGGACGGCAAGGTGCTGCTGGCGCGCTTCCGCCACCCGGAACGGCAGGGCGAGGAGCCGGTGTTCCGCGCGGCGTTCCAGAAGCTGAAGGCCCGCGGCGTGGTGGACGAACTGATCGACCTGCCCGAGGGCCTGTTCCACGAAGGCGCGGGCGACGCGATCTGGGACGCCGAGCGGCGGCTCTTCTGGTGCGGCTACGGCCCGCGCTCGTCGAAGGGCGCCGTGGCGGTGGTGAAGCGCGCGTTCGGCCAGGAGACGGTGGCGCTGGAGCTGGCCACCGAGCGATTCTACCACCTCGACACCTGCTTCTGCCCGCTGGCCGGGGGCAAGGTGCTCTATTACCCGCCCGCGTTCACCCCGGCGGCGCTGGCGGCGATCCACGCGCGCGTGGCCGAGCACGACCGGATCGAGGCGAGCGACGCGGAGGCCGCCGCGTTCTGCGTCAACGCCGTGAACCTCGGCGCGCAGATCGTCATGGCCCGCGCGCCGCAGAGCCTGCGCGGCAAGCTGACGGCCCGCGACTACAGGCTCGCCGAGGTCGACCTCGACCCGTTCATCCTTTCGGGCGGCGGCGCCTACTGCATGACGCTGCGGCTGGACCGGACCACGCGCGACGCCGCCCTGCGCTACGCGGCCGAATAGGAGAGTCCTCCGAAGGGAGTTTCAGCATGAACGACATCGCCATCCGCAGCCTGAGCGACCGCTACATCGACGTCGAGACGCAGTTCGGCGCGAAGAACTACAAGCCCCTGGACGTGGTGCTGACCCGCGGCGAAGGGGTCCACGTCTGGGACGTGGACGGCAACCGCTACCTCGACTGCCTGTCGGCCTATTCGGCGGTGAACCAGGGGCACTGTCACCCGAAGATCCTGGCGGCGATGGTGGAGCAGGCCGGGCGGCTGACGCTGACGTCGCGGGCCTTCCGCAACGACCAGCTCGCGCCGTTCTACGAGGAACTCTGCGCGCTCACGAACAGCCACAAGGTGCTGCCGATGAATTCGGGCGCCGAGGCGGTGGAGACCGCGATCAAGGTGGCGCGCAAGTGGGGCTACGAGGTGAAGGGCGTGCCGGAGGGGCGCGCCGAGATCGTCGTGGCCTCCGAGAACTTCCACGGGCGCACCGTGGCCATCGTCGGCTTCTCCAGCGACCCCGGCTCGCGCGGCGGCTTCGGCCCGTTCGCGCCCGGCTTCCGCACCGTGCCGTTCGGCGACGCGGACGCGCTGGAGGCCGCGATCGGACCCGACACGGTCGCCTTCCTGGTGGAGCCGATCCAGGGCGAGGCGGGCGTGATCGTCCCGCCGGCCGGCTACCTGAAGCGCGTGCGCGAACTCTGCACCCGCCACGACGTCATCCTCATCCTGGACGAGATCCAGACGGGCCTGGGGCGCACCGGCAAGCTGCTGGCCGAGGCGCACGAGGGGATCGAGGCGGACCTAACGCTGATCGGCAAGGCGCTGTCGGGCGGGTTCTATCCGGTCTCGGCCGTGCTTTCGAACAGCGAGGTCATGAGCGTGCTGCACCCCGGCGAGCACGGCTCGACCTTCGGCGGAAACCCGCTGGCCTGCGCGGTGGCGCGCGCGGCGCTCAGGGTGCTGACCGAGGAGGGCATGATCGAGAACGCAGCCCGCGTGGGCGCGCGGTTGCAGGCCGGCCTCGCCGCCGTGGCGACCCCGCGCGTGAAGGAGGTCCGCGGCCGCGGCCTGATGATCGCCGTCGAACTGCACCCCGACGCCGGCGGTGCGCGCCGGGTCTGCGAGGCGCTGCAGGCGCGAGGCCTCCTGGCCAAGGAGACCCACGACCACACCATCCGCATCGCGCCGCCGCTGATCCTCACCGACCAGCAGGCCGACTGGATCACCGACCAGTTCGCGGCCGTACTTTAGAGGCCGCGAAGCGGCGCCTGCCGATTCAAGTAACCGCGGAAAACGCGGAATAGCGCGGAAGGCGTCGGCGCTGATTCCGCGTCCTTCCGCGTATTCCGCGGTTCCCAAACGATCGAGCCTCCGCTTGCGCGGAGGCTCGAAGGTTAGTCCCGCCCGATGGGCGTCGCCGGGGCGGCCTTGGCGCCGGACTCGGCGAGCTTCGCGGCGGCCTGGGCCTCGGTGATGACGTAGGCGCGGATGTCCTCGGCGTCCTGCGGGCTCAGGAAGCGGCTGAAGCTGGCCATGCCGCGCGCGGCGCTGGCGCCGTCGATCACCACGCCCTTCCAGTTGGCCTCCGTCTGCAGCATCGGCGAGCGCTTCAGGTCGGGCAGCCAGGCGCCCGAGGCGTTCGGCCCGTGGCAGACCTGGCAGTTCTGGTGGAAGAGCGCGAAGCCGTGCTTCACGTCGCCCTTGGAGGTGACGCCGGCGAGCTGGAACGGCGGCTGGGCCGGGGCCGGGAAGGCCGGGGCCGTCGCCTTGCCGCCCAGCCGGAACACCAGCAGGCGGCCCGGCAGCCGCGAACGGACCGGCATCGAGGCCGGGGCCGAGATCTGGCCGCCGCCGCCGGTGCCGACCATGACGGCCACGTACTGCTCGCCGCCCAGCTCGTAGGTCATCGGCGCGGCGATGATCCCGTTGCCGGTCTTGAAGCCCCAGAGCTTGCCGCCCTTGGCCGCATCGTAGGCCGCGAGTTCGCCCTCGGCGTTGCCCTGGAAGACGAGGCCGCCCGCCGTTGAGAGCACGCCCGCGTTCCAGAAGAACGGATGGTCGACCGTCCAGACGGCCTTCTGCTGCACAGGGTCCCACGCGACCAGGCTGCCCTTGACGAGGGCCATGGTGGCCTTGAGCGTCGCCTCGTCGGTGGGGAGCGCGTTGGCCAGGAAGTCGACGCCGACGTTCCACGCGCCCGACCGGTACGAGAAGGCCTTGTCGTCGGTGTAGGCGAACGGGGTGACGTTGGTCGGGATGTAAACGAGGCCGGTCCTGGCGTTGTAGGCCATCGGCTGCCAGTTGTGCGCGCCGAGCGGGCCCGGCACCTGCATCACCATCGCCTTCTCGTAGCGGGCGGCCGGGTTCTCGATCGGGCGTCCGGTCTTCATGTCGACGCCGGTGGCCCAGGTGATGTTGGCGTAGGGCCTGGCCGAGATCAGTTGGCCGTTGGCGCGGTCGATCACGTAGAAGAAGCCGTTCTTCGGCGCCTGCATCAGCACCTTGCGCGGCGCGCCTGCGATGTTCAGGTCGGCCAGCATGATCTGCTGGGTGGCGGTGTAGTCCCAGCTCTCGCCCGGGGTGGTCTGGTAGTGCCAGACGTACTCGCCCGTGTCGGCGTTGAGGGCCACGATGGACGACAGGAAGAGGTTGTCGCCCTTGCCGCCCGAGCGGCGCTGGTGGTTCCACGGGTTGCCGTTGCCGACCCCGATGTAGACCATGTTCAGCGCCGGATCGTAGACGATGGAATCCCAGACGGTGCCGCCGCCGCCGGTTTCCTTCCACTCGCCGTCGGACCAGGTGGCCGCGGCCTTTTCCCTGAACACCTTGTCCGAGGCCGCGCCGTCGGGCGCGCCGGTCGGGTTGGGCACGGTGTAGAATCGCCAGGCGAGCTTGCCGGTGGCGGCGTCATAGGCGCTGACGTAGCCGCGCACGCCGTATTCGGCGCCGCCGTTGCCGATCAGCACCTTGTCCTTCACCACCCGCGGGGCGCCGGTGATGGTGTAGGGCCTGGACTTGTCGGTGGTCTGCTGTTCCCAGGCGACGGCGCCCGTCTTGGCGTCGAGCGCGATCAGGCGGCCGTCGATCGTGCCGACGTAGACCTTGCCCTTCCAGATGGCGACGCCGCGGTTGACCACGTCGCAGCAGGCGTCGAAGCCCTTCGCGCCCTCGACCTTGGGGTCGAACTTCCAGAGCTGCTTGCCGGTCTTGGCGTCGAAGGCGAACACCTTGGACCAGGCGGTCGAGGTGTAGAGCACCCCGTCGACCATCAGCGGCGTCGCTTCCTGGCCGCGGTCGGTGTCGAACTCGGCGAACCAGGCGAGACCCAGGTCCTTGACGTTGCCGGCGTTGACCTTGTCGAGCGGGCTGAAGCGCTGCTCGTTGTAGTCCTTGCCGTAGCTCAGCCACTCGCCGTTGCCGGCGGCGGCGGTGAGGCGCTTGTCGTCGACATTGCCCGGCGGCTTGTTGCAGGCGGCCACGGTCGCGGCCAGTGCGAGCGCAAGGCCCAAGCGGATCAACTTCATGACGCCCTCCCAGCAGCCGATTTCTTGCAAATGATCGGCGTTCAGTGAGCGCACTATGCCCCTGGCCGCGCGGCGGGCAAGCGTGTCGCTGCGGAACACCCCGTCGGGCCGCGGCGCCATGGGCGGCCGGACAAGCCCGGCCATGACGTCCGGAGATCGCTAGACGACGGCGCCCATCGACGAACGCACGCCCGACGGCGCGGGCCGCAGTCTCGAATAGGCCATGGCCAGCCGGTCCACGACGTCGGTCAGCACGTCGGGCGCGAGCGTGTAGGGCAGCCGGACGAACCGCTCGAAGGCGCCGTCCACGCCGAAGCGGGGGCCGGCGGCGAGCCGCACGCCGAACCGCTCGGAGGTGGCCGCGAGCGCGCTCGACACCGAGGCCGGCAGTTCGGCCCACAGGCAGAGCCCGCCGGGCGGCGAGGCCACCTTCCAGTCGGGCAGCACGCGGCGGACTTCGCCGATCAGGTGGTCGCGGCGCGTCCGCAACAGGTCGCGGCGGGCGGCGAGCCCGTCCTCGTCGGTGGTCAGGAGGTGGGCGGCGGCGAGCTGTTCGACCAGCGGGCAGCCGAGGTCGATGGAGACCCGACGCGGGGCCAGCGCCTGGATGGTCTGGGCGTCGGCGCGGATCCAGCCCAGGCGCAGGCCGCCCCAGAAGCTCTTGCCCGTGGAGCCCACGCGCACCAGCCCCTCGGCCGGCTCGTCGAAGGCGTAGGGCGCGATCGGCGCGTCGAGCCAGAGGTCCACCAGGGTCTCGTCGAGGATGACGACCGTCCGCGTCTGGGCCGCGGCGCGGGCGATGGCGGCGCGGGTCTCGGGACTCATCCAGCGGCCGGTCGGGTTGTGGAAGTCGCCGATGAAGTAGGCGAGACGCGGGCCGGCCTGGCGGAAGGCGGCGGCCACGCCCTCGACGTCCCAGCCCCGGTCGGGCAGGCCGACGGGCGTGGGCCGGCACGAGGCCCGCTGGATCGCGTCGATGGCGTGCGGGTAGGTCGGGTGGTCGATGACCACGCGGTCGCCGGGGCCGCAGTGCAGGCGGATCATCAGCGCCAGCGCGTGCTGGGCGCCCGAGGTGACCATGATCTGCTCGGGCGTCGTGGGCAGGCCGCGGCGGGTGTAGCGCTCGGCCAGCACCTCGCGCAGGACGCCCAGGCCGATCGCGCCGTAGCCGTGGTTGGGCAGGTGGGCGGGCAGCGCCTGGATCGCCGCGGCGAAGGCGGCGTGGACGGCGTCGGCGGCCGGCGGGGCGGCCGAGGCCATGTCGATCAGGCCGTCGCCCTCGGAGCCCGCGATCAGGCCGCCGCCCCGCGCGCCCGGGCCGGAGGGCAGCCGCGTGCGGGCGCCCGCGCCCTGGCGGCGCTCCAGGAACCCGTCGTCGCGCAGGCGCGCCATGGCGGCGGTGACGGTCGTGCGGCTGACCTCCAGCCCCGAGGCCAGTTCGCGCTCGCCGGGCAGCACCACGTCCAGCGGCAGGCGGCCGTCGAGGATCAGCAGCCGCAGGCCGTCCGCCAACTGGCGGTAGGCGGGACCGGCGCCGCCCTCGCCGCGCCAGGCGCCGAGGAGGCGCGTGACGGAAGCGGGGCCGATGCGTCTCATGCGGCCAGCTTCGCAGAACTGGCTCCGATTTACAGGTCCACTTTGCAGCATCTGGCCAGGCCAATGCCGGCGCGGCGCGGCGCGGGCGACGTCCGCGCGGGCGCGGCGGGACCTCTCGCCGCGGTGTCGCGGCCCCGTGTTCAGGTTTCGGAAACCCAGACGGTTAACCCCCGCACAGGGTCTGCGAAACGCCGCCTTTACTCTTCCCCTGTACCAAACGGGGACAAGAACAAGGCCTCGCCAGAACGGCGAGCGTCCAGTCCGGTGGGTGTTTTCATATGGCCAAAACGGTCCTGGTCGTCGATGACGATCCTACCCAGCGCCGCCTGATCCAGGCGGTCCTCGAGCGCGACGGATTCGCCGTCGCCCACGCCCAGAGCGGCGACGAAGCGATCCAGCACCTGACCTCCGGCGCGTCCGTCGACGTGGTGCTACTCGACCTCGTGATGCCGGGCATCTCGGGGCAGGACACGCTGAAGGAAATGCGCGCCCGCGGCTTCAACCTGCCGGTGATCGTGCTGACCGCCACGGGCGGGATCGACACCGTGGTTTCGGCCATGCAGGCGGGCGCCAGCGACTTCTTCGTGAAGCCGGCCAGTCCCGAGCGCATCACCGTCTCGATCCGCAACGCGCTCTCGATGGGCTCGCTGAAGAGCGAGGTCGAGCGCCTCAAGAAGCACTCGACCGGCCGCACCACCTTCAACGACCTGATCGGCGACTCGCCGGCCATGACCATGGTCAAGCGGCTGGGCGAGCGGGCGGCCAAGTCGTCGATTCCGATCCTGATCACGGGCGAGAGCGGCGTCGGCAAGGAAGTGATCGCGCGCGCCGTGCATGGCAGCTCCGAGCGCGCCGGCAAGCCCTTCGTCGCCGTGAACTGCGGCGCCATCCCCGAGAACCTCGTGGAGTCGATCCTGTTCGGCCACGAGAAGGGCAGCTTCACCGGCGCCACCGACAAGCACCTGGGCAAGTTCCAGGAAGCCAACGGCGGCACCCTGTTCCTCGACGAGGTCGGCGAGCTGCCGCTCGACATGCAGGTCAAGCTGCTGCGCGCCCTGCAGGAGAGCGAGATCGACCCGATCGGCTCGAAGCGCTCGATCAAGGTCGACGTCCGCATCGTCTCGGCGACCAACCGCGACCTGTCGAACGCGGTCGGCGAGGGCCGCTTCCGCGAGGACCTCTACTACCGGCTGAACGTGTTCCCGATCGAGGCGCCCTCCCTGCGCGAGCGGCGCGAGGACGTGCCGGCGCTGGTCGACTGCTTCGTGCGCCGCTTCAACGTCGAGGAAGGCAAGTCGGTCGTGGCCGCCGCGCCCGAGACGCTGGCGTTCCTCACCGCCTACGACTGGCCGGGCAACGTCCGCCAGCTCGAGAACGCGGTCTACCGCGCCATCGTGCTCGCCGACGCGCCTTACCTGCAGCCGCACGACTTCCCGGCCATCTCGGGCGTCGCCGCCCCGCCGCCGGAGTACACGCCCGCGCCGATGCCGGCGCCTGCGATGGCCGCCGCGCCCGGCGCCGCCCCCGGCCAGGACCAGCCGGTCCGCGTCCTCGACGGCCGCGGCCACCTGCGGACGCTGGAAGAGGTCGAGCACGACATGATCAGGCTCGCCATCGAAGTCTACGCCGGCCACATGAGCGAGGTGGCGCGCCGCCTCGGCATCGGCCGCTCCACCCTCTACCGCAAGGTCCGCGAGCAGGGCCTCGAACAGCTCGTGAAGGGCGGCGCTCCGGAAGAAGCGGACGCGGAAGCGGCCTAGCCGCCGCGGGACCCGTGAACGCGTGAGAACGAGGAGGCCCGCGGCGGCGACGCTCGCGGGCCTTCTGCTGTCGACAGGACGACGTTCGGGGGGCGGGCTACCGGTCGGCCGCGCCGGCCTTGAGCGCGGCGTAGTGGGCCGGGCGCTGGGCGCGGTCGGCCTCCATCAGGGCCGGGATCTGCGCCAGGGTGTCCTCGGCCTCGCCGCGGGTCTGCGGGTCTGCGTTCGGGTTGGCGGCGGCCGAGATCAGCCAGGTCTTGGCCGCGGCGAAGTCGCGCGGCAGGGCGTAGCCGATCATGTAGGCGCGGGCGAGCTCCAGTTGGGCGTCGGCGCGGTCCTTCAGCGCCTCGGCGCGGACGCCGGCGAGGTGGCTGCGCGCGGCGGCCAGGCTGTCGCCGCCGGTGCGCGGCATCACGATGGTGACCGACAGCGCGCGGCCTTCCTTCGGCGGCTCGGCGTCGGCCAGCAGGATGGTCGCAGGGCCGCCGGGCGCCTCGCCGAACCCGAACGGCTCGACGTGCAGGTGCGGTCCCTGGGCCCCGTGGCGGCCCTTGGGCATGTAGCGGGCGAAGGGGGCGCCGGCCGCGCGCAGCCGGTCGGCCGCCTCCGAGGGCTTCATGCCGTCGACGACGACGTCGTAGGCGCCCGGCGCATCGGGTCGCCCCATCGAGTGCTTCGAGATCCCGCCCGGGCGGACCGTCTTGGCGCCCTCGGCGCGAAGCTGCGCCTCGCGCGCGGCGGTGCGGTAGCCGCCGGTGAGGCGCCACGCGCCCTGGCCGAACACCTGGTCCATGACGGCGGCGAGCTTCGTCTCGGTGAACGCCTCCGCGCGCGCCGAGCCGGCAAGCAGGCTCAGGCAGACGCCGGCGAGCGCGGCCCCGGCCGTGGCGGCCGAACGTATGGAATGCGATCGTGACACGCGGCCAGTAGGCCCGATCGCGGCCAAGACATCGTGAAGGGGGATGGTTACCCGTCTCTTGCGGCGCGGCGCTCCCGCCTCCGCGAACGTCATCCCGCGGACAAGCCGCGGGATGACGTTCTGGAGGGGCGGCGCTACTCCTCGATCTTCCGGCGGAACGGCTTCCGGTGGAGGCCCTTTTTCTCGCCCCCCTTTCCTGGACCTAGGGCCTTGGCGGCGATCTCCTTGAGCTTCACCGTCTGCATGATCGAGAGCGCCTCGCCCGCCGCGCCCTTCTCGGGGTCGCCGAAGGCGCGGCCGTAGGTCTTCACGCGGTCGGAGACTTCGGTCAGGAACTCGCCCTCCCAGTCGGAGAGCTTCACGCCGGCCTTGTCGGCCGTGCGGCGGGCGCGTTTCAGAGCATTGAGGGCGGCCCGCTTGGCCGCCGCCTTTCGCGCCTCGAAGGGCGAAACCGGCGGCTTCTTCCTCAGATTTCGCCGATCGCGGACAGATAGAGGTCGAGGATGGCCTCTTCCTCCTGGCGCTTGGCGCGGTCCTGCTTGCGGATGCGGATCACCTTGTTGATGATCTTGACGTCGAAGCCGTTGCCCTTGGCCTCGGCCTTCACTTCCTTGATCTGCTCCGAGATCTCGGCCTTCTCCTGCTCGAGGCGCTCGATGCGCTCGATGATGCTCTTGAGCTGTCCCTGCGCGGTGGCGTTCAGGATGTCGGGGTGTGCGGAAGCGTCGTCGGCCATGGGAAGGCTCTAGGCGAGAAGGACGCCCGACGCAAAGCCGCGCCCGCGAGTTATCCCCGTTTTCCCCGTCGCGGCGCCGGTGAACCTTCGCCGCACGCCGCCCGTTGAAACGCGCATCGGCGAGACGGAGGATGCGATGGGCGACGGAACGCGGGCGAAGCCCACCGAGGAGGAGGCGCTGGCGGCCGTCCGCACCCTGATCCAGTGGGCCGGCGACGATCCCGACCGCGAGGGCCTGCTGGACACGCCCCGGCGGGTCATCAAGTCGTACCGCGAACTCTTCGCCGGCTACGAGGCGGACCCGCGCGACTATCTGGAGCGCACCTTCGAGGAGGTGGCCGGCTACGACGAACTGGTGATCCTGAAGGACATCCGGGTGGTGAGCTTCTGCGAGCACCACATGCTGCCGTTCCTGGGCAAGGCGCATGTGGGCTACCTGCCGAGCGACCGGGTGGTGGGCATCTCGAAGCTGGCCCGGGTGGTCCACGGCTTTGCGCGGCGGCTTCAGATCCAGGAGAAGCTGACCGCCGAGATCGCCGAGGCGATCCAGGACATCCTGAAGCCCAAGGGCGTGGGCGTCGTCATCGTCTCCGAGCATAGCTGCATGACGATGCGCGGGGTCAACACGCCCGGCTCGCGGCTGACCACCTCGAGCCTGCTGGGCGAGGTGCGCGACGACCCGCGCACGCGCCAGGAATTCTTCGACCTGGTCCGCAGCGACGCCTGACGGGCGCACTCCGTCGACGAGGCCGGCGACCAGGGGAAGCCGACAAAAAGATCCCCCTGCCGGGGAGACAGGGGGTTCAGGTCAATCCCAGCCCAGAGGAGAGAGTCTAGGCGAGGGTCTCGCTGGCGCGGCGGCGGCGGAGCATGACGCCCGCCGCCATGAAGCCGCCGATCATCAGGGCCCAGGTGGCCGGCTCCGGCACGCCCGCGGCGAAGCTGCCGGCGGCGGTGTCGACCTCGAACGAGTTGCCCGACGACGACAGGACGACCTTGCTCACGTTGTAGCCGCCGAAGTCGAAGTTCACGCGCTTGCCCCAGCCCCAGGACTGGTTGGTGTCGCCCTGGAACATGTCGGCGCCCGAGAGGACCTCGTGGAAGCCGTTGGCGCCGAAGAACTCGATGCGGTTGTAGGTGTCGGGCGACCCCATGAAGAGGCTGAAGCTCGACATCAGGCGCAGCGACTCGAAGGTGGCCGTCGCGGCGCCGGGGATCGTCAGGTAGTGCGTGCCGTCGTTCGGCAGCGTGCCCGAATAGCCGCTGCAGCCTTCGCACACGCCGACCGTCGAGCCGTCCAGCGACAGCGTGACGCCATCGACGAACACCTCGGTCGGATTGTTGGCGTCGTCGAAGCTGGCGATCAGCTCCTGGCCGGCGGGGATGACGAACGGCTCGCCCTGGTTCGAGAGGGTCACGTTCACCGCGGCGGCGGCGGGCGTGGCCATCGCGACGACGGCGGCGGCGGCGAGGAGAGCGCGGAGGCGGGTCATGGCGATCTGGATCCGTGTCTGTGTCGGTTTGGGACGAAGGAAGTCGTGTTCGTCCCCCACATGGCACAGCGCGTGCCAACATCGCGTTTACGCAGGGCCCGGGCGCAGGGACGCGCCGGCCGCCCCGTTTTGGGTAACGACGTGATGCGACGCGCCGGCGGCCGTCAGAGGAGGCCGCGGGCCTCCAGGGCGGGACGGAGCGCCGCCGGGTCGGTGAAGTGCAGGGTGTCGAAGCCCATCGCGCGGGCCGCCGCGATGTTCCTCTCGCTGTCGTCGACGAAGAAGAAGTCGGACGGCGCGAGGCCGAAGCGCTCGCAGCAGAGGCGGTAGATGGCCGGATCGGGCTTCATGACGCCCTCGAAGCCCGACGCCACGATGCCCGACAGGCGGCCGAACGCCGGGCTCATGGCCAGCGTCGAGTCCAGCGTCTCGTGGCTGATGTTGGACAGGCCGTACTGGGCCACGCCGCGGGCGTGCAGCGCCTCGATGGCGGCCTCGGTCTCGGCGATGGGGCCCGAGAACATCTCGCCCCAGCGCTCATGCCAGGCGCGGATGTGCGGTTCGTGGTGCGGATGCGCCTCGACCAGCGCCGCGACGTTGTCGGCGAAGGTCACGCCGCAGTCGGTGGGCGCGTGCCAGGAGAGCGTGCAGACGGTCGCGAGGAACCGCTCGCACTCGGCGGCGTCGGGGAAGATCTTGTCGTAGAGCGTGCGCGGGTTCCAGCGCACGATGACGTTGCCGAAGTCCCAGAGAACGGCCTTCGGCATCGGACGCTGCGGGCTTAGCCCTGCTTGGCCTTGAAGCGCGGGTCGGTCTTGTTGATGACGTAGACCCGGCCCTTGCGGCGCACGAGCTTGCAGTCGCGGTGACGCGTCTTGAGCGACTTGAGCGAGCTTCTGACCTTCATGGACCCAAATCTCAGCGGGCCGGGAAGTCCGGCCGGTGGCGAACAGAGCGCGCGCATATACGGGGCGGGTCTGGCCAAGTCAACCTGCGGGGCCCGCTGACGCCGAAGTGATTGGGCGTCCCACCGACGCACCCTAGATTCGGCCGGATGACCTTTCGCCTGCCCCTGATGCTGCTGCTCGCCGGCTGCGCCACGCCGATGGCGCCCAGCGCCTCGACACCGGTGGCGGCGTCCGTTGCGGCCGAGGTGGGCGCCGCGGCGCCCGTGCAGGCGACCATCCAGCCGCCGACCGCGTCGGGCGACCAGATCTTCGACGCGTGGGCCTCGGACTTCGAGGCGCGCGCGATGGCCGCGGGCGTCGACCCGGCCGTGTTCCGCCGCGAGATGGCCGGCCTGACGCCCGATCCGCGCGTGGCGGGCGCCGACTCGCGCCAGCCGGAGTTCTCAAAGCCGATCGGCGACTACCTGAGGGGCGTGGTGACGGCCGACCGGGTCGCCATCGGCCAGCGCTACCACGCCTCGATGCCGGCCTGGGCCGCAATCGAGCAGCGCTACGGCGTGCCGCGCGACATCCTGCTGGGCGTCTGGGCGCTGGAGAGCGGCTTCGGCTCGATCCAGGGCGACTACGACACCCTGCGCTCGCTCTCGACGCTGGCCGCGCAGGGCCGCCGCCGCGGCTGGGCCGAAGGCGAGATCGTGGCGATCTTCAAGATCATCCAGTCGGGCGAGCAGCCGCGGGCGCGCCTGCGCGGCTCATGGGCCGGCGCGATGGGGCAGACGCAGTTCATCCCGTCGACCTTCCTCGCCACCGCGGTCGACCAGGACGGCGACGGCCGGCGTGACATCTGGGGCTCCAGCGCCGACAGCCTGGCGTCGGCCGCCAACCTGCTCGCCAAGGCCGGCTGGGCGCGAGGGCAGAGCTGGGCGCGCGAGGTCAGCGTGCCGGCGGGCTTCGACTACAGCGTGACCGAGGGGCCAAGGCTGACGCCCGCCGAATGGGCGGCGCGGGGCGTGCGGCCCGCCGACGGGCGGCCGTGGGCCGAGGCCGACGCGACGGCCCCGGCACAGCTCGTCGCGCCGGCAGGGTCGAACGGGCCGCTGTTCCTCCTGTTCCCCAACCATTTCGCGCTGCGCCAGTACAACAACAGCCTGTCGTATGCCCTGGGCGTGGGCCTGCTGGCCGACCGCTTCGCAGGCGCGCCGCCGCTGGCCCGGGCATGGCCGCAGGAGACGCCGTTGTCGCTGGTCGACCGCATGACGGCGCAGCGGGCGCTGAACGCGCTCGGCTTCGACGCGGGCCAGCCGGACGGCGTGGTCGGCATGGGCACGCGAAAGGCGCTGCGGACCTGGCAGAAGGCCCGCGGCTTCACCGCCGACGGCTACCTCTCGGGGGATATGGTCCAGCGCCTGAAGACCGAGGCCGCGGCCTCGATGCCGGCCACTTAACGCCGCTCATCCCCGCGCATGCGGGGATGAGCGGGCGTTCTGGGTCCCCGCATGCGCGGGGATGAGCGGGCGTGGGGGGTCTAGCGGACCGTCTCCGCCTCCAGGGACGGCACCGTCTGCTTGAGGCGGCCGCCGATGCGGATGGGTTCGAGGCGGCGGGCGAGGCCGGTGGCGGGGTCGGTCTCGACGAAGACGCCGCAGACGGTGGCCGGGCCCTCGGCGGGCTTGTAGCGGCCGCCCGAGATGCGGGTGGTGAAGCGCCGCAGCGGCTCTTCCTTCTGGTTGCCGATGACGCTGTCGTAGTCGGCGCAGGCGCCGGCGTCGGTCTGGTAGGCGGTGCCGCCGGGCAGGATCTGGGCGTCGGCGGTGGGGACATGGCTGTGGGTGCCGACCACCAGGCTGGCGCGGCCGTCGCAGAAGTGGCCCATCGCCATCTTCTCCGAGGTGGCCTCGGCGTGGATGTCGACGACGATGGCGTCGGCGACCGCGCCCAGCGGGCAGGCTTCCAGTTCCTTGTCGACGGCCGCGAACGGGTCATCGAGGGCGTCCATGAAGACGCGGCCCAGGAGGTTCATCACCAGGATCTGCTTGCCGCCCTGGGTCTCGAACAGTTGCGCGCCGCGGCCCGGGGCGGCGGCGAAGGCGGGATAGTTGAGCGGGCGGATCAGGCGAGGCTCGCGGACGATGTAGGTCAGCGCCTCCTTCTGGTCCCACGAGTGGTTGCCCAGCGTCAGGCAGTCGGCGCCGGCGTCGAACAGGTCCCGGGCCGTGGCCTCGGTGATGCCGAAGCCGGCGGCGGCGTTCTCGGCGTTGACGATGACGAACTCGAGATCGAGCGCCCGGCGCAGGCCCGGCAGGTGCTCGGCCAAGCCCTCCCGGCCCGACCGGCCGACGATGTCCCCGAAGAAAGCGAACCTCATCGCCCCTCTCTAGCTCACCTGGATGTAGCCGGTCTCGGTGAGAATGGCGTCCAGCCGCTCGTCGTGCGCCTCCATGGGCACATCCGCCAGCTCCTGCCCGGCGTAGGCCACGCCGACGACCGTGACGGGCCTGCGCGCCCGCAGGCCGGCGATGGTGCGGTCATAGCAGCCCGCGCCCTGCCCCAGCCGTCCGCCGCGGCGGTCGAAGGCCAGCACGGGCGTGAAGACGATGTCGGGCGCGACCTCGGGCGCGGTCCCCGTCGGCGCGAGGATGCCGAAGGCGTCGGCGACGAGCGGGTCGCCCGGCGCATAGCGGCGGAAGACCAGGGCGGCGTTGCGGGCCAGGGCCACCGGGAGCGCGACCTCGCCGGACAGCCGGATCCCGCGCGGATCGATCTCGGAGCCGATGGGGTGGTAGAGGCCGTAGGCCGCGGCGGCCCGGAGTGCCTTCGGGACGTAGTCCGCGAGGCGCAGCGCCGCGTCAGGCGCCTCGGCGGCGAGCCGGCGCCGCGCGACCCGCATGCGGGACCGGAGTTGGTCTTTCGAGATCACCACTCCCTATAACCCAGGAGGACGGGTGGCGGCGCCGCGGAGACCGTGAAGGACTGTTCAATTCCCTCGACCTGGATAGACCAGGTGGGCGCCGTGTTGCCTGAGACCACGATCCCAGGCAGGGACAGCTCCCGATGAGTGAATTAAGGTCGCTGGAATTTGGTTGCCTTCGACGCGAGCCGCAGCAGACCCGCCGGGTCCCAAGGTAGGGCCGCGCGACGCCAGTCTCAAGCACCGCGGGGAGAACAATGAGGTCGCAGGACGTGCAGGCGGTGCTGGACCGTGCCGTGGCGGATGGCGTCGCACCGGGGCTGACGGCGGCGGTGCTGCACGCCGATGGTCGCGAGAGCCTCTATGCCGCAGGCGCTCGCGGCATCGCCGACCCGACGCCGATGTCGGCCGACGACGTCTTCTGGATCGCCTCCTGCACCAAGGCCATCACCTCGGCGGCGGCGCTCCAGCTCGTCGAGCGCGGCGTGCTCGACCTCGACGCGCCGGTGGGCGCGCGGCTGCCCGGCCTCGCGCAGCCGCAGGTCCTGGAGGGCTTCGACGCCGACGGGACGCCACGCCTGCGGCCCGCGCGCAGGCCGATCACGCTCAGGACCCTGCTCACCCACACCTCGGGCCTGGCCTACGACTTCTTCAGCGCCGACCTGACCCGCTACTACGCGCACACGGGCGGGAACCTGATGACGAGCGCGCCGACCGCGCCCGTGCTGGCCTTCGACCCCGGCGACGGCTGGCAGTACGGGATCAGCACCGACGCCGCCGGCTGGCTGATCGAGCAGGCCACCGGCCAGACCCTCGACGCCTATGTGGCCGAGCACATCACCGGGCCGCTCGGCATGGTCGACACCGCCTTCGTCGCCCCGCCGGAGCTGGAGGCGCGGGCGGTCGGCATGCATGCCCGCGGGCCGGACGGCGCGATGGGGCCGGCCCCGGCCTTCCCCGCTTCGCCGCTCTACTACGGCGGCGGCGGCCTGCGCTCGACGGCGCCCGACTACCTGAAGTTCCTGCGCGCGGTGATCGCGGCGGACGGCGCCGGCGTGCTGGGCGCGAGGGCGCGGGCCTGGCTGCACACGGCCGACAGTCCGATGGCGGCGGGCGCGCTGAAGACCGCCGCGCCGCCGCTGAGCTGCGACTTCGACCCGATGCCGGGCTCGCCCAAGACCTGGACGCTGGGCTTCCTGCGCAACGAGGCCGACATCGAAGGCGCCCGCCGCGCCGGGAGCCTGGCCTGGGGCGGCCTCGCCAACTGCTACTACTGGGCCGACCCGGCGAGCGGCGTGGCCGGCGTGCTCTTCGCCCAGTTCCTGCCGTTCGGCGATCCCGCGATGCTGGGCGCGTTCGAGGCGTTCGAGCGGGCGGTCTACGCAGGCTGACCCTTCCGCCGGGGACGCTCAGGCCCTAAGTGTGCGGCCCGCTTCAGGTTAGAACCCCGCAAGTGACCATCACGGCCGACACCGAAGTCTCCCTCGCCCGCCGGGCCAACGACCTGGCTCGCGACCTGACGCGCGCCGAGCCCAGGATCTACTGGACCGACCTCGCGGCGACCGCGGCCGTCACCTGGCTGAGCTTCTTCGTGGCGGTCACCGCGACGTCCGCCGCGTGGACGCTGGTGGCCGGGGCCGTCGCCGTGCTCGCCCTCTACCGCGGCATCAGCTTCATCCACGAACTCACCCACCTGCGCCGCGACGACATACCGGGGTTCCACTTCGCCTGGAACGCCGTGATCGGCGTGCCCTGGCTGACGCCGTCGCTGCTCTACGAGGGCGTCCACATCCTGCACCACGCCAAGGACCGCTACGGCACGGCGCGCGACCCGGAGTACCACCCGCTGGCGCGCCGCCCGCTGCACGAGCTGGCGGTGTTCCTGGGGATCGCCCTGCTGGCGCCGGTCGCCACGCTGCTGCGCTTCGGGGTGCTGGCGCCGCTGGGCTTCGTGGTCCCGGCCGTGCGCCGTTTCGCGATCGCCAGGGCGTCGGGGATGGTGATCAACCCGCACTTCAGCCGTGACGACTTCGATCGCGCGAACAGCCCCGCGTGGCTGGCGCAGGAGATCTGCGCCTGGCTGTGGTGCTGGGCCGTCGTCGGCCTGACCGTCGCCGGTATCCTGCCCGTCCGCGTGCTTGCGACGGCCGTCGTGGTCTTCAGCCTGATGACCTTCCTGAACCAACTGCGCACCGCCGTCGCCCACCGCTGGGAAAACGACGGCGAGGTGATGGCGCCGCTGGACCAGTTCCTGGACTCGGTGAACGTGCCCCCGCCCGCCCTGCTGCCGTTCCTCTGGGCGCCGGTGGGCCTGCGCTACCACGCGCTCCACCACCTGATGCCGCGGCTGCCCTATCACAACCTGGGCCACGCGCACCGCCGGCTGGTCGAGGCCCTGCCGGCCGACCACGACTACCGCCGCGCCGAAGAGCCCGAGCTGGTCCCGGCGCTGGGACGGCTGATCGCCCGGATGCGGCGGCAGCGGTAGCGCTACCCGCTGTCAGCGGCGGTCGGGCCGGAACAGGGCTTCCAGGCCCACGATCACCTCGTCGACCACGTCGGTCTGGCCGCGGACCGTGTCGCCGAGGGTGGCCGCGCCGTGCGAGGCGGCCCAGACGGCGAGCGTGATCTGCTCCAGCGGCGGGTTGACGCGCGCCTGCGCGGCCGCCACGTCGCCGACGATCCCGTGGAGGCTCGCGAGCGCCGCCGCGCGCGCCTCGGCCACCGGCGCGAGGCCGGCGACCTCGGGATCGAACATCAGCGCGAAGAGGGCGGGCTCCCGGCGGGCGAAGTGGAAGTAGCCCGTCGCCCAGGCGCGCAGCCTCTGGCCCTGGCCCGCCGCGTCGTCGGCCGCCTCCAGCTCGCGCTTCAGCTCCTTGAACCCGCCGGCCGCCAGTTCGCCCAGCAGTTCGGTCTTGCTCTCGTAGTGGTGGTACATCGAGGCCGCCGTGATCCCGGCCCGCGACGCCAGCGCGCGCAGGTGCAGCGGCTGGCCCTCCTCGAGCATGCCCCGCGCCTCGCGCAGCAGCCGCCCGCGAAGATCGCCCACATGATATTTCCGGCCCGCCTCCATGGGCGGATCATAGGCCACGCGAAGGCGTGCAGGCGCAACCGTCCGATCGTTCGCGTCGAGGTTCAGGGCGCCCGGACGAAGCCGCCCTTGTCGAGCTCGACCGCCTTGCTCGCGAGCGCCTGGATGATGAGCGCGGTCTCGCGCGCCGCATCGCCGAGGTCGTCGAGAAGCAGGACACCGGCATGGGCCGCGCCATCCCGATGCACCAGGACGCCGATGTCGTGGTCCTTGGTCAGGAAGATGCGCCCGTCGCGACGCGCCTCGGCGAGCAGCGCTTCGTCTCCCGGATCGACCGGGCGTTCTGCGGAGTAGACGACGTCATGGCCCGCGGCGCGCAGGATCGCCACGGCAGGAGCCACGATGTTGGTGTCGGCGAACAGGCGCACCTACTCCGCCGCGAGGCCCGCGACCTGGTCTGTCAGACGCGCCGCGTACAGCAGGCACGCGTCGATGTCGGCGGCCTCCAGCACCGGATAGGCGTCGAGCACCGCCTCGCGCGTCGCCCCCGCCGCCAGCATGGTCAGCACCATCGAGGGCGTGATCCGCCGGCCACGAATGACCGGCTTTCCGCCCATCTTGCCGGGCTCGGCCACAATCCGTGCAAGGAGGTCGCTGGCGTCCATGACCGACAGCATACCATTCCGCGCGCCGACGAGGGAGAGAGCGCCCGGACGAGCCTAGTTCCGGGCCGGGATCACCACCGGGAGCGTTTCGTAGCCCTTCACGAACACCGAGTGGGTGCGCAGCGGCTCGCGGACCAGGCGGATCTCGGGGAAGCGCTTCAGGATCTCTTCCCAGATGATGCAGAGCTGCAGCTCGGCCAGGCGGTTGCCCACGCAGCGGTGGATGCCGAAGCCGAACGACAGGTGGTTGCGCACCCGCTCGCGCTCGATGTCGTAGGCGTTGGGGTTGGCGATCTGGTCCTCGTCGCGGTTGCCCGAGACGTACCACATCACCACGCGGTCGCCGGCCTTGATGGTCTTGCCGTGCATCTCGAAGTCCTGGGTCGCCGTCCGCGCCATGTGCGCCAGCGGCGTCTGCCAGCGGATGGTCTCGCTCACCATGGCCGGGATCAGGCCCGGGTTGGCACGCAGCTTCGCGTACTGGTCCGGGTGCTTGTTCAGCGCATAGACCGAGCCCGAGATCGTGTTCCGGGTCGTGTCGTTGCCGCCGATGATGAGGAGCACGACGTTCGAGTGGTAGTCGTGGACGTTGAGGTTCCGGGTGGCCTCGGCGTGAGCCATCATCGAGATCAGGTCGAACTTCGGCGGGGCGTTCACCCGCGCGGCCCACAGCTCGTCGAAGGCGCCGAAGCACGCGTCGGCCTGCTCGCGCTTGTGCTCCCAGCTCTTGGCGGGCCCGAAGCCGGGGGCGTTGGTGAACATGTCCGACCAGAAGGTCAGCTCGCGGCGCCTGGCCTGCGGATAGTCGAAGAGCGTGGCCAGCGTCATCGCCGTCAGCTCCTTGGAGACCATATCGACCCAGTCGAACTCCTCGCCGATCGGCAGGCCGTCCAGGATCTTGCCGGCTTCCTCGCGGATGATCGGGCTCATGGCCTGCAGGTTCGCCGGCGCCACGGCCGGCGACACGGTCTTGCGCTGCACGTCGTGGCCGGGCGGGTCCATGGCGATGAAGCTGTTGCCGCGCGGGCGCTTGTCGGCCTCGGCCTTGCCCTCCAGCGTCTGCAGCACGATGCCGTCGGCCGACGAGAACACCTCGTGGTTCGTGTCGATGGCCATGATGTCCTGGTAGCGGGTGACCGACCAGAAGCCGTCGTATTCGTCGCCGCGCGGCGTCCAGTGGACGGGCGATTCCTTCCTCAGGCGCTCGAACAGCGCCCAGTGCGCATCGTTCACGAAGAGGTCGGTCTGCGCGGGGTTCAGCGCCTCCAGCGGCAGGTTGGCGGCCTCGGCCGCCGCGGCCGCACGGAAATCGACGGAGCCGTCGTCCATGATGTTCCTCCCCGGAACTCTGCGGCCGCTTCGGGCCCTTGCCGTCATGGCGCCGATCCAAACGCCGTTCGGCAAGGCGTTTTCGGCGCGACTTGATCTCGTGGCGAAACGTCGGTTGAAGCAGTCTCAGCAGGCGCCGCTTCCCCTGCGGAAGTTGACGCCAGTGTCACTTTTGGGCATCGAACACAGCATGAGCCAGGCCAAGGTGGTCATCGTGGGCGCGGGCCACGCCGGAGGGACGGCGGCGGCGCTGCTGCGCCAGTACGGCCACGAGGGCCCGATCGCGCTGATCGGCGACGAGCCGATCGCGCCCTACCAGCGGCCGCCGCTCAGCAAGGCGTGGCTGAAGGGCGAGGCCGACGCCGACTCCCTGGCCCTGAAGCCCACCGAATTCTACGCCGAGGCCGACATCGACTTCCGGCCCGGCGCCACCGCCACCGCCATCGACCGCGCCGCGAGGACCGTGACCCTCTCCGACGGGTCGGTGCTGCCCTACGACCACCTGATCCTGGCCACCGGCGCCCGCGCCATCGCGCTCCCGATCGAGGGCAAGGACCTCGACGGCATCCTCTTCCTGCGCACCGCCGCGCACGCCGAGGCGCTGAAGGCCGCGGTCGGCCCCGGCAAGAAGCTGGCCGTCGTGGGCGGCGGCTACATCGGCCTGGAGGTCGCCGCCTCGGGCCGGGCGCTGGGCGCCGACGTCGTGGTGCTGGAGCGCGAGCCGCGCATCCTGGCCCGCGTCGCCTGCCAGGCGCTCTCCGACTTCTTCACCGGCTACCACGAGAAGCACGGCGTGACGTTCGAGCTGGGCGCCAGCGTCACCGGCTTCGTCGGCGAAGCGGGCAAGGTCACCGGCGTGAAGCTGGCCGATGGCCGCACCATCGCCTGCGACGCCGTCGTCGTCGGCGTCGGCGCCCACCCCAACGACGAGCTGGCCAAGGACGCGGGGCTCGAATGCGCCCGCGGCGTCGTGGTCGACCTCGACGCGCGCAGCGTCACCGACCCGGCCGTCTTCGCGATCGGCGACGTCGCCCACCGGCCGATGCCGATCTACGACCGCATGTTCCGCATGGAGAGCGTGCCCAACGCGCTCGAGCAGGCCAAGCAGGCGGCCAGCGCCATCGCCGGGCGTCCGCGGCCTGCGGGCGAGTGCCCCTGGCAGTGGTCGGACCAGTTCGACCTGAAGCTCCAGATCGCCGGCTACGCCTTCGACGTCGACGAGATCCTGATCCGGGGCGACCCGGCCACCGCGAAGTTCGCCGTCTTCCACCTGAAGGGCGACCTGGTGCAGTCCGTCGAGGCGATCAACGCCCCGCCGGAATTCATGATGGGGAAAACCCTCATCCTCGGCCGCAAGCCCGTGAACAAGGCGAAGCTTGCGGACCCGTCCGTTTCCATGAAAGAGGTCGCCGCCTAACCGCGGCGTGACGAGGGGCGTATGGCCAAGATCACCTACATCGAGCACGACGGCACGGAACACGCGATCGACGTGAAGAACGGCCTTTCCGTCATGGAAGGCGCCGTGAAGAACAACATCCCGGGCATCGACGCCGACTGCGGCGGCGCCTGCGCCTGCGCCACCTGCCACGTCTACGTGAAGGACGAATGGCTCGAGAAGACCGGCGTCCGCTCGGCCATGGAGGAGTCGATGCTCGACTTCGCCGAAGGCGTGCAGGACAACAGCCGCCTCTCCTGCCAGATCAAGGTCAGCGACGAGCTGGACGGCCTGATCGTGACGATGCCCGAGAGCCAGCACTAGGCCATTCGGCGCTCGGGTCGGTCCGGGGTCGGGAAGCCGAAGGTCTGTTCGCAGGCCCCTTGCGCGTCCGCGCAGGGAGCGATGCGTCGTGGACACCCGCCGCGCCTCGTCCGATAGACTGAGGCCATGTCCCTGCTTCTCAACATCCTCTGGTTCATTCTCGGCGGGTTCGTGTCGGGCGCCGCCTGGATCCTCGCCGGCGTGATCCTGGCCATCACCATCGTCGGCCTGCCCTGGACGCCGGCGGCGTTCCGCATGGCCGGCTTCAGTTGCTGGCCGTTCGGCCGCGTGGTGGTCGACCGCGACGCGGGCGCGGCCAGCCTGCTGCTGAACATCCTGTGGTTCGTGCTGGCCGGCTGGTGGCTCGCCCTGCAGCACATCCTGCTCGCCGCCGCGCTGGCGGTGACCATCATCGGCATCCCGTTCGCCTGGCAGCACGTCAAGCTGGCGGCGCTGGCGCTCAGCCCCGTGGGCAAGGCGGTCGTCCCGGCATAGCCGCCCCGCCGCCTACAGCTCGCGGATCACCCGCGGCGCGCCCGCCGCCGACGCCAGGTCGCACTCCAGTTCGACGCCGTGCTCGGGCAGCCAGGCGCCGACCGTGAAGCCGCCCCACGCGCGGACCGACAGCGCCGCCTCGTGGCCGCGGAAGGTGACCTTGATCCGGCTGGGGTTGAAGGTCGGGTGCAGGAAGAACTCGACCGTGTCGGAATAGCTGGGCGGGCGGCTGCGCTCGGCCCGCACGACGAGGTCGACGTCGACCCACGTCGCGTCCGACGCCTCGCGGAACGTCGCGCTCAGGCCATAGCCGCCGGCCGACGCGGCGCCGCCGAAGCGGCCCGCGTTCGGGTCGTCGTACACCGTGACCGGCCGCGCCAGCGCCGGCGCCTCGGGCAGCCGTCCGCTGGGGGAGGCGCCGCCCGATGCGAGCACGGCGGCCGAGCCGTCGATGCTGGCGGCCACGGAGAGCCCGCTCGCGGCCTCGGCCGTGTCGAAGGCCTTCGGCGCGGTGCTGGCCGCGGGGGCCAGCACGCTGACGCCGTTCAGGTCGACCTGGCCGCGGAACACGATGCGCGAGTAGCGGTCGCTGAGGTTGCCGCGGGTGCTGCGATAGGGCTGGAGCGAGCCGGCCCTGCGCAGCTTCGGATCGCTCCGCAGCCACGAGAAGATCGCGCCGGCGCTCCTCTGCAAGGGGACGTCGTCGCGCCACTTGCTGAGCTGCAGCTCGGCGCGCTCGACGAGCGTCCCGTCGAAGTCCCGCAGGGCCGCCAGCCCGCCCAGCATCTCGCCCATGAGCTGGTTTGCATAGGCGAAGTAGGGCGAGCCGAGACTCTGGGCGGCCAGCAGGGCGTTCAGCGCGTCGTTCGCCGCGGCCTTGCGGCTCACCCCGGACTGCGCCGACATGAGGTGGTGGCGGGCGAGGACGACGTGGGTGTCGGACGCCCAGGGATAGCGGTCGGCCAGCATGGGCCCCCAGTCCGCCGGGCTGTCGCCGAACACCGCCGGGAAGCGGACCGCCAGCAGCGCCGCGATCATCGCCGCCCACGGGTCCTCGCCGTCGCCCTCCACGAACCGCCCGATGGAGCCGCCGCCCAGGATGTCGCGGAAGACGGCCACGGCCTCGTCCTCGACCCCCGCATGCAGCGCGCGCAGGAGGGCCCGCCGCTCCGGATCCAGCGGCGTCACCTGGATCGCGACGTCCGGCGTCACCAGCGGCGAATTCTGGAACGCGACCCGCGTGCCGCCGACGAACAGCGGGATCATCATCCGCTCGACCCGCACGCCCTCCAGCGCCGCGGAGAGACGGATGCGCGGATTGCGCGCGACCGCGTCGCGCGGCGGGGCGATCAGCAGGTTCAGTCCGCCGCCCGTCGCGAATTCGATCGTCGGCTCGGTCTCGAAATAGGGCCGCCAGCCGCCGAAGGCGTTCAGCTTCTCGTCCTGCGCCAGGCCGATCGTCAGCACCCGCGCCGAGGTGACCGACGGCGTCGGCGCGGGCTCGGTGCGCACCGCCAGCCGTTCGCGCGCCGGCTGCGACGGCTCGTGCTTCCTCGATCGGTGCAGGCGCTCGGCCGCTTCCCGCGGATCCTCGATCCCCTGGAAGGTCGCCGCCGCCCCGCCGGCCGCCAGCGCGGAATACAGCGGCGCGGCCACGACGTTGGGGAGGTCCGGCTTCACCTCGAAGACGAACGACTGCGGCCGCATCCCGGCGGGGGTGATCTCGACGCTGTAGAGACCCGGCGCGCAGTCCTCGAGCTCCAGGCCCCGGGTGTTGGGCGTCGCCACCCATTCCGAGACCACGCCGCTCTCGTTCTCGATGGTCACACGGCCGACCGACAGGTCCGCGGGCGCCGCGAAGCTCAGGCTGGTCTTCATGGGATCGGGATCCGCTGGTCGAAGATCGGGCAGTCCGGGTTGAACATCTCCTGATGGAAGACGCCGTTGCCGTCGTCGGCGACGGCGAAGTGCGGGTACTTGCTGGCCGGGACCCAGGCGATCCAGGCGGTCGCCGCGCGCGCCTCGCGCGACCGCACGCAGGGATCGCCGCGATTGGGATTGGCGAAGATCCGCAGGTCGAAACCGGCGATCTTGTCGGCCGGGTCGGTGAACACGCGCACGGGCACCTCCGGGGCGTCCGGCCGCACGATCGCATGGACTTCGTTGGGCAGCGCCGTCTGCGTCGGGTCGAACGGCAGCGGATCGTCGCCGTCGCCCCAGTCGTAGGTCCCGTAGAGCAGCTTGATGTCCTGGTAGAGCGGGCCCGGATGGACGATCCACTGCCCGCGCTCGTAGCGGACCGCCGCGCCGTCCAGCGCCGTGCAGAGCGTCTGCGTGAACCGGCCCAGCCGGACGCCGGGCACATCGTCCGACACGCCGTCGTAGGTCTTCATCCCCGCGGCCGTCGCGCTCAGCATGAACACCTTCTCGCGCGACGGGAGGAAGGGGTCCTGCGCCTTGATGATCCGGGCGAACCAGCTCGTCTTGGACAGCTCCAGCTTCGGCGAGAATTCCTGGCAGGCGTCGAGGAAGAAGAAGGCCGACCTGATCTCGTCCAGTTGCTTGAACGCGCTCGCCGTCTCGCCGACGTTGAAGAAGCCGCCCCAGGGATCGTCTTCGTTGGTGTTCAGGTCCTGGAGGAACAGCACCGGATCGGCGCCCCAGCGCGCGCCGTGGCCGCAACCGTAGAACAGCGCCGTGTCCCCGGGCCGCGCCTTCAGGCGGCCGACCCAGGCCTTGCCCCGCGCCTTCACGTTCTCGACGGTCGGCGGCTGGACCGCGGCGGCGGGCGCGTTGGCCCAGGCGTAGGGCGTCGCGCCTGCCGGATGCGCCGCGTCGCCGATCAGCACCTCCAGCGTCGCCAGCGGGGCGCCCAGCTTGTCCTTGTTCTCGATCAGCCAGTCGCACATCCGCTTGGCGCTGTCGGCGGCGCTGGCGACGTCGGGCACCGCGCGCAGGTCCTTGTTCACCCCCTTGCCCGGCTTCGCGTCCGGATAGGCGCCGACGCCGACGACGAAGGCATGGGTGACGGGTACGCCGTCGCCCAGGTCACGCTCGAAGATCAGGGTCATTGCGGCTTCGGGACCAGCCCGAGATCCTCCAGCCGCTTGCGGGCGCGGGCGTAGAACTGCGGGCGCTTGAAATAGGTCGTGTGGGCCGAGAGCAGCCCCGTCACGGAATCGAACTTGAAGTCGCTGGCGTCGGCGAACATCGGCGTCACCGGGAAGCCGAATACGTCGATGGGGTCGAAGACGTTGTGCCAGGCCGCCACCGACGCCGGCCGCGGCGTCGAGGCCGCGCCGGCCGGGCGCTTGAAGTCGAACAGCCGCATCTCCTCGAAGAACCCGGGCTGCGACCCCACCGTCAGCAGGAGATCCACCTTCAGGTCGGCCGGAAGACCCGATCCGGCCGGCGACGACAGCAGGTCGTAGAGGATCACCCCGCCCAGGCTGTGCCCCACCAGGACCAGTTTGTCGTTGGCCGCCTTCGCGTCGGCGTGCGCGGCCTCGATGTCGGCCACGACGCGCTCGCGGATCCTGCCGCGGGTTCCGACGGCCTGTGCGTCGTCGGCCTTCAGGTAGACGAAGATGTCGCCGAGGAAGCGCCCGACGAGCGGGTTCAGGTCGTCCCGGAAGGCGTTCGACACCCCCGTCGAGACGGTGTTGCGGGCGCGGTCCGCCAGGGCCGCGACGGCGCGCTTCAGCTTGTCTCCGATCGCGCCGTAGCTTCCGCTGGCGCCCATCGCCCCGAGATTGAGCACCAGCTCCTCGTCGGTCGCCGAGTCCGGAACGGCGGGCGCAGCCTCGCCGGCCAGGCCGCGGACCACCGCGCGGAAGGCGCGGATGTCGTCGTCGGTCAGGTCCTCGTTGCGCCGGTCGGCGCGGTCGACGGCCGTCGCGTAGATGGCGTCGATGGCGGCGCGGGGATCGGCCCTGGTCAGCTCCGCCATGGCGGCGCCCTGCACCTCGAAGTCCTGGGCGGGCGCGAGGGCGGCGTAGGAGGAGCCCACCCTGTCCCCTTCGAACGACGCCCCCTTGTTCGCCATCTCCGGCACCAGGTCGCCCCAGCGCGGCGCGCGGATGTTCAGCGCCGGGTTGGCGCCGCGGAACAGCACCTCCTTGAACAGCTTGTCCCGGTTCTTTTCTTCCTGGTCGTAGGCCGGGCTGGTGCGTGTCGCCACGCCATGCACGAACACCATCTGGACCATCGCCACCCTCCCAGAACGCCGGTCGCGAACAGTGACTCCATCGCACGGGGCGAGCAACTGTTGGTTGCACCAGATACACGGCGCCAGCAGGCCGGCGCGGGCCGCCCCCGGCCCGACCTCCGGGGCCGTCTAGCCGGCGAACCCCAGCTCCGGCTGGCTCACCGCATGGGCCTCCTCGGGCAGGTGGCAGGTGAAGGTGGCGCCGGCGCCGGGTTCGCTCTCCAGGGCCACCCAGCCGCCGTGCAGCTCGGTCAGCGCCTTCACCAGCGCCAGGCCCAGGCCCGGCCCGCCGCGCTCGCGGCCGATGAAGCGGTCGAAGATGTGCGCCTGGACGTGGAAGGGGATGCCGCGCCCCGTGTCCGACACCTGAAGCTGCACCTCGCCCAGCGCCTTGCGCGCCGCGACCGTCACCGTCCCGCCGGCCGGCGTCTGGCCGATGGCGTTCTCCATCAGGTGGTCGAGGATCTGGCTCAGGCGGCGGCGGTCGCCGCGGATCACGCCCACGTCGTCGGGACGTTCCAGCACGATGGAGACCTTGTTGGGCTCGGCCTCGCCGCGCCAGCGCGCCGCCACCTCGATCAGCAGGTCGGCCACGTTCACCGGCCCCAGGTCCAGCGCCATCTCGTCGGCGTCGATCTGGGCCATGTCGAGCACGTCGTCGATCGAGCGGGCGAGTTGGGTGGCCGCCGACTTCACCGCCGCGGCGTACCCGCGGGCCCGGTCCGAGACGCCGTCGCCCGAATGCTCCAGCAGTTCGGAGTAGCCGATGATCGTGGTGAGCGGGGTGCGCAGCTCGTACGAGACGTTGCCCACGAAGTCGCGCTTGAGCCGCTCGGTCTCCGACAGCGCCGCCTCGCGGTCGGCCAGCGCGCTCTGCAGCTGGCGCGCGTCGGTGACGTCGGTGAAGGCGATCAGCGTCGCGCCGTCCGGCAGCGGCCGGGTGCGGTACTCGACGATCCGGTTGTCCGAAGTGGGCGCCTCGCCGTTGATGGCCATGCGCGCGGTCGGGTCGGGGTCGGCGACGCGCCCCTTCAGCTCCTTCCAGAACGTCATGTCGTGCAGCTTGTGGACACAGAGGTCGACCACGCCCTCGAAGTCGCCGGCCGCCTCCAGTTGCAGCGGCGTGATGTTCCAGAACCGCTCGAAGCTCTCGTTGTGCAGGCGGAGCAGCCCATCCGAGCCGAACACCGCCACCGCGTCCGACAGCTTGTCGAGCGTCGCCTGCTGCACCTGCACCAGGGCGCTGAACTGGGCCTTCATCCGCAGCTCGCCGGTGATGTCGGAGAACAGCAGCAGGAGGCCGCCCATCGGGTGCGGCTGGCGCACGACGCGCAGGGTGCGGCCGTCGGGGGTCGACCACATCTCGTCGGGCGCGGCCTCCAGTTGCTCGTAGCGGCCGAGCTCGGCCGCCTTCCACCTGGCGTAGTCGGCGGTCTCGGGCAGGCGGCGGCGCTGGCGAAGGCGGTCCAGCACCTCCCCGTGCGTCGGCCGCTCGGTGAGCCAGGCCGGCTCCAGGCCCCACAGCTCGGCGAAGGCGGTGTTGTGGAAGCTGAGGCGCTTGGCCTTGTCGAAGACCACCACGGCGTCGTCGATCCGGTTCAGGGTCTCGTCGTGCGCCTCGATGTTGCGCTTGATGTCCTCGCGCGCGTCCTCCAGGTCGGTGAGGTCGTCGGTCCAGACGCCGACGCCGCCGCCCTCCAGGGGCTGGGCGCAGATGTGGAAGGCGCGGCGGCGCCCGTCCAGCGACAGCCAGCGCACCGCGTCGCGCCGCTGGCCCATGTTGGCCGCCTCGGACGCGATCGCGTCGGCCCCGCGGTCGAAGGCGGCGCCGCGCGCGGCGGCCTCGTCCAGCGAGCCGGCGTCGACCGCCTTCAGCCAGGCCGCGTTGACCCAGACCGGCGAGCCGTCGGCGGCGGCGATCCAGGCCGGCGTCGCGCGGCTGTCCAGGAAGGCCGCGAACCGCGGCGCGGTCGGCAGCCCCTGATCCTCGCCCAGCACCGCCGAGACGCGGAGCCACGCCAGCGCGCCGGCGGCGCGGCCCTCGACGGTCACCACGCCGGCCGGGCCCTTCACCTCGAAGGCGCAGGCCTCGCCGCGCTCGAACAGGCCGCGCAGGCGCCGCGCGTGGTCGGGGTCGGCGCGCATCAGGGCGTTCAGCAGGGCCTGCGGCTCGGCCTGCGCCAGGCCCAGCGCCTCGCAGCAGACGCCCAGGCTCTCCCCGCCCGACGCCAGCAGCGCGTGGCCGTCCTCCACCGCCAGCAGGGCGGAATCGAACGCCTCGGCCGAGGCCTGGGCCGTCTCGGCGCCGGCCTCGAGCCCGCGGATGCGCCGGGCGAGTTCGGCCACGCGGCGGTCCGCCACGCGCCGCTGGGCGAAGGCCCACAGCACCGCCGACAGGGCCAGGCTGACCGCGCCCGCAGCGGCCGCGAGGATCAGGTCTTGCGCGCTCATCGTGTCCCGAATCAGTTCTCGCGCAGCTTAGGCCGGGCGTGGCGCGCCGGCACGCGCGCCCGGGTCTCCGGGCCGAGTTCTATCCGCAGGCGTTTTCGGCGAGAATGCGCCCGATGACCGCGATCCTCTATCCGGTGGCCGCCAACGGGGAGCAGGCGCTCTCGCGCCCGCTGGGCCGTGCGGCGCGCCGGAGCGAGGCGGTGCGCCACGCCGGGGCCGGCGTGGCGTTCGCCACCGAGGTCGTCGGCCCGGCGTTCGCGACGCGGGAGGCCGCGCTCGACGCCTGGCGCGGCCGGGTCGAAGACGAGCGGACGGGGGCCGCGCCCGAGGCCGAGCACCGCTACTGCGCCCTCGTCGAGCAGGTGGCCGACGGCGCCGCGCGGCCGCGGCAGGTCCAGCCCACCTACGCCGACGGCCGCCGCTGGCCCGATCCGCCGAAGACGCCCCCCAGGACCGTCTGGCGCCTGGCCGTCTCGTAC
>NZ_JAEUMO010000035.1 GCF_016793285.1 Phenylobacterium sp.
CAGCGCCGCCCTCGACCGGCCCGCCTGGGCGCCGCTGGCCGAGTGGGGCGTGGGCCTGGCGCTGGTGCTGCTGGCCTGGCTGGCGGTGCCGCGGCTGCCGATGGGGGCGATCTCCGCCATCGCCGCGGCTGAGATCGTCGCCGCCTTCGCCGCGAGCTGGATCGCCTTCCAGCAGAACCTGATCCTCGACCCGCTGCCCATGCTGGTCCCGGGCGCGGCGACCTCGGCCGTGATGGTGCTGCTGCTCTTCGTCGAGGGCCGCCGGGTCCAGACCCGCCTGCGCGGCCAACTGGAGGACGAGCGCCTGTCGGCCGCGCGCATCTCGGGCGAGCTCGCCGCGGCCAGCGAGATCCAGTCGGGGATGCTGATGCCGCGCGCCGAGCTCGCGCGCGTCTCGCCGGCCGTGGAGATCGACGCGGCGCTGCAGTCGGCCAAGACCGTCGGCGGCGACCTCTACGACGCCTTTCCGTTCGATGACGGCCGCGTCTGCTTCCTGGTCGGCGACGTCACCGGCAAGGGCGTGCCGGCCTCCCTCTTCATGGCGCTCTCCAAGGCCCTGTCGCGCAGCCTGCTGATGCGCCCGGCCACCCCGCTCGACACCGCCATCGAGGAGATCAACCGCGAACTCAGCCGCGACAACCGCCAGGCCATGGCGGTCTCGCTGCTGGTCGGCGTCCTGCACCCGAACGACGGCCGCCTCGACCTGGTCAGCGCCGGGCACGAGAATCCGCTGATCGTGGGGGCGGACCACGGCGTGCGCGAACTGCGGCTGGACGGCGGCCCGGCGCTCTGCGTCGCCGACGACTTCCCGTATCCGGTCGAGACCCACCGGCTCGCGCCCGGCGAGACGCTGGTGTTCTTCACCGACGGGCTCACCGAAGCCCAGGCGCCCGACGGCAGCCTCTTCGACCGCGACCAGATGCTGGCCGCCGTCGCGGCGAGCGCCACGGCCTCGACGCTGACCGGCATGGTCGACGGCATCGTCTCGAAGGTGCGCATCTTCGAGGCCGGCGGCGAGCCCACCGACGACCTGACCGTGATGGCGGTGCGCCTGAGGCCCTCCGCGGTCTAGTAGCGGAGCACGATCTCGACGCGGCGGTTGGCCTGCTCGTCGGTGTTGTCGGGGGTCTTGACCATCAGCTCGCGCTCGCCGCGGCCGGTCACCTTGCTGTTCCCGACCGGCAGGCCGTCCGTCACCAGCAGCGCGCGGATGTCCTCGGCCCGCTTCAGCGAGAGCCGGTCGTTGGCGTCGGCCGAGCCCACCGTGTCGGTATGGCCGGTGATCTGCACCTCGGAATTGGCGTTCACCGCCGCCTTCAGGGCCGCGAGGATCGGCTCGGACTCGGTGGTGATGTCGCTGGTGCCCTCGTAGAAGTAGAGGACATAGGTCTGCGGCGGGTACGGCACGCGGGCGGCCAGATCGCCGAACCACGGCTTCTTGGCGTTCACGGCCTTGGCCTTGAGCGCGCCCTTGCCCGCGACGCTGGCCTCGGTGTCGGCCGTGGCGATCTCGCCGCGCTCGGCGCCGGTCTCGGGATCCAGCACGGCCACGGCGCCCGCGCCCTTGCCGCCTTCGTTGGGCAGCAGCGCGACCGTCTGCGAGGCGCAGCCGGCGACGAGCGCCGCGGTCGCGACGACCGTCAGCCCCAGCCTCACTGCTTGACCTCGACCACGAACTTGGTGCCGCGGGCCGCCAGCAGGGAGGTGGGCGTGCGCACGCGCATCGCGTCCTTGTTCTCCTTGGCGATCTGGCCCGAAACCACCCCCAGCGAGCCGCGGTCGATCGTGGTCAGGGACGAGCCCTTGTGCGTCGTGTCGTCGAACTCGAACTGGGTCAGCGCGACCCGGCTGTTCGGGCCCACCGAGAAGCGCGAGTTGTCGATGAAGGTGAGGCCGATGCGTCCGTCCTTGCCCGTCTGAAGTACATCCGACACCTGCAGAAGGACGCCCGGCGCCGCCGGCGTGACCGCCTTGCCTCGCACCACCGACGCCGATCCGACCACGGTCTTGATCCGCCCGATCTCCGCCCAGGCCATACCCGGCGTCGACAGGGCGGCGGCCATCAGCAATCCTGCGAGCCATGCTTCGCGCATGCGACACTCCCCACTTGAGGTCCCAGTCATAACCCACCTGCGCGCCCGACCGAAAGCCATCGTCGCACAGTTGCCCGGCGACCGCAGCGCCGTGGTCCGGGCGCTGGGTGTCGCGCGCCGGTTCTGCGACGGCGCCGGCGTGGGCGCCGATTGCGCCGACAGGCTCTCGATCGTCGTCGAGGAGTGGGTGGTCAACGTGGTCGAGCACGGCCGGCCGCGCCCCGGCACGCGCATCGCCCTCCGCCTGGTCCGCGAGCCGGCCTGCGTGCGGCTGGTCGTCACCGACGCCGGGACCTTCTTCGACCCGCGCGAGGCGGTGTTCGAGGGGCCCAACCTCGACCGCGGCGGCGGCGCCGGCCTCGAGCTGATCCGCGCCTGGACCCGGATCACCCACTACGCGCGCCGCTCGGGCCGCAACCGGCTCGTGCTGGAGATGCCCGTCGGGTGAGCGGTCGGGCCGGACATCCTCGTCGCCCGGCGCGCTGGCGGCTCAGCCCGCGCCTGTTCACGACGCGGCCGAAGCTGGCGGCCGCGGCCACGCTGGGGCTCGCCGTCGGCGCCGGCGCGACCCTGCTCGGCCATCGGCCGGCCACCAGCGTCGTCGCCGGCTGGGACGTCTTCTGCCTCGTCTACCTGACACTGGTCGCCATCCTCGCGCTCGGCCAGGGGCCCGAACGCATCCGCGCCCGCGCCGCCGTCGAGGACGAGGGCCAGGCGGTGATCCTGCTCCTGATCGTCGCCGCGCTGCTGGCCAGCCTGGGCGCCGTGGGCCTCGAACTGGGCCTGGCCAAGGACCAGCACGGCCAGACCCGCGCATGGCATGTGGCCGGCGCGGTCGCCACCGTGGCTCTATCCTGGCTCACCATGCAGGTGGTCCTGGCCATCCACTACGCGCACGAATTCTACGCCGCCGACGAGCGAGGCAAGGACGCCGGCGGCCTGGCGTTTCCCGGCGACGAGCCGCCGGACTACTGGGACTTCATCCACTTCTCGATCGTGATCGGCGTGGCCGCGCAGACCGCCGACATCGCCATCACCCACAAGCGCCTGCGCCACCTCGCCACCTGGCACAGCCTGATGGCCTTCGTCTTCAACGCCCTGATCGTGGCGCTGGCGATCAATCTGGTCGCCGGCCTGTTCTGAAGTCGCGCCTCAGGCGAAAAACTCAACCAGCACGATGACTTAGGGCGAAGTTCGTCGCAACCGTCACCCCCGAACGGGGGGACGCAAGGCCCGCCGCCCGGCCTATCTCTCGGTCCGTTCAGTGACTGGGGGCTCCAATGCTCAAGCTACGCTCGGCGATCACGCCCATCCTCGCAGGCGTCCTGGCGACAGGCCTCGCCGCGCCCGCCTCGGCGACCATCTTCTTCGGCAACTACCAGCCGTCCGACACGGCCGCGACCAACGTCGGCGTAGGCCTGCCGCTCACCCGCCGCCCGCCCGACGCCAGCCAGACGTTCGGGGCCTCGGCCTCGAACAGCACCTACTGCGCCAACGTCTTCTGCTCGTTCTTCTACGGCGATCAGGTCGTCACCAGCTTCACCGTGGACTCGACCTTCACCGCCAGTCACATGATCGTGCCGGTGTATGCGATCAGCCCCTACGGCAACCGCCGCTCGGGCTTCAACATCGAGCACCTCGTAGGCGGCGCCTGGGTCGGCCTGGGTTTCATGCAGATCGAGAGCGGGCTGGTTCCCGGCGGGCCCTTCGAGGTGCAGGTCGCGTTCGGCAATTCGGGCGGCTCGACCTTCATCGCCGCTCCGATCCGGTTCGAGGACGGCGAGACCTATCGGATCCGCACCAACCACGCCGCCGGCGCCGCCGGCTCCCTCCACTGGTATCTGAGCGACGAAGCCGCCGCGGCGGGCCAGTCGCGGCAACTGAGCTCCGCCCCGGGCGTCGCCGGCGACCTCGCCTACCAGCCGGCCTTCGCCCTCACCGACGGCGGGGCGCTGGTCTACCAGCAGCCCCCGCCGCCCCCGCCGCCCGGCGGCGGCGTCCCCGAACCCGGCGCCTGGGCCCTGATGATCCTGGGCTTCGGCGCAGCCGGCACGATGCTGCGGCGGCGGACGGCGGCGGCGTAGGCCGAGCGCGGCGCGCAGGGAACCGCGCGCCCGGGCCACCGTTCTTGCCGCGGGAAACGTGGCAAGACGCATGCGCCTGTTCCAGACCCTCTACGACGCCCTGCACGGTGGCCCGGACGGGCCACCGCCGCTGCATCCTCACGAAGCGAAGGAGCCGCTGCCAGTTCCCCTGCGCACGCGAATGGGGACCCCGGCCGACGTCGCCTATATCCTTGATGCGAAGGCCAAGCGGCGTGGGCGCGGCGGCGGATGGCGCGAGTCGCTGGCGGAGCTTCTGACGCTCCTGGATCACGCGGACACGCCTACGCACCGCGCGGCGCTGGCGGACGACCTCAACGTGGACATCTCGGACCTGGCCGCGGCGGACGCCGGCGCGGCGCTCCACGCCGCCCTCATCCAGCGGCTCGCCAACAACGACGCCATCGCGCCGCAGGATTTCTTCAAATAGCGAATTTGGGGCAGGAGCGGCCGACCGCCGGAACCCTTGGAAGCGATGGTGGACGTGACAGGGATTGAACCTGTGACCCCCTCGATGTCAACGAGGTGCTCTCCCGCTGAGCTACACGTCCGTACCGTCGGGAAGGCGGGGATATATAGACCGGCCACGCCCTTAGCAAGCGGGGCCGGATGCGACCCTCAGGCGGCGATCATCCGCTCCACTTCCGAGACGATCTCGCGCAGGTGGATGGGCTTGGACAGCACCTTCGAGCCCGCGGGGGCCTTCTCGCCGGCCGCCAGCGCCACCGCCGCGAACCCGGTGATGAACATGATGCGCAGGCCGGGATGCTTCGCCGCCGCCTGCCGCGCCACCTCGATCCCGTCGAGGCCCGGCATGACGATGTCGGTCAGCAGCAGGTCCCACGGCTCGTCGAGGAAGGTCACCGCCTCCTCGCCGTCCGCGCACGCGGTCACCTCGTGGCCGGCGCGTTCGAGCGCGCGGGCCAGGAAGCCCCGCAGGGAATCGTCGTCTTCGGCGAGCAGGATTCTGGACATGGGCATACGCGTCCTTGATCGCTCACCTTACTTTCCAACCCGTAAAGGCGCCATGACGGGCGAAGGGCTTTGACCCATGTCCCGGCGCGGCGTTCTATGCGCCGGATGAACGCCATCGACCCCAAGGCGCAGAAGGAACTGGCCGCCTCGCACCTTGCCGGGCCGGCGTTCGGGCTGTTCCGCGCGGCGCCCGCAGGCCGGCCGCCGCCGACGCCGCTGGTGTTCGCCTCGCCGCATTCGGGACGCTGCTACCCCGAGGACATGATGAGCGCCGCGGCGCTGGACGCCGTGTCGATCCGCCGTTCGGAGGACGCCTTCGTCGACGACCTGATCGCCAACGCGCCCCTGCATGGCGCCACGGTGATCGCCGCCCGCTTCGCCCGCGCCTACATCGACCTGAACCGCGAACCGTTCGAACTGGACCCGAACATGTTCGCCGACGAGCTCCCCGAGTTCGCCCGCAGTCGCACGGCGCGGGTGGCGGCCGGCCTCGGCGCGATCGCCCGCGTGGTCTCGGAAGGCCAGGAGATCTACCGCCGCAAGCTGACCTATGCCGAAGCCCACGCCCGGATCGAGGGCGCGCACAGGCCCTACCATGAGGCCCTGGCCGGGCTGATCGCCGAGACGCAGGCCGCGCACGGCTTCGCGATCCTCGTCGACTGGCACTCGATGCCGGCCGCCGCGGCGCGGCATTCGGGGCGCGAGCGGCCGTGCGACATGGTGCTGGGCGACCGCTTCGGCGCCGCCTGCGCCGGCCTGCTCCCGGGCCGGGTGGAGCGGGAACTGGAGGCCATGGGCTACCGCGTGGCCCGCAACACGCCCTACGCCGGCGGCTACACCACCGAGCACTACGGCCGCCCGGGCCGACGCGCGCACGCCCTGCAGATCGAGATCAACCGCGGCCTCTACCTGGACGAAGCGACGCTTTCGCCCACCTCGGGCTTCGGCGCCCTGAAGGCGCACATCGAGGCCCTGACGGAGACCCTCGCGACGGCCGACTGGTCGGCGCTGCGCGCGGGCTGAGGCGCTCAGCCGCGCGGCAGGCGGACGGTGACGCACGCGCCGCGGCCGCCGGCGCCTTTCGACCAGGCCACCTCGCCGCCGTGGCCCGCCGCGCGCTCGGCGAGCCCGCCCAGGCCCGCGCCCGAGGTGACCGCCTGCGCATCGAACCCCACGCCGTCGTCCTCCACGGTCAGGATCAGCGCGCCGTCGCGCTCGCCGAGCGCCACCCGGACCGACGTGGCCTCAGCATGTTTCAGGATGTTGTTGGTGATCTCGCGCAGCATGGCGCGGAGCGACTGGGCCACCCTGGAGTCGACGCCGCCGTCCGGCGCGTCCTCCAGCGGCCACTCGAGCGAAATCCCCCGGGCGGCCAGGCGCTCGGACATCTCCTTGCGGCTGCGCGCCATGGTCTCGATCAGGCCCGCGCCGTCGCCGGTGGGCTCGGTGACGATGCTGCGCAGGTCCGCGAGCGTCTCGCGGATGAAGCGGTCCTTGCGTTCGCCGTCGCGGCTGTGCAGCGCGCTGAGCAGCGTGGCGCCCAGGTTGTCGTGGATGTCGCCGGCGATGCGCCTGCGCTCCACGGTCACGCCGCGCTCGTAGGCGTCGCGGCTCTCCACGACGAAGCGCAGCATGTCGCAGAGCGCCGTGGCCTGGGCGATGTCGCCGGGCGAGAACAGCGCGCGCCCGCCGCGGGCGTACTCGAGCCTGAGCGACGGCAGCCCCGCCACCTGCGGCGTCACCAGCGCCAGGCCGTCGTCGGAGAGGCGCGGCGCATCGGCCGGCGCGGCGGCGATGTCGAGCCTCAGCGGATCGAACTGCGCCTTCAGCACCTCGGTCCACTGCGCGAGCTGGTCGCCGCCCCCCGCGGTCAGGCCGATCTGCACCACGCCCTCGAACAGCGCCCGGTCGTCCACCTTGCGCCGGTGCAGGATCTTCTCGGCGATGAAGCCCCGGAGCGGCAGCCACACGAGGCCCGAGACGAGCAGCGCCAGCGACAGCGAGAGCCCCGCCGAGAGCTGCAGCACCGCCAGGAACAGCATGTCGAGCCCGGCCAGCAGGACCAGGGCCATGGTCCAGGCCATGATCCGCGCCCACCATTCGCCCAGCTCGAACAGTCGGTAGCGCATGATCCCGACCGCCAGCCCGCCGTAGGTGAGCAGGAACAGCAGGAAGGCGTAGGGCTCGGCCGCGCCCGTATCCACGCCGAACATCTGCGGCGCCAGGACGATCAGCCCGAAGGCCGACACCATCACGACCCAGGACAGCAGGAACCAGCTCAGCGCCGCGCGCGCCACCGGATCGCGCCGCGTACGGAACCAGTGGATCGCCCCCAGGCCGAACGAGCCGTAGAGCGCCGCCAGCGCCAGCGACCGCCGCGCGAAGGTGAGGTCCGGGAACAGCCCCAGCGCCTGAGCCACGTACCAGACCAGGAACACGCCCACGACGGCCCAGCCGACCCACCTCGGGGCCAGCCGCGAGGGGTAGTAGAGCAGCAGCGCGAAGGTGGCCGCCGCGTAGAGGCTGCCACCCAGGAAGTTCATCCCGTTGATCGCGTAGAACAGCGTCTCGGGCAGCCCCAGCTCGCGGCTGGTGTAGATCGGTCCGATCGGCACGAAGAGCAGGGTCGCGATCCCGGACAGCAGCACGTAGCGCGCGCTGGTCTCCCCCGGCCGGAAGACGAAGATCGCGGCGGCGATCAGCCAGCCGAACGTGCCCACCACGATCCCGATCCAGAAGTCGGTCCCGAGCGAGGTGATCGGCCGCCCCTCCGCCTGCGGCCGGACGACGTAGCTGCCGCCGGCCCTGTCGGTGAAAGTGAGTTCGGGCCGGCGCATCATGTCGGCGTAGCGGCCCTGGCGGTCCATGAAGCGCTGGTATTCGACAAAGGGGCCGAAGCTGCCGTCGACCTGGCCGGTCAGGTCCTTGGGCTCGATCGTCAGGCGGTCGCCGGCGGCGGCCACCGAGACGATCACGGTCCCGGCGGGGATCGCCCGCGACGGCCCGGCTGTGGACTCGGCCACCGCGCCGCCGGCCTTCCCGTCGAAGCGCAGGTCGATCCCCAGCCACGGCTGGGTCACGGCCGTCCCGATCGCGCCGCCCATCCAGGCCACGACGATGACCAGCGCCAGCGCCAGGAGCCCCATCGGCGTCACCCGCGCGCCCGCGCGACGCGCCAGGCGGCCCGACGCCGCCGCACCCTGCGCCATCCCGAAATCCCCCCGCGCGCATACCCGCCGCGCCGGACGATCATTAGGGGAAACATTGGCCTGCGCCAGCGCGGCAGACTATCGTCCGCCCGATTTTCAGGCGGGCATTGCAGCGTAGATGGTCCACCAGGACACCCCCGACGGCGCTCCGGAAGGCTCCTCCCCGGCGCGCGGCTGCCTGGTCGTCGAGGATCGCCCCGACACGCGGGCGTGGCTGGAAGGCGTGGTCGCCGAGGCGTTCCCCGGCATGGCCGTCGTGAGCGCAGGCTCGCTCCGCGACGCCCGCCGCATCCTGGCCGGGCACGCCGAGGCGCCGGCCTTCGCGCTCGAGCTGGTCCTGCTCGACCTGGGCCTCCCCGACGGCTCGGGCGTGGAGCTGGTGGCCGAGGTGGCCCGCGACTATCCCGACGCCCTGCCGGTGGTCGCCACCATCTACGACGACGACACCCACCTGTTCGACAGCCTGGCCGCCGGCGCCCAGGGCTACATCCTGAAGCAGGAGCATCCCGACACCGTCGCCGACACGCTCCGGCGTATCGACGCGGGCGAACCGCCGCTCTCGCCGTCCATCGCCCGGCGGATGCTGGAACGCCTGCGCCCCGGGGCGCCCAGGCCTGCGCCGGACGACGCCGGCCTCTCGGCCCGCGAGACCGAGGTGCTTTCCCTGATCGGCCGCGGCCTCTCCTCGCCCGAGGCCGCCCGCGTCATCGGCCTGAAGCCGCAGACCGTCGCCGGCTACGTGAAGGTGATCTACCAGAAGCTCCACATCACCAGCCGCGCCGAGGCCGCGCTCGCCGCAGCGGAGCGCGGGCTGACCTGATCCTCCCCGATGGGGAAATCCACGCAAAGCGTGGGAGGGGGTTGCAGGCAGGGCGTCGGGAAGGCGCCCCCTCTCGCTTCGCGAGCTCCCACAGAGGGGCGCAGCGCAAAAAAATAGCCGCGCACGGGGCGCGGCCAGTTCATAGGGAGGAAACGCCCAATGGGCATGGCTAAGCTAGGGTGCGACGCACAATCGCGCAAGGGCCGCGCTTGAAATCTTTTGACGCACCCCGCTGGCGGAACGCTGTTTTCGCAGGAAAATCGGGATATCCCGTTACGTCATGGACCACGACGCCTTGGGTGCGTCGCACAACGCCCTAGCGGTTCGCGGCGGCTTCCCGTACAAGCGCGCGCCCTCAAGAGAACCCATCTTCCCGACATGTCGCTCCGCAACATCGCCATCATCGCCCACGTCGACCACGGCAAGACCACCCTCGTCGACCAGTTGCTCGCCCAGTCGGGCGTCTTCCGCGCCAACGAGGCGACGGTCGAGCGGGCCATGGACTCCAACGACCAGGAACGCGAGCGCGGCATCACCATCCTGGCCAAATGCACCTCGGTGCTGTGGCACGGGAAGGCGGGCGAGACCCGCATCAACATCATCGACACGCCCGGCCACGCCGACTTCGGCGGCGAGGTGGAGCGCATCCTCGGCATGGTGGACGGCTGCGTGCTGCTGGTGGACGCCGAGGAAGGCGTCATGCCGCAGACCAAGTTCGTGCTGGGGAAGGCGCTGAAGATGGGCCTGCGCCCCATCCTCTGCCTCAACAAGGTGGACCGCCCGCACGCCGACCCCGACCGGGTCCACAACGACGCCTTCGACCTCTTCGCGGCCATGGGCGCGAGCGACGAGCAGCTCGACTTCCCGCACATCTACGCCTCGGGCAAGGCCGGCTGGGCCACGCTGGACCTCGCCCAGCCGAACGACAACCTGGCGCCGCTGTTCGACCTGATCGTCGACCACGTCCCGCCGCCGAAGGCCGAGCAGCGCAAGGACGAGCCCTTCCAGATCCTCTCGGTGCTGATCGAGAACGACCCGTTCCTCGGCCGCCTCCTGACCGGCCGCATCGAAAGCGGCAAGGCCGTGCCCGGCATGGCGATCAAGGCCCTGTCGCGCGACGGCAAGGAGATCGAGCGCGGCCGGATCACCAAGGTCCTGGCCTTCCGCGGCCTGAAGCGCCAGCCGATCGACGACGCCGAGGCCGGCGACATCGTCGCCATCGCGGGGCTCTCGAAGGCCACGGTCGCCGACACCCTCTGCGCCATGGAGGTCTCCGAGGCCCTGCCGGCCCAGCCCATCGACCCGCCGACGATCTCGATGACCGTCAGCGTCAACGACAGCCCGCTCGCGGGCCGGGAGGGCGACAAGGTGCAGAGCCGCGTGATCGCCGCGCGCCTGCTGAAGGAGGCCGAGGCCAACGTCGCCATCCGCGTCACCGAAACGTCCGAGAAGGACGCCTTCGAGGTGGCCGGCCGCGGCGAACTGCAACTGGGCGTGCTGATCGAGAGCATGCGCCGCGAGGGCTTCGAGGTCTCCATCAGCCGCCCGCGCGTGGTCTACCAGGAAGGCGAGAACGGCGAGCGCATGGAGCCGGTCGAGGACGTCATGATCGACGTCGACGAGGAGTTCACCGGCATCGTCATCGAGAAGCTCAGCGCGCGGAAGGCCGAGCTGAAGGACATGGGCCCGTCCGGGGCGGGCAAGACCCGCATCTCGCTCATGAGCCCCTCGCGCTCGCTGATCGGCTACCAGGGCGAATTCCTGACCGACACCCGCGGTTCGGGCGTGCTGAACCGCGTGTTCAGCCACTACGAGCCCTACAAGGGGCCCATCGACGCCGGCCGCAAGGGCGTGCTCGTCTCCAACTCCGACGGCGAGACCGCGGCCTATGCGCTGTGGAACCTGGAGGAGCGCGGCGTGATGTTCGTGGGCGCCGGCGAGAAGACCTACCAGGGCATGATCATCGGCGAGAACTCGCGATCCGACGACCTCGACGTGAACCCGATGAAGGCCAAGCAGCTCACCAACGTGCGCGCCTCGGGCAAGGACGAGGCCGTGCGCCTCACCCCGCCGCGCCGCCCCACCCTCGAACAGGCCATCGCCTACATCGAGGAGGACGAGCTGGTCGAGGTGACCCCGAAGTCGATCCGCCTGCGCAAGAAGGTCCTCAACCCCTCCTTCCGCAAGAAGCGCGTCCGCGAGGACTGACCCCTACCGCGCCACCAGCGCCACCAGCGCCACGAGGCTGTGATCGGCCGCCTTGCGCACGACCACGTCGGCGTGCGCCATGGTCGGCGCGATATGGTCGCGGAGGTTGACGAGGTTGATGCCGGTCCAGGCGGCCTCGATCAGGGTCTTGCGGTACGCCACGTCCGAGATCTGCGCGATCAGGCTCTCGGGCTCGTTGGCGATGATCCCGTCGAGGCGCGCCAGATACCAGGCCTTGATGTGCCCGGGCTCGGCGTCGACGTAGAGCCGAAGGCCGAAGCGCTCGCGCGCCTGGGCGGTCTGCAGCACGTTCACGCCCTCGACGATGACGACGCCCTTGGCGGCGACGGTGCGGGTCTCGCCGGGCACGATGTCGTAGCTGACGTGCGAGTAGACCGGCATCCGCGCCGGACGGCCCGCGGCCAGGCGATCCAGGAACCCGTGGAAGGCGACGACGTCGAAGGTCTCCGGGAAGCCCTTCCTCGCGTTCAGGCCGGCCGCTTCGAGCTCCTTGTTGGGCCGCAGGAACCCGTCGGTCGCGACCGCCTGCGCCGCGAGGCCGCGCGCCTGCAGCCCGTCGGCGATCGTTCGCGCCAGGGTGCTCTTGCCCACCGCCACGGCGCCGGCGATGCCGACCAGCAGGACGCCGCGGCCGGCGGCCCGCTCGGCCACCTGGTCGATGAGCTGGTCCTGCAGCGCCGCCATCAGTCCTCGGCGATCCGGCTGTGGCGCCGCGTGTCGCGCATCAGGAGGTAGACCAGCAGCGAGGCGGCGATCACGACGGTCACGTAGGTGAAGAACCAGCTCTCGTGGCCGGCCTGCTTGAACGCCAGCGCCACGTACTCGGCCGTGCCGCCGAAGGCCGCGTTGGCGATCGAGTAGGGAAGCGCCACGCCCAGCGCGCGGACCTCGGTCGGGAAGAGCTCGGCCTTCACCACCGCATTCACCGACGAGTAGTGCGCCACCACGATCAGCGCCAGCGTGGTCAGGCCGAAGGCCGCCCAGACGCTGTCCGTCGCCGCCAGCGTCGACAGCAGCGGCCAGGTCATCGCCGCGCCGAGGACGCCGAACGTCAGCAGGATGGCCCTGCGCCCGACGCGGTCCGAAATCGCTCCGATCAGCGGGTTGACGAGCATGAAGACCAGCAGGCCGCCGGCGGTGATCAGGTTCGCCTGGTCCTTGGCGAAGCCCGCCGTGTTGACCAGGAACTTCTGTATGTACGTTGTGTAGGTATAGTAGGCGAGCGTCCCGCCCGCGGTGAGCCCGATGACCGTCAGCGCCTCGCGCGGATGGCTCCGGATCAGGCCTAAGGTGGTCGCCTTCGGGCCGGTCCGCGCCTCGAACGACGGCGTCTCGTCCATGCCGCGCCGCAGCCAGAAGACCGCCAGCGCCAGCCCCCCGCCCATGAAGAACGGCACGCGCCAGCCCCAGGCCTGCATCTCGGCCGCCGAGAGGAACGCCGTGAGGACTAGCAGCACCAGCATCGCCAGGAGCTGGCCCGCAATCAGGGTCGAGTAGAAGATTCCCGACCAGAAGCCGCGCGTCTTCCGCTGCGCCATCTCCGACAGGTAGGTGGCCGAGGCGCCGTACTCTCCGCCCATGCTCATGCCCTGCAGGATGCGGGCGAACACCAGGATCGCCGGGGCCGCCACGCCGATGCGGTCGTGGCCGGGGCAGAGCGCGATGATCAGCGAGCCCGCGCACATCAGGCTGACCGAGACGACCATCGCGGCCTTGCGGCCGATCCGGTCGCCGTAGAGGCCCATCACCCAGGCCCCGAAGGGGCGCGCGAAGAAGCCCACGCCGAAGACTGCGGCGGTGTTCAGGAGCTGGGTGGTGGGGTCGCCGCCGGGGAAGAACACCTTCGAGAAGTAGAGGCCGAACGCGGCGTAGACGAACCAGTCGAAGCTCTCGACCAGGTTGCCCGCGGAGCCGGCCAGGATCGAGCGCAGGCGATTGCGCTCGCGCGCCG
The DNA here is from genome assembly GCF_016793285.1 of Phenylobacterium sp. GTDB lineage: Bacteria > Pseudomonadota > Alphaproteobacteria > Caulobacterales > Caulobacteraceae > Phenylobacterium. The sequence goes on from NZ_JAEUMO010000035.1 coordinate 13,380, forward strand.
TTGCGATGTCCTGTCGGACCTCGGCGACCTCTGCGGTCAAAGCGTCTCCCCCCTGTACTTGCGCGAGAGAACCCGCTTTCCGCGCCGGGTTCAATCCGCCGCCGCGGCGTGCTGAGATCGCGGCGTCGACGGGAGGCCGAATGCTCAAGCTCCACACCGCACCGGGAACCATCGGCCTCGCCTGCGAGATCGCGCTGGCCGAGGCCGGCGCGGCCTACGAGGTCCGCCGCCTGAACTTCGCCGAGAACGAGCAGCGGCAGGAGGCCTACCTGGCGCTGAACCCCAAGTCTCGCGTGCCGGCGCTGGAGACGGACCGGGGCGTCATCACCGAGGCGCCGGCGATCATGGGCTACATCGCCCGCACCCATCCCGCCGCGGCCCTCATGCCCGAGGGCGACGCGTTTGCGATGGCGCAGGCCGAGTCGCTGATGAGCTACCTCTGCTCGTGGGCGCATCCGGCCGCCGCGCACCGCCACCGCGGCTACCGCTGGGCCGACGACCCCGCCGCCATCGCCGACATGCGCAGGAAGGCGCCCGAGGTGTTCGGCGAGGCGATGCGCCTGATCGACGAGCGGCTCTTCCGCGGCCCCTGGGCGCTGGGCGAGGCCTACAGCGTCTGCGACCCCTATCTCTATGTCCTGACAGGCTGGCTGCCGCGCGACACGCTGGACATGGCCGACTTCCCGCGCCTCGCCGACCACCATGCCCGGGTCGGGGCGCGGCCGGCGACGCGGGCGGTGCTGACGGCGGTGCAAGCCGGCTGAGCCGTGTCGCCCCAGCACTAGCGGCGGGCGCCACACGCATGACACGGTGACGGGCCTATGGAGCGCCGCATGGACCTGCCCGCCAAACCGCCTCGCCACTACCCGACGCCCGCCGCCAAGTGCGCGGACCTGGTCGTACACGTCATGGGGCTGACGCTCTCGCTGGTCGGCGGCATCGTCCTGCTGACGCTCGCGGTGATGGGCGGCTCGATCAGCCAGGTCGTCGGCGTCTCGATCTACGGCCTGGGCGTGGTGGCCATGCTGGCCTTCTCCACCGCCTACAACTTCGCGCACCACAAGTACCGGCCGACCCTGCGAAGGCTCGACCATGCCGGCATCTTCCTGATGATCGCCGGGTCCTACACGCCGTTCACGATCAACCTGCCGGGCGCGTGGGGCGTCGGCATGACGACGGCCGTCTGGCTGATCGCGGGCCTGGGCGCGCTGGGCAAGCTGTTCCTCACCGGCATCGACCGGAAGTTCTGGGTCGGCGTCTACCTGGCCCTGGGCTGGCTCGTCGTGGTGGCGCTGAAGCCGATGATCGACAGCCTCGCCTGGTACGCCCTGGCGCTGCTGGTCACCGGCGGCGTCCTCTACTCCACCGGCGTGATCTTCTACGTGAACAAGAAGCTGAAGTTCTCCCGCGCCATCTGGCATGGCCATGTGGTGGCCGCCGCCGCCGCCCACTGGGTCGCCGTCCTCCTGGGCGTGGTCCTGGCGGCGCAGCACTGAGGCGCCGGCGACAGGCCCCCGCGCGATCCGTCGCCGGCGCTACTCGGCGGCGTGGAGCCACCTCACCGGCGCGGCGACCGGCGTCAGGCTGGGACGCAGCGCCAACCCGTTCAGCCCGAACGCCTGGGCGACCCAGCAGGCGGCCGCGCCCAGGGCGGTCGGCGGCGGCCCGCCCACCAGCGACGCCAGCCGCTCGTCGAGGCTGGCGTAGTCGTCGGCCTGGGCGCAGCCGAAGACGTCGAGGATGGCGGCCTCGTCGGTGGTCAGGGCGGGATCGGTGGCCACGGACAGCGTCAGATGCCGCCGCCCGCAGGCGCCGAGTTGCTGCATGAAGACCTGCAGGGTCCGGTAGGCCTCCTCGCCCGCCGCCCCGCAGGCCTCCTCGAAGCAACCCTTCAGCCCGTCGCAGCCGCCCCTGAGCGCCATCACCCTGACCGTGCGCACGAGCAGGCGCTCACCGTGGGTGAGAACGTCGCGGGGCGTGTGGTGAAGCATGGCCGACTCCCGAAGAGCCCGCCCACGCTATTGCAGTTGCGAGTCATTCGCAACATGAAGAGTCGGCGGGTACGGCCTCTCCATGAAGACGTCGGCGCGGACATACGGCGTGTCCGCCGGCGCGAGGGCGCGGAACCCCATGGCGCGGTAGAGGCCGAGCGCCGGGCCGAGGCTGGAGTTGGTTTCGAGATAGAGGCGCGTCGCGCCCATCTCGGCGCCGGCGTCGATGCAGCGCTGCATGAGGAGGCGGCCGAGCCCCGCGCCGCGCAGGCTTTCCGAGACGGTCATCTTCGCGAGCTCGAAGCCGCCGTCGTCCATCCTCATCAGGGCCACGCAGCCGACCGCCACGCCGTCCTGAAGCGCCATGAACACGCGGCCGCCCTTGTCGACGATCTTGCCCTGAGGGTCGCCCAGGACCTCCCGGTCCTTCGCCTCGAGCGTGAAGTGCCTGGAGATCCAGGCCTCGTTCAGGACGCGGAAGGCCTCGGCGTGCGCGGGCTCGAACTCGACGATGGCGATGGTCATGGATGAAGTCTGCCGCCAAAATCGCGCCGATGGCCAATGCGATTTTCTCATCCCTGCCCACGACGATCTTCGAGGAGATGTCGGGGCTCGCCCGCACCCTGGGCGCGATCAACCTCGGCCAGGGCTTCCCCGACGATCCGGGCCCGGAGCGGCTGCGCGCCAAGGCCGCCGACCTGGTCCTGAACGGCTACAACCAGTACCCGCCGATGGCCGGCCTGCCCGAGCTGCGCCAGGCGGTGGCGGCGCACTACGCGCGCACCCAGGGCCTGGACTTCGACTGGGCGGACGAGATCACGATCACCTCGGGCGCCACCGAGGCGCTGGCGGTCAGCTTCCTGGGCCTGCTGAACGCGGGCGACGAGGTGATCGTCTTCCAGCCCTACTACGACAGCTACCTGCCCGTGATCCGCCGCGCGGGGGGCGTGCCGAAGCTCGTCAGCCTCTCGCCGCCCCACTGGCGCTTCACCCGCGAGATGCTGGCGGCGGCGTTCACCGAGCGCACCAGGGCCGTGGTGCTGAACAACCCCATCAACCCGGCCGGTGTGGTGCTGCCCGACGAGGACCTCGCGCTCCTGGCCGAGTTCTGCGTGAAGCACGACGCCGTCGCCGTGTGCGACGAGGTCTGGGAACAGGTGGTGTTCGGCGAGGCGCGTCACCGGCCGCTGATCGCGTGGCCCGGCATGCGCGAGCGCACCGTGAAGATCGGTTCGGCCGGCAAGATGTTCGGCCTCACCGGCTGGAAGGTGGGCTTCCTCTGCGCGGCCCCGGCCCTCGCCCGGAGCCTGATGCGCACGCACCAGTTCATGACCTTCACGACCGCGCCCAACCTGCAGGCCGCCGTCGCCTGGGGCCTGGAGAACCCGGGCGACTGGTTCGAGACCATGCCGCGTCGCCTCCAGGCGTCCCGCGACCGCCTCGCCGACGGCCTGCGCCGCGAGGGCTTCTCGGTGCTGGTGAGCGAGGGCACCTACTTCCTGAACGTCGACCTGGCCGGATCGGGCGTGGCGGCCGGCGACCGCGACTTCTGCCTGACCGCGGTGAAGGAGGCCGGGGTCGCCGCGATCCCCGTCTCGGCCTTCTACGAGCAGGATCCGGTGACCTCGATCGTGCGCCTCTGCTTCTCCAAGGCCGACGCCACGCTCGACGAGGGGGTGACGCGGCTGGCCAGGGCGCGCGACCTCACGCGACGCCGGCCTGCCACGTCGCCGGCGTGACGCCGAAAAAATCCGGCGTCCCGACCTCGAACAACCTGAGCGCCGAATGATCCGCCGGGCGCCTCAGGGCTCCTGCGGCGGGTGGGTGGCGAACCACGACTCCAGCGCCTCGCCGGCCGACGCGCGGCAGCCGGCCGCCTGGACCTGCACGATGGCGTCGAGGGTGGTCAGGCTCTCCGGGTTCGGGCAGATGCCCCTCGTCCGCGTGGCGCCCGACGCCTTGGGGGTGGGGACGACCATCACCTTGAGCACCGCCAGGCGGTCGGCCTCGGCCTGCGTGGCCGTGCGCCGGGGAAGGACCACGCCGCCGGCCGCGCCGGTGACGGCGACCAGGTCGCCCGAGGCGTGCATGAGGGTGAGCTTGTGCCCCGGGCCCAGGGCCACCCTGGCGCCCGCGTCGAACCCCTGGCCGCGGGCGAAGGCCGGGTCGCTGGAGGTCACCACGATGAAGTCGCGGGCCAGCGCGCCGCCGGCGCTGAGCGCGAGCGCGAGGCCGGCGAGAAGGGGTGCGAAGCGGAACGCCATTCGCGGAACATTGCCCGGCGCGGCCGATGGAGCAAGCCGGGTTCCGGGATGGGGTTCGGCCCGGACGGCGGACCCGCGACAGTTGATCGCTGCAACCAGAAAGTGAATCAGAGTTAACCGGCGGTTAAGGGTTGGTCACGTAGGATGGCCGGCAGAATGTCGAGGCAGACGCTATGGTCAGCGTGCAGCTACGAAATTCCGGTCAGGGGCTCTGGACGAGCCTGACCCTGCCTACCTCGGTGCAGGTGGCGCAGACGCTCGCCGCGACGGCCCGCCAGCTCAACATGGCCGACCAGGTGCGCATCGCGCCCAGCCCGCCCGCCGGCCGGGTCGACATCAAGGTCTAGCCCGCCAGGTCGGGGCGTTCGTCGACATCGAAGAGCACGCCGTCGTCGGGGGCTTCCACCAGCGCCAGCCGCGCGCCCAGCCCCTGGATCAGCGGCCGCGCGCCCACGTCGCCCGCGAGCGCCTCCGCGCCGTCCAGCAACGCCGCCGACAGCACCACCGGATGACCCCGCGCGCCGCGGAAGGCCGCGGCCGCCGCCGGCGCCCCGGCGCGAACCGCCGCGGCCAGCGGCGCGAGAACCGCGTGGGGGACCCGCGGCATGTCGCCCAGGAACACGAAGGCGCCCGCCAGGCCCGCCGGCAGGCCCGCGAGCCCGGCCTTCAGCGAGGCGCCCATGCCCTCGGCGTGGTCGGCCGCGTGGACGATCCGCACGGCCGGGTCGAACGCCCGCGCCGCCCGGGCCACCGCCTCGGCGTCCGCGCCGGTCACGACCGTGATCGCCCCGCCCGACGCCCGCGCCGCCGCCAGCGCGCCATGGATCAGCGGCGCGCCGCGGTAGGCCGCCGTCAGCTTCCCGCCGCCGAACCGCGAACCCGCGCCGGCGGCCAGCACCACCGCGGCAAAGTCGGCGCCTGTCGTCACGCGGTCTTTCCCCCTATCCTGGCGTTCGGATGACGCCCTACGACGACATTGCCGCCCCGCCCAGCCCTCCTGGGTCCAGCGCCGTGCGCGCGCGGCCCCTGACCGACGCCTTCGGCCGGACGGTTAGCTATCTGCGGCTGTCGGTCACCGACCGCTGCGACCTGCGCTGCGTCTACTGCATGGCCGAGCACATGACCTTCCTGCCGAAGGCGCAGGTGCTGACCCTGGAGGAGCTGGACCGCATCGCTTCGGCGTTCGTGGCCCTGGGGACGCGCAAGCTGCGCCTCACCGGCGGCGAGCCCCTGGTCCGCAAGGGCATGATGGACCTGGTCCGCAGCCTCGCGCGGCATCTGAGGCGCGGCGATCTCGACGAACTGACGATGACCACCAACGGCACGCGCCTGGCCGAGTTCGCGCCGGACCTGGCCGCGGCCGGCATGCGGCGCGTGAACGTGTCGATGGACACGCTGCGGCCCGACCTGTTCCGGACGCTCACCCGCGGGGGGAACCTCGCCAAGGTGCAGGCCGGCATCGCGGCGGCGCAGGACGCGGGCCTGTCCGTGAAGATCAACGCCGTGGCGCTGGCCGACTCCAACGCGCGCGAGATTCCCGACCTCGTCCGCTGGGCGCACGGCCGCGGCTGCGACCTCACGCTGATCGAGACGATGCCGATGGGCGAGGTCGACGTGGACCGCACCGACGAGTTCCTGTCGCTGAAGGACGTCCGCAGGGAGCTGGAGAGCTTCTGGACGCTGGAGGACCTGCCGCTCTCCACGGGCGGGCCGGCCCGCTACGTGCGCGTCGCCGAGACCGGCGGCCGGCTGGGCTTCATCACGCCGCTCAGCCACAATTTCTGCGAGACGTGCAACCGCGTGCGCCTGACCTGCACCGGCACGCTGCACACCTGCCTCGGCCAGGAGGACGCCACCGACCTGCGCGCCGTGCTGCGCGCCGGCGGCAGCGACGCCGACCTGATCGCCGCCATCCGTGGCGGCGTGGACGCGAAGCCGAAGGGCCACGACTTCGAGATCGCCCGCACGCAACCGGCCGTCGCGCGGCACATGTCCACGACCGGCGGCTGACGCATGGCCCGGGTGCTGCTGTTCGGACCCCTGCGCGACCTCGCCGGCTGGCGCGAGCGTCGCATCGACGCCGCGTCCGTCGCCGTGCTGCGCAGCGTCCTCGCCGCCGAGGACGCCGCCCTGGGCGCGGCCCTGGGCGGCAAGGGCGTGCAGGTGGCGGTGGACCAGGCGGTCGTCCGTGGCGACGTCGCGCTGGGCGCCGACAGCGAGGTCGCCTTCCTGCCGCCCATGAGCGGCGGATGAGCATCCGGCTCACAGAAGCGCCCTTCGATCCCGGCGCGCTGCTCACGGCGTTCAGCCAGGGCCGCACCGAGACCGGCGCCGTGGCCACCTTCACCGGCATCGCCCGCGCCGAGGCCGGCGCGACCGCCGTCCTCGAACTCGAGGCCTACCCCGGCTTCACGGAAGCCGAGATCGGGAAGATCGCCGACCAGGCCCGCGAGCGCTTCGGCCTGCACGACCTGGCCATCCTGCACCGCGTCGGCCGCATCGCGCCGGGCGAGCCGATCGTCTTCGTGGCCACCGCCGCCGGCCACCGCCGTGCCGCCTTCGAGGCCTGCGACTTCCTGATGGACTACCTGAAGTCCCGCGCCCCCTTCTGGAAGAAGGAACGCGGCCCGGACGGCGAACGCTGGATCGAGCCCACCGCCCAGGACCACGCCGACCGCGATCGGTGGTAACGCCTCTCCCCCCGCGAAGCGGAGAGGGAGAGGGAGAGGGTAGGGAGAGGGCCGGCTGGGCTACTCCGTTGGGACGTCGAGGATCAGCGGGCCCTCGCCAGGCCAATGGCGGATCACGCCTTCACGAGCCGGCCCTCTCCCTGCCCTCTCCCTCTCTTCGCGCTGCGCGCTCGGGGAGAGGATCTAGCGCTTGCCCGAAATCGGGCACGGGGCTTTCCTGCATCCGATGCGTGACGCAAATCCACCTCCGATGTCGGATGCGGGCGACCTGGACGATCTCGTGGCCTATGTGGCCCGGTCCAGCGGCCTGCATCCGTCGCAGGCAAGGCGGATCGTCGATGACGTGCTCTCATACATGGCCGAAAGCCCGCAGGACTTCGTCCGGCGCCGGCACGCCGCGCTGCTCAAGCTGGGGCGGCGCAACGACGAGATCTATCGGCGCATCGCCGAGGAACTGGTCCAGCGCCGCTTCCCTTCGCCGCCCTGGTCGATCCGCCAGATCCGCCGGATCATCTACGGCTAGGGAGGTCCGCTGATGTGCGGGATCGTGGGATACGTCGGCGCGCGACCGGCGCTGCCGCTGCTCATGGAAGGCCTGCGGCGCGTCGAGTACCGCGGCTACGATTCCGCCGGCGTGGCGGTCGCGCAGGACGGGGCGCTCGGCGTCTGCAAGCGCCGGGGCAAGGTGCGCGAACTCGACGCGGCGCTGCCGGCGGCGGGCCTGCCCGGCACGACCGGCATCGCCCACACCCGCTGGGCCACCCACGGCGAGCCCAGCGACCTCAACGCCCACCCGCACACCGACGCGGCCGGCCGCATCGGCGTCGTCCACAACGGCATCATCGAGAACGCCGCCGAGCTGAAGGCGGCGCTGCAGGCCGAGGGCGTGGTCTTCCGCTCCGAGACCGACACCGAGGTGCTGGCGCACCTGGTGGCCCGGCGGCCCGAGAACAGCCTGGTCGAGGCCGTCCGCGCGGCGCTGCGGCAGGTGAAGGGCGCCTACGGCCTCGTCGTGATCGACGCGGCGCGGTCCGAGGCGATCGTGGCGGCGCGCAACGGCGGGCCCGTCGTGATCGGCCTCGGCGACGGCGAGATGTTCGTGGCTTCGGACGGCGCGGCGCTGATGGGCCATGCCAAGACGGTCGCCCACCTGGACGACGGCGAAATCGCCGAGGTGCGCGCCGACGGCTTCTCGGTGCTGACGCTGGAGGGCGCGCAGACCGCCAAGGCGACCCAGGCGCTGGAGGGCGAGGCGGCCGGCTTCGACAAGGGCGACTTCAGCCACTTCATGCGGAAGGAGATCGCCGAGCAGCCCGACGCCGTGCGCCGCACGCTGATGGGCCGCCTGGACGCGCGCTTCTCCACCGCGCACCTGGGCGGCATCGAACTGGCCGCGCGCGAGATGCTCGACATCCGCCGGGTGAAGATCCTGGGCTGCGGCTCGGCGGGCTACGCCGGCGTCCTGGGCGCCCACCTGATCGAGAGCCTGGCCCGCATCCCGGCCCACGCCGAGCCGGCGTCCGAGTTCCGCTACCGCAACCCGGTGATCGAGCAGGACACCCTCTACATCGCCGTCAGCCAGTCCGGAGAGACCTTCGACACCCTGGCCGCCATCCAGGAGGTGAAGCGCAAGGGCGGGCGCGTGCTGGGGGTCGTGAACACGGTGGGCTCGACGATCGCCCGCGAGTGCGGCCGCGGTGTCTACCTGCACGCCGGTCCCGAGGTGGCTGTGGTCTCCACCAAGACCTGGACCTCGACCGCGGTCGCCTTCGCTCTGCTGGCGCTACAGCTCGGCCGGGTGCGCGACCTCTCGGCCGCCCATGGGGCGCGGCTGCTGGCGGGACTCTCGGCGCTGCCCGACCAGATCGCCGAGATCGTGGCGCGCGAGGACGAACTCGCGCCGCTGACCGCGCGGCTGGCGCAGAGCGAGCACGCCTACTTCATCGGCCGCGCCGCCAGCTACGCCGTCGCCATGGAGGGCGCGCTGAAGCTCAAGGAGATCAGCTACCTCCACGCCGAGGCCTACGCCGCCTCGGAGCTGAAGCACGGGCCGCTGGCCCTCATCGCGCCCGGGACGCCCACCGTCGTCGTGCTGCCGGACGACGACCTCCTGGCCAAGAACCTCTCCACCATCGCCGAGGTGCGGACGCGCCAGGGCCCGGTGCTGGCCGTCACCCATCCCGGCGTGAAGGCCGAGGGCGTCGAGGCCGCGTTCGCCGTCCCGCGCTCCGAGCCCGAACTCGCCCCGATCCTGATGAACGTGCCGCTGCAGTTGCTGGCCTACCAGGTGGCGCGCCGCCTGGGACGCGACATCGACCAGCCGCGCAACCTGGCAAAGTCGGTGACGGTGGAATAGGCGCGGACGCCCGGGGCCGCTAGATTGGCGACGAAGGAGTCCCCCATGAACGCCCCTGCACTCGCCCCCGGCGGCAAGATCGACACCGCCAAGCCGCTGAAGCCCGTGAAGGTCGCGGTGCTGACCATCTCGGACACCCGCGACGAGGAGAGCGATACGTCCGGCGCGCTGCTGGCGGGCCGCGTGAAGGACGCCGGCCACGACCTGGCCGCCCGCAGCATCGTGAAGGACGACGTCGAGGAGATCCGCGCCCGGATCCTTGCCTGGGTGGCCGACGGCATGGAGGCCATCGTCACCACCGGCGGCACCGGCATCACCGGCCGCGACGTGACGCCCGAGGCCGTGCGGCCGCTGTTCGACAAGGAGCTCGACGGCTTCGCGGTGGTCTTCCACATGGTGAGCTACGCCTCGGTCGGCCTCTCGACCCTGCAGAGCCGCGCGCTGGCCGGCCTGGTGAAGGGTTGCTTCGTGTTCTGCCTGCCCGGCTCCAACGGCGCGGTGAAGGACGGCTGGGACAAGGTGATCTCTCCCCAGCTCGACAGCCGCCACGGCCCCTGCAACATGGTCGAACTCATGCCCCGGCTGATGGAAGCCTGACGTCGCTTGAGCAAGTTGACCCACATCGACGAGACCGGCCGCGCCCGCATGGTCGACGTCTCCGGCAAGGCCGTCACCGCCCGCGAGGCGGTGGCCGAGGGCTTCCTGCGCATGAGCCCCGCGACGCTCGCGCTGGCGCTGGCCGGCGAGGGCGCGAAGGGCGACGTGCGCGCCGTGGCCGAGATCGCCGGCGTGATGGCGGCCAAGAAGACCTCCGACCTGATCCCCATGTGCCATCCGCTGCCCATCGCGAAGGCCGAGGTGCGGGTCGAGCCGGGCGACGGAGGCCTCTCGGTCATGGCGCGGGTGAGAACCACCGGTCAGACCGGGGTCGAGATGGAGGCGCTGACCGCCTGCGCGGTGACGCTGCTCACGCTCTACGACATGCTGAAGGCGGCCGAGAAGGGCATGGTCCTCGAGGCTGTCCGCCTGGTCTCCAAGACCGGCGGCAAGAGCGGCGACTGGGCGGCGTCCTGAGGCTCTATCGCGCGGGGGCTTCGGCGGCGGACAGGACTTCGGCCCCGGTCAGGATCCGGGGCTGCATGATCTCGGGCGGGGCGTGGCTGCTCATCGCCGCGTCCAGAGCGTCGAGGAACCGCTCCGGATCGTCCACCGGCAACGACTGTATGAACTCCGGCCGATAGCGCCACCAATGGGCGGCCCTGAACCGCTCGACCAGCGCTTCGGGGAACCGCAGCCGCCTCACCTCGGCCGGCTGGCCCATCACGACCGCATAGGGCGGCACGTCCTTCAGCACCAGGGCGCGGGCCCCGATCACCGCCCCGTCGCCGATGGTGACGCCGCGGGCGATCATCGCCTCGTCGCCGATCCAGACGTCGTGGCCGATGCGGACCAGCCCGCTCTCGGCGTCGAAGTCGCGAACTTGGGACGCGACACCGACGTCCGCGAAGTAGGCGGCGACGCCGCGCGGCGGCTGGGCGTCGTAGGCGACGGGCGAGGTGGTCGCCCACGCGTCCGGATGCCGGCCGGCCAGCCACGATACCCGCGACCCGATCGAGCCGTACCGCCCGACGGCGACGTAGGGCCGGAGCTCCGAGTGCGTGTAGCTGAACGCGCCCATCGCCCGCGGCAACGCGTGGCCGGCGGTGATCGTGACGTAGGGCTCGAGCTGGCAGGTCGGCAGAAGCAGCAACCGTTCGCCCCGCCGCCAGCGGCGGCCCTCGCGCACGGCGTGAAAGACGCGCTTGGCGTCCAGCAGCGCCAGCAGGTCGTCGGTGATGGTCGCCACGTTCATCGCGGCAACCTAGCGGGCGTCGCGCCGCGCTCAAGGTGTTGAACCGGTTCCGGGCTTGGGGTTGATGGGCGCATGAAGCTGCTTGCCGTCGACGACGCCCGCGCCCGGATGCTGGCCTGCGTCTCCGCCCTGCCCGCCGAGACGGTGGCGATCGCGGACTCCGTCGGCCGGGTGCTGGCCGAGGACGTGACCGCCGCGCGCGACCAGCCGCCGTTCCACGCCTCGGCCATGGACGGCTGGGCTGTGCGGGCCGCCGACGCGCCGGGCGGCCTGCGGGTCCTGGGAGAGAGCGCCGCGGGCCACGCCTACGACGGCGCGGTCGGCGCGGGCGAGGCGGTGCGCATCTTCACCGGCGCCCCGATGCCCGCCGGCTGCGACGCCGTCGTGATCCAGGAGAACGCGACCCGCGACGGCGAGACGGTGACCGTGCCGGCGGTCGCCGCGGGCCACCACGTTCGCCCCGCCGGCGGCGACTTCAGGGCCGGCGAGGCGCTGCTGGCGAAGGGCGCGCGGATCGACCCGTGGCGGCTGTCGCTGGCCGCCGCCGCCGGCCGCGCCGAGCTCTCGGTGGCGCGCCGGCCGCGCGTGGC
>NZ_JAEUMO010000112.1 GCF_016793285.1 Phenylobacterium sp.
GGCCAACCGCCGCGCGGTGCTGGGCGAGGCCTATGTCGACGCCGCGACCGCGGCCGCCACGCCGCTGACCGCCGAATTCCAGGACCTGATCGCCCGCTACGCCTGGGGCGAGATCTGGAGCCGGCCCGGCCTCGACCACGAGACGCGGCGGCTGCTCACCGTCGCGATGCTGATCGCGCTGGGCCGCGAGGGCGAGTTGCGGCTGCATCTGAAGGCCGCGCTGGAGCATGGGGTGCCCGTGGAGGCGCTCAAGGAAGTGATCCTGCAGAGCGCGGTCTACTGCGGCGTGCCGGCGGCGAACGCCGCCTTCCACCTGGCCTCGGCCGTCCTCGCGGAGGTCGGCGCCTGATCGCGACTTCCCGCGCACGTCCGATTGTGTAGAAATCTAAGTAATCGGAGGGAATCATGGCCCAGGCGGAAATTCCCGCGGCGTCACCACGGCAGGCGACGTCTGGCGGCGCGCCGGCCTCATCCGACGGCTACGCCTGGTATGTCGTGGGCGTGCTGCTCACGGCCTACACCCTGTCGTTCATCGACCGGATGATCCTGAGCCTGCTGGTGGGGCCGATCCGCGCCGATCTCGGCATCTCCGACGTGCAGATGAGCCTGCTCATGGGGTTCGCCTTCGCGATCTTCTACAGCGTGCTGGGGCTCCCCCTGGGCTGGCTGGCCGACCGCGGCAGCCGGCGCGGGCTGATGGCCGCTGGCGTGGCCGCCTGGAGCCTGATGACGGCCGCCTGCGCCCTCGCGCGGAGCTATACGGGCCTGTTCGCCGCGCGGATCGGCGTCGGCGTCGGCGAGGCGGCGCTCTCGCCCGCGGCCTACTCGCTGCTGGGCGACTACTTCCCGCGCGAGAAGCTGGGCCGGGCCATGGCGGTCTATTCGATCGGCGTGCCGCTCGGTTCGGGCATCGCGCTGGCGGCGGGCGCGCTGGTGGTGCGCTTCGTGACCGAAGGGCCGCCGGTCCTCGTCCCATGGCTCGGCGAGCTTTCGCCGTGGCGGCTGACGTTCGTATGGGTGGGGCTGCCCGGCCTCGCCGTCGCTGCGCTGATCGCGCTGACCGTGCGTGAGCCCCGGCGGCGGACGACGGGCGGCGGCCAGGCCGGCCGCGACGAACTCCTGGCGTTCCTCGGGACGCATCGGGCCGCGCTGTCGGCGCACTTCGCCGGCATGTCGCTGGTCGCGCTGGTGATGTACGGCGCGATGGCCTGGATTCCGCAGTTCCTGCACCGGACCTACGGCATGCCGGTGCCCGAAGCCGGGCTCTGGTTCGGCGCGGCGACGGCGGGATGCGGGGCCTGCGGCCTGCTGCTGGGCGGCTGGCTCGCCGACACGCTCTACCGGCGCGGCTTCAAGGACGCGCACCTGCGCGTCATCCGGCTGAACGCCGTGGTGCTGGCCCCGCTCTTCGTCGGCATGGCCCTGGCGCCGAGCGCCGGCATCGCGTTGGCTCTGATGGTCGCCGGCATGCTGTTCGGCACGATCCACGGCGGCGTCGCCGGCGCGGCGCTGCAACTCGTGACCCCCGACCGGCTGCGGGCCAGGGTCGTGGCGCTGTACTTCCTCGCCGCCAACCTGGTGGGCCTGGGCCTCGGGCCCACGGCGATCGCGCTGGCGACGGAGCGGGTGTTCGGGTCGGACGACGCGCTGCGCTACGGCCTCGCCCTGGTGACGGCCGCCGCGCTGCCGGTCTCGGCCCTGGTGCTGACCCTGGGGCTGAAGCCCTTCGCCCGCGCCGTGGAGGCGGCGGAGGCGGCCGAACATGCGGCTGGGGCCGGAGCTCACTAATGCTTAGCATGCTATCGAATATGGGTTAGCGTGCGGCAAGGTTTCGCGTCCGATGACGAGGCCGACAGGGGAGGAAGCAAGATGACCAGGTCTCTCGCCAACGGCGTGTCGTGGGCGGCGTTCGGCGCAATGCTGATGTGCGCGGGTCAGGCGGCGGCGCAGACCTCGACGGCCGAAGTCTCGGAGCTGGTGGTCACCGCCCAGCGGGTCGAGGAGAACATCCAGAAGGTGCCGGTCGCGGTGAGCGCCTTCTCCAGCGCCGCCCTGGAGCGGCAGTCGATCGAGACCATCCAGGACATCGCGCTGCGCACGCCGGGGTTCAGCGCGGGCGCGGTGGACCCGATCCAGTCCAACTTCGCGATCCGCGGCATCGGCTCGGCCTTCGGGATCAGCCAGAACGCCGGCGGCGACGCTTCGGTGGTCGTGTTCGTCGACGGGGTCTACGCGGGCCGCGGCGGCACGCCCGACATCGACGCGCTGAACCTCGAGCGGGTCGAGGTGCTCCGAGGGCCGCAAGGCACCCTGTTCGGCAAGAACGCCGTCGGCGGCCTGCTCCAGTACGTCAGCCGCAAGCCCGGGCCGGAAGCGGCGCTGCGCCTGGAGGGCCAGTACGGCAACTACGACCGCGTCGCGCTCAACGCGCGCGGCAACCTGCCGATCAGCGACACCCTGTTCCTGTCGGTGGGCGGCTCGATCAAGAACCGCGACGGGTACGAGTTCAACGAGACCACGGGCCACCGGGTCAACGACCAGGACCTGAAGACGGCGACGCTGGCGCTGCGCTACCTGCCGAGCGAGGACCTCGACATCGTGCTGGCCGCCGACCTGACCGACCAGGACCAGAGGGGCAACCCGCGCCACAACATCTGCGACGCGAGCTTCCAGGCCGGGATCCACTGCGTGGGCGTCAACCCCGATCCCCGCGTCGTGAACGCCTACACCGACGGCTACCTGCGCCGCTGGTTGCAGACGTACCGCGGCGAGGTGAACTGGAAGACGCCGTTCGGCGACCTCACCTCGATCACAGCCTACCGGGCGGTCACGCTCAACTTCCGCACGCCATTCTTCTCGAACCCCGTCAACCCGCCCGCCCAGATCGAATCGACCGAGACCGATCACGAGAAGAACAAGCAGTTCAGCCAGGAGGTGCGGCTGGCGTTCGACGCCGTGGACGGCCGCCTCAAGGCGCAGGTCGGGGCGTACTACCTCAACGAGGACAACAACCGGATCGAGGACCTGCGCCAGGACTTCCCGGCCGCGGCGCAGACCGGCGTGGCGACCTATCCGCAGTTCGTGAGGGGCCGTAGCTGGGCGGTGTTCGGACAGGCGAGCTTCGCCGTGACCGACACGCTCACCGCCACGGCGGGCCTGCGCCAGACCTGGGAGAGGAAGCGCGGCCGCTTCATCGGCCGCAAGGTGTCGGGTCCCGGCCAGCCGCCGCCGCTGGCGGCCGACTACGACGTGCGCGGGGCCAAGTCGTGGGACGCCCTCACGCCCCGGTTCGCCGTGGACTGGCAGGCCACGCCCGAGGCGCTGGTCTACGCGTCGGCCACGCGCGGCTTCAAGAGCGGCGGCTTCCAGGGGATCGCGGGCTCGGGCGTCAGCCAGTCGACCGCCTACGATCCCGAGTACGCCTGGAGCTACGAGGGCGGCGCCAAGACCCAGTGGTTGGACAAGCGCCTGCTGGTGAACCTCTCGGTGTTCCGCACCGACTACAAGGACCTGCAGGTCTCCCAGCTCGTGCCGCTGTGCTGTGTCGTGGTCGGCAACGCCGCCACCGCGCGGATCAAGGGGTTCGAAGCCGAGTTTGTGCTGACGCCGCTCGAGGGCCTGCAGATCGACGGCGGCTACGCCTACCTGCACGCCCGCTTCACCGACTTCGCGAGCGGCGCGACGGCCAACTTCACCGGCAACGACCTGCCGCGCTCGCCGCGCGACAAGATCCACCTGGGCGCACAGTACGCCTTCGACGTCAGTGGCTGGGGCGTGCTCGGCCGCGTCGACTACACCAACCAGGCGCACAGCTACTTCGAGGCCTCCAACATCGCGACCCAGAAGCAGGAGGGGTTCATCAACTGGGACGGGCGCGTCTCGCTGACCTCGCCGGACAAGCGCTGGGAGGTCGCGGTGTGGGGCAAGAACCTCAGCAACGAGCTCGTGGCGACCTACGTCACCGCGTTCGCGCCTTACCGCCAGGTCCTGGTGCCCTACGCGCCGCCCCGGACCTACGGGGTGACGCTGACCTGGAAGATGTGACGCGCCGGGGTGACCGTCAGGCGAACTTGCGGAACTCCGCCACGGCGGCGGAGTCGAAGTATTCGTCGAGGCGGGTCACCTTGCCGTCCTTGACCCGGCAGACGATGCAGGCGGGAAGCGCCAGGCGCACGCCATCGTGTACGCGTGTGCCGCGCAGCACGTGCTGGTGCGTGAAGCCCTCGGGATAGACGTAGACGCGGCGCTCGTCATAGACCCGGTCGACGAGGCGCTGGGTCATGCCCTGCAGGGTCCGGCGGTTGTCTTCGGGCGACTGCTCCAGGCCGTCGGTGTTGTGCCAGATCTTCGCGTCGGGCGCGTAGCAGGCGACCAGCCCGTCCACGTCGCCCTTCTCCACGCAGTCGAAGAAGTGCTTGGCCAGCGCCCGCATGGCGGCATCGTCGGACATGGATCGATCTCCCTCGTCGTGGCGCCGGCGGGTCCGCGAACCGGGTCGTGGGCGACCCCTCCGGGCCGGGCTTCCGGCGTCAATCAGATTTACGGTTCGCCGTCCGTGCAGAGGTTGCAATCGGGACCCGGCTGCCTCTTAGTTAGATGTCTAAGTTATGTTCCGCGGTCAAGCGGGCGCGGTCTCGGGAGGACCCCATGACGACGCAGGCTGCGGATTACGGTCCCGAGGCGCTGGCCGCGCGCGCCGAGATCGCCGACGTGATCCACCGCTACTGCCATGCCACCGACCGGCGACGCTGGTGGCTCATGGACACGGTGTTCCACGAGGACGCCACCTGTCACCTCTCGGTGATCGGCGGCTCGTGGCGGGAGTTCGTGAAGCAGGGCGCGGCCCTGCTCGAGCCGGTCGGGGTCACGCACCACCAGGTGGGCAACATCCAGATCGCGCTCGAGGGCGACGTGGCCCATGCCGAGACCTACGTGACCGCCTTCCACCGCGTGCCCGCCGACGCGCCGCCCGGCGGGCCGTTCGGCGGAACGGGCGAGGCCTACGACGCCGTCTTCGGCGCCCGCTACGTCGATCGGTTCGAGCGGCGGGGCGGCGTCTGGCGGATCGCCGAGCGGCGCTCGGCCGCGGAATTCCGCCACTATCAGCCGGTGAACGAGGGCGGGCTCGCCGACGTGCCGATGGAGCATCGCGGGCTCTGGGGCGACGACGACGTCTCGCTGCCGGTGGTGGCGGCGTGGCGCGGGGATGCGGCCGCGCAGGATGCCCGGACGCTGGACCTGCTGGCGGCGCGGGCCGAGATCGCCGACGTGGTGAACCGCTTCTGTCACATGGTCGACCGCCACCGCTGGGAGTTGATCGACGACGTGTTCCACGCCGACGGCGCGTCGCGCTTCCTGGATGCGGTCCGCACCATTCCGCAGATGGAGCAGAGCGGCCGCACGACGCTGGGCCCGCTGAGCGCCACCCACCACCAGACCGGCAACATGCTGATCCGGGTCGAGGGCGATACGGCCTGGGCAGAGACCTACGTGATCGCCTTCCACGCGGTCCCGACCAGTGCGCCGGCGGGCGGCTTCTGGGGCGGGCGCGACGCGCCCTACGAAGGCGTGGCCGGCGGGCGCTACGTGGACCGGCTGGAGCGTCGTGACGGACGCTGGAAGATCGCCGAGCGCCAGACGCTGGTGGAGTGGCGCCACGACCGCCCGGTGCGCGACGGCGGTCTGGGCCAGGTCCCGGCGCAGTTCCGCGGCCAGCGCGGCGACGCGGACGTGTCGCGGCCCGTCGTGGCCGCGCTGCTGGACCGCAGATAGGCGCCGCGGCGCCCAGGGAGGGAATTCGGTGGCAGGGCGTCTGGAGGGCAAGGTCGCGATCATCACCGGCACCGGCAGCGGCATGGGCCGGGCTGCGGCGCTGATGTTCGCCCGCGAGGGGGCGAAGGTGGTCGGCTGCGACATCGATCCGGCGGCAGGGGCGACGGCGGACGAGGTGCGCGCGGCCGGTGGCGAGATGGTCTCGCTGCAGCCCGTGGATCTTTCGGTCCCTGAGGGCGCCGAGCGGCTGGTGGCCTTCGCGCTGGAGCGCTTCGGCAGGATCGACGTGGTCTACAACAACGCCGCCATGGCCTACTTCGCGTTCGTCGCCGAGATGGACTACGCGACCTTCAACCGGACCCAGACCGAGGAGGTGGACATCATCTTCCATCTCTGCCGCGCGGCCTGGCCGCACCTGATCGCCGCCGGCGGCGGCTCGATCATCAACACCGCCTCCACGGCCGCGAAGAAGGGCTCCACCGGCCAGGGGATGCTGGCGCATTCGGCCGCCAAGGGCGCGGTGACCGCGATGACCCGCCAGTACGCCTGCGAAGGCGGCCTGCACGGCATCCGCGCCAACACCATCTCGCCGGGCATGATCCGTTCGGCGCAGACGGAGCCCCTGATGCGCCAGCAGGGGTGGACCGAGCGGGCCACGTCGCGCCAGTTGATCAAGCGGATCGGCGAGCCCGACGACGTGGCCGCCGCAGCGCTGTTCCTCGCTTCGGACGAGAGCGCGTTCATCACGGGCGCCGATATCGCCGTCGACGGCGGCGGCATGGCGAACTGAGCCGGGAAGGCCGCCCGGGAGCGGCAGGCCGACCGACCCCCTGCTTATAGGCCGTCGCGGGCCGCGGCTTCGGCGTCCCGCAGCACCACCCGCGCCAGCGCGAAGTAGGCCAGCGCCGACAGCGCGGCCACGGGCGCCAGCGCGATCATGGCGATGCGCAGCGGATCGGCGGCCCCGCGGCCGGCCAGGCCGTCGCTCAGCATCCCGACAGCGAGGGGGCCGCCGCCCTGGCCCACGATGTTGAAGGCCAGCAGCACCAGGGCGGTGACCGTGGCGCGCGCCGCGACCGGCGACAGGTTCTGGACCAGCGCCAGCGCCGGCGCGACATAGATGGTCGAGCAGATCATCGGCACGGTCATCAGCGCCAGCGACGTCCGCCAGTCGGGCGCCAGCAGAGCCAGCGCCAGGGTCGGACCGGTGAGCAGCATGGCGAGGCCGGGCACCCACCCGTAGGCGCGAAGGCTGCGTCGCGAGGCCCAGTTCACCAGCGCGCCGCCGCCCGCGATGCCGATGCCGAAGCAGAGGCCCGCGGCCGGTCCGAACCAGCGCGCGACTTCGGCCAGGGGCATGCCCTGCACGCGCATCAGGAAGGCGGGAATCCAGCTCAGCATCCCTGTGCTGACGAACGCGGCGACGCCGCTGGCGAACAGCAGCCAGCGCAGCGCCGGCCGCGACATGAACACCCGCAGCGTCGGGCCCAGCGGCATCGGCCGCGACGGGCCCGCCGCAGACGCCGGATCCAGTCCGCCGCGCGGCGGCTCGCGCACGAAGAGCACGAGAAGCAGGGCGGCGACGACGCCGATCGCCGCGACCGCCAGGAAGGCGGCCCGCCAGCCGTACTGGCCCGCCATCCAGCCACCGAAGCTCGCGCCCACGAACACGCCGAGCGGACCGTTGGCCGTGAAGAGGCCGATCACGGCGGGGCGGTATCGTGGCGGATAGTAGTCGGCCAGGATCGAGAGGGACGGCGCCGTGCCGCCGGCCTCGCCGATCCCGACGCCGAACCGCGCGAGGGCGAGGTGCAGGAATGAGCCGGCGAAGGCGCAGGCGCCCGTGAAGGCGCTCCACAGCAGGCAGGCCGCGGCGACGAGGCGCACGCGGTGGTGGCGGTCGGCCAGCATGGCGGCCGGCACGCCCATGACGCCGTAGAACAGCGCGAAGCTGAGGCCCGTCAGCAGGCCGAGCTGGGTGTCGCTGAGCCCGAGATCCTGCCGGATCGGTTCGGCCAGCACCGACAGGATCTGGCGGTCCACATAGTTCACCGTGCCGACGACGATCAGCAGCAGCAGGGCGAGGACGCGTCCCGGCCTGGCTGTGGTCGCGGGCAGGGCGGCGGCGGGGTCCGGCGTGAGGCGCTCTCCCTCAGGCATGGGCCGGCGGCGGGCCATCGGCAGGACCGCCGCCGCCTGGGATCAGAACTTCAGGCCGGCCTCGATCGAGATGTTGCGCGGCGGCTCGACCCAGTAGAGGGCGCGCGAGACCGTGGTGATCGGCGTGGGCAGCCGGAACGCGCCGCTCGTGGTCAGCTCGTTCGTGAGGTTGGTGCCGACCAGCGCCACGTGCCACCGCTGTCCGGGCGGCGCGAGTTCGACGCGGGCGTCGACCTTGGCGTAGCCCTTCTGGCGGCCGTAGAGCGGGCTCTCGTCGTCCGCGTTGAAGAACTTCGAGCGACCCGACACCGACACGGTGGTGTTGAGCTGCAGGTTCTCGCTCAGGTCGGCCACGTGATGCGCCCGCAGCGTGCCGCTCCACTTCGAGATGTTGGGCAGCGGGAAGCCGCGCAGGTTGTTGGCCTGGACGCTGGCCGGAACGGCGGGGTTGCACTGGGTGACGGGCTGGGTCGCCAGGCACTGCGCGCCCGGATAGTCGTCGTACTTGACGTCCTGGTAGGCGCCCGTGGCGGTGATGTCGAAGTTCGACACCGGATACCAGGTGGCCGCCAGTTCGACGCCCGTGCCGCTGGCCTTGGCGGCGTTGCCGACGATGTAGCTCTGGACGTTCGGGTTGTAGGTCGAGACCTGGAGGTCGTCGAACTTGGTCTTGTAGAGCGCGCCGTTCAGCACCAGCCGTCCGTCGAGCAGGGTGCTCTTCACGCCCGCCTCGAAGTTCTCGGACTTCTCGGGCTCGAAGGTGAAGGTCGCATTGGTGGTGGCGTAGGTGTTGCTGACGAAGCCGCCGGACTTCGAGCCCTGGCCGTAGGTGGCGTAGACCATGACGGCGGGCGTCACGTCGTACTGCAGGGTGATCGACGGGTCGATGTTGCCTTCGGAGATGTTCGCCCGCGCCGAGGTGATCGGGCGGAACGGGAAGGGGCCCCGCAGCGAGGCGACGTTGAACGCGCCGCGCTTCTTGGTGTGCGAGTAGCGCAGGCTGCCCAGCAGCCTGAAATTGTCGGCGAAATGATAGGTGCCCTGGCCGAAGGTCGACCAGGATTCGGCCTGCTGCTTGAAGTGGCTGTACATGATGAACTGGCCGAGGCCGGCGATGCCGTAGAAATTGTACTGGTCCACCATGTACTGCGCGTTGTCGTAGTACGCGCCGATGATGTAGTCGAACTTCTCACCGCCCGGGGACTGAAGCCGGAATTCCTGGGACCACTGCTGGAATGTTTCCGGATAGTTGTTGGACACGGTGTGCGGCGTCACGCCGCCCGTCGGAATCGTCTGGTCGAAGTCGTTGGTGTGCTTGGCCTTGAACGACGAGAAGCCCGTGACCGAGACGAGGCTGACCGGTCCGAGGTCCAGCGTGCCGGCGCCGGCGACGTTCCAGGCGATGGTGTCGAACCCGGCCTCGCCCAGCGGCCCGTCGGTGGTGAAGCGGGTCTTGCGCGGCTGCTGCTCGGCGGTGAGCGGGCCGGCGACGGTCACGTTGCCGCGCTGCCGCGACTGGGCGAACTCGACCTTGCCGACGTAGTCGAAGGTGTCGCTGGGCTGGTACTTCACGATGAGGCGCGCGAGCGCCTGCTTGGTGGTGAGCTCCTCGCGCCCGTTCTGGCCGAGGTTCTTCACGAAGCCGTCCACGTCGCGCAGCTTGACCGCGAGGCGGGCGCTGACCTGGTCGCTCAGCGGGCCGGACACGTAGCCCGAGATCTCGGGGCCGTCCTGGTTGAAGTTGTAGATGCCGGTCACCGAGCCTTCGAAGGTCTTGGTGGGCTGGGCCGAGATCACGCTGATCGCACCGGCGGCGGTGTTCTTGCCGAACAGGGCGCCCTGCGGGCCCCGCAGCACCTCGACACGCTCCAGGTCGAAGAACGGCGCCATGAACTGCCGCCCGCGCCCGGCGTAGATGCCGTCCACATAGAGGCTGACGGCCTGGTCGAACGAGTAGTTCTGCGAGGGCGAGCCGAACCCGCGGATGTAGATGACGTCGTTGCCCCCGATGTTGCCGACGTTGACGTTCGGGACGCTGAGGGCGCGGAAGGTGTCGGCGTGGAACGCCTCGATGGCCTTGCCCGAGACGACCTCCATCGAGATCGGCACGTCCTGCAGGTTCTCGGCGCGCTTCTGGGCCGTCACGACCACTTCGCCCACGTTCGTGGAGGCGGCGTCGTCGGCGGCGAGGGCGGCGGTCGCAAGGCCGCTCGCGAGCATGGTGGTAGCCAGTAGAATCCGGGCGTTCATTGCCGCCTCCCCCTCTGTTTTTTCTATTCGACGTTCTTCGGTCGAGCTTGTTCGCACGCGGCGCCCGTTTCGCGCGGAGCGTCAATCTGATTGACGCCGAGGCGAGCCTGAGCCGCGAGCCTCAGACAGTCCTTAGATGTATAATTAGATTCCTAAGTGTTTCTGTCAACGGGAAGCCCGCGCCGCCCGCGGCGGCGCCGGCGATTCCCGGATCGTGTCGCTATTTTGCCGCTTCGAGCGGCCTGCTCTCAGCCTTGAGGACCACCGGGCGGGACTTCCTGCCGTCCGCGTCGACGGCCTCGTGCGCCACGTCCTTCTCGGTGAAGCCGGCGTGGGTCCACGAGGCGAATTCCAGCATCACGCCGTCGGGATCCCAGAAGTAGATGGAGCGGACGAACACGTCGTCGGTGATCTCGGCGCTCACCTGGTTGGGCGAATTGTCGTGGTTCAGCACCGGGCCGGTCTGGATGCCCTTGGCCTTCAGCTTGTCGACGTACTCGTCGAACCGTTCGGCCGGGACGTTGAAGGCGATGTGGTTCATCGAACCGTGCGCCGAGCGGATGTCGCCGCCGCCGGGCAGCTGTGCGGGCGCTGCGACGCCGGGCGCGGCGGCCGGCGAATTCGGGAACCAGAAGAAGGCCAGCGAGTCGCCGTTGCCGATGTCGAAGAAGAAGTGCTGGCCCATCCCGTTGGGCAGGTCGATCGTCTTCACCAGCGGCATGCCCAGCACGTCGCGATAGAACTCGACGGTCTTGGCCATGTCCTTGCAGACCAGCGCCAGATGGTTCACGCCCTGGATGTCGAATTCACGGTTGGTCGGCTGGGCCATGTCGTTCTCCTCCGTCGAGCCTGCGCTCGAACATTGTGACGCGAACTAAACGCCGCTCGCCGATCTCCGTCAATTTGATTGACGGTCGCGGCGGCCGGCCCGTGCGTCGCTGGACCGTCGTAACTTAGGATACTAAGTATTGGCCGTGGACGCCATTCAGGAGATCGTCGAGGCGCTGAAGGCGGGCGGATTCCTGCCGCCCGACGCCGCGCCGCAACTGCACCCGCTGGCCGGCGGCGTGTCCAGCGACGTGTTCCGCCTGGACCTGCCCGCCGGCCCTGTCTGCGTGAAGCGCGCGCTCGCCCGGCTGAGGGTGGCGGCCGACTGGCGCGCGCCTGTCGAGCGGTCGCACTACGAGGTCGAATGGCTGAGGACGGCGCAGGCGTTCGCCGGCCGGGCGGTGCCCCAGGTGCTCTACGAGGACGAGGCGGCGAACCTCTTCGTGATGAGCTTCTACGACCCGGCGACGCACAGCGTCTGGAAGTCGGACCTGGCCGCCGGCCGCGTCGACGCCGGCCTGGCCGGCGCGGTCGGGCGGATGGTGGCGGCGATCCACGCGGGCGCCGCGGGCGACCGGGGCGTGGAGGCCCGCTTCCGGACGACGCAGATGTTCGAGGACCTGCGGCTGGCGCCGTTCCTGCGCCGCTGCGCCGAGGTCCATCCCGACCTCGCCGACCGGCTGGTTCCCCTCGCCGACAGGACGGCGGCGGCGCGCACCACCCTGGTCCATGGCGATGTCAGCCCGAAGAACATCCTGCACGGCCCGGACGGCCCGGTGCTGCTGGACGCGGAGTGCGCCTGGTACGGAGACCCGGCCTTCGACCTCGCCTTCTGCTCGGCGCATCTGCTGCTGAAGACCGTCTGGAAGCCGGCGCATCGGACAGCCTACCTCGACGCCTACGACGCGCTGCAGGGCGGCTACCTGCCCGGCGTCGACTGGGAGAGTCCGGCCGGACTCGACGCGCGGGCCGCGCCGCTGACCGCCGCGATCCTGCTGGCGCGCGTGGACGGCAAGTCGCCCGCCGACTACCTCCAGACCGAAGAGGACAAGGGATTCGTGCGCGCCGTCGCGCGCCGGCTGGTGGCGCAGGGCGCGCCGGCGATGGCTGCGCTGGCGGACGTCTGGAAGGAAGCCCTGGAGACGAGATGAAGACGACGATCGCCGCCGTGCGCGGCCGCCAGGTGTGGGACAGCCGAGGTCGCCCGACCGTCGAAGCCGAGGTGGCCCTGGCCGGCGGCGCCTTGGGCCGCGCGATCGCGCCGGCCGGGGCCTCGCGCGGCGCGCACGAGGCGATCGACCTGCGCGACGGCGGCGACCGCTTCGGCGGCATGGGCGTGGATCGGGCCGTGGCCGCCGTGAACGGGGAGATCGCCAGGCTGCTGGTCGGCCGCGACGGCGCCGACCAGGCGGGGCTGGACGCGGCGATGGCCGAGGCCGACGGCACGGCGAACCTGGCGCGGCTGGGCGGCAACGCCACGGTGGCCGTCTCGCTGGCGGCGCTGCACGCGGCCGCCGCGGCCGCGGGGCTGCCGCTGTGGGCGCACCTGGCCCGGGGACGGCAGGTCCGCATCCCCCTTCCCGAGATCCAGATCTTCGGCGGCGGCGCGCATGCGGGCCGGCGGACCGACGTGCAGGACTTCATGATCATGTGTCCGCGCGCCGCCACGATCCGCGAGGCGTTCGAGGTCACCGCCGACGTGTTCCGCGCCGCCGGCCGGCTGATGGAGGAGACCGGGCGCCTCGCCGGCGCGGCCGACGAGGGGGGCTGGTGGCCGATGTTCGGTTCCAACGAGGACGCGCTCACGGCCCTGCTGCAGTCGATCGAGCGGTCGGGCCACCGGCCGGGGGAGGACGTGTTCATCTCGCTGGACGTGGCGGCCAACGAGCTGGACGGCGGCGACGGGCGATACCGGCTCGGCCTGGACGGGGTGGAGTACGGCAGCGAGGCGATGGTCGAGCGCGTGGCCGAGTGGGTGCGGCGCTATCCGATCCTCTCGGTCGAGGATCCGGTCAGCCAGGACGATCTGGCAGGCTTCGCCGCGGCGACGCGACGCTATGGCGACCGGGTGCAGCTCATCGGCGACGACATCCTGGTGACCGACGCCGAGCGCGTGCGGCGCGCGGCGGCGGCGGGCGCGGGCAACGCGGTGCTGGTGAAGGTCAATCAGGCCGGCACGGTCTCGCGCGCCGAGGCGGCGCTCGACGCCTCGAAGGCGCTCGGCTGGGGAGCCATCGTCTCGGCCCGGTCGGGCGAGACGGAGGACGTGTCGATCGCCCACCTGGCCACCGGGTGGGATGCGGGCCAGATCAAGGTCGGCAGCTTCTCGCGCTCGGAGCGGATGGCGAAGTGGAACGAGCTGCTGAGGATCGAGGAGGCCATGGGCGCCGATGCGGTCTTCGCCGGCCCCTCGGCCTTCGCCGCGTCGGTGGCGGCGGGACTCGCGTGAAGGCGGTCCTGCACTATCGCGCCAGCGACGGCTTCCGGGCGCTACTGGCCCGCCACGCCGGCGCGGCCGGCGTCGAGGCCGTCGTCGTCGACGAGTTCGACGACGCGGCGTTCGCCCGGCAGATCGCGGACGCGGAGGTGCTGCTCCACGTGCTCAAGCCGGTGACCGCCGGCATGATCGGCGGCGCGCCCAGGTTGCGCCTGATCCAGAAGCTGGGCGTGGGCGTGAACACCATCGACCTCGAGGCCGCCAGGGCCGCCGGCGTCGCCGTCTCCAACATGCCGGGCACGAACAGCCAGGCCGTGGCGGAGATGGCGCTCGCGCTGATGCTGTCGGTCCTGCGGCGGCTCTCCTACCTCGATCCGCTCACCCGCCAGGGGCAGGGCTGGGCGCCCGATCCCGGGCTGATCGACGGTGTGGGCGAGCTGGCCGGCCGCACCGTGGGCTTCGTCGGCTACGGCGCCTCGGCTTCGCGGCTGGGCGCGGCGCTGGAGGCCCTGGGCGCGACGGTGATCTACACGGCGCGCAGCGACAAGCCGGAGGCTGCAGGCCGCTTCCTGCCGCTGTCGAGGGTGCTGGCGGAGGCCGACATCGTCTCGCTCCACCTGCCGCTGACGCCGCAGACCGCGCGGATGATCGACGCAAGGGCGCTCGCGTCGATGAAGTCCGGCGCCATCCTCGTCAACACCGCCCGGGGAGGCCTGGTGGACGAGCCGGCCCTGGTGGCGGCCCTCCGTTCCGGCCAGCTTCGCGGGGCGGGCCTCGACGTCTTCGAGCAGGAGCCGGTCGATCCCGGCAATCCGCTGCTGAGCCTGCCCAATGTGGTGGTGGCGCCGCACCAGGCCTGGCTGACGCCCGAGACGCTGGATCGCAGCCTCGCCGCGGCCTTCGAGAACATCCGCCGCCTGCAGGCCGGCGAGCCGCTCAACAACCAGGTGGTCTAGATGCCCCGCCCTTCCGTCGTCTTCACGTCCGGCCAGCTCATGACCCACGAATGCTGGACGCCGCAGCTTGCGGCGCTTTCGCGCGACTACGACCTGCGCTTCTCGGACCATACGCGCGACGAGACCATCGGCGGCATGGCCGAGCGCCTGCTGGACGAGGCGCCGCCCCGCTTCCACCTCGTGGCGCTGGCCATGGGCGGCTTCACCGCGTTCGAGGTCATGCGCCGCGCGCCCGAACGGGTGATCTCGCTCGTCCTCATCTCCACCCTCGCCCCCAACGACGGGCCGGCGCAGACCGAGCGGCGGCAGGGCTACATCCGGCTCGTCGAGGCCGGCCGCTTCGCCGACGTGGTCGAGGAGCGCATCCCGATCCTGGTCCACCCCGCCCGCCGCGAGGACGCGACGCTGTTGAGCGTGGTGCGCCGGATGGCGGCCGAGACGGGCGCCGAGACCTTCCTGCGCCAGCAGCGCGCGATCATGGGCCGCGCCGACAACCGGCCGTCGCTGGGCGCCATCGCCTGCCCGACGCTGCTGATCCACGGCGCCCAGGACGGCATCACCACCGACGCGCACCAGGCCGAGATCCTCGCCGGCGTGCCGGGCGCACGGCTGGAGGCGATCGACGACTGCGGCCACCTGCCGACGCTGGAGCGGCCGGCGACCACCAATCGCATCCTGGCCGCCTGGCTGGCGTCGGCCGGCGGCTAGAGCGCGCTGCGTGATTCGGGACTCAAGCCGCGCGCTCTCGATTTTTGATTGCGCATCGTCATCGCCGAAAACCGGCGGCCACCTTTCGGCGCGATGCTCTAGCGCTGGCCCGAGAGTTCGCGCCGCACGATCGCGGCGCCGTCGGCCATGGCCTTCAGCTTGCCGAAAGCCACCTCGCGGCTCTGGTACTTCATGCCGCAGTCGGGGGCGATGATGAGGCGCTCCGCGTCGACATACGGCAGGGCCTCGCGGATGCGCCTGGCCACCGTCTCGGGGGTTTCGACGTTCGGGTCGTTCAGGTCGATGACGCCGTACATGATGTGCTTGCCGGGCAGTTCGCGCAGGATCGACGGATCCAGCTTGGGCTGCGCCGCCTCGATCGAGATGATGTCGACGTCCGAGGCTTCCAGCTCCTCCAGGAACGCGTAGCCGCCCGGCTTGGAGGCGCCCTGGTGTACGTGGGCGTAGCCGAAGCAGATGTGCAGCGCGGTGATCCCGCCGACGCCCCGCACCGCCCGGTTGATGGCTTCGATGGCGAAACTGCGCGCCTCGTCGGCCTTGGCCTGCAGGTAGGGCTCGTCGAGCTGGACGATGTCCACGCCCGCCGCGAACAGGTCGCGCGCCTCGGCGTTGACGGCGTCGGCGTAGTCCAGGGCCAGGGAGCGGGCGTCGGGGTAGTGATCGTTCTGCGCCTGCTGGGTCATGGTGAAGGGACCCGGGATGGTGATCTTCACCGGCCCGCCGGCGCGCTGCTTGAGGAAGCCGGCGTCCTGCGCCTCGATGGGGCCGGCGCGCCGGATCTTGCCGGCGACGCGCGGCACCGGGTTCATCGCGCCCGTGCGGTCCATGGCCATGCCCGGCGGGTCGGTCTCGATCCCCGCCAGCGCGGTCGCCAGCCGGTTCGAATAGCTCTCGCGCCGCATTTCGCCGTCGCCGACGATGTCGATGCCGGCCAGCTTCTGGTCGCTGATCGCCACCAGCGTGGCCGCCTCCTGGGCGTCGGCCAGCTCCTTCGGATCCTTGATGCGCCACAGTTCCTGGGCGCGGACGCGCGGCGGCAGGCGCGACTTCAGGCCTTCCCGGTCGATCAGCCAGTCCGGCTGGGGATAGCTGCCGACGATCGTCGTCGGAAGCAGCGGCAGGCCCGGGATCGGCATCGTGTTGCAACCTGAATAATTAGTATTCTATGTATTTGGCGGGCGCCGGCCCCCGCGTGTCAACAGCCCCTGATTGCAGCGCTTGCCCAAAGGGTGGAATGGTCTGCCGATGAGTGACATCCAGATCTATGCCGACCCCGCGCGCAGCATCGGCTACCTGACCCGAATCGCGTTCCGGGCGTTCTCCCGGGCGTTGGAGGTCCGGACCGCGCCGCACGGCGTCTCCAGCGGCCAGTGGCGGTTCCTGCGAGTCCTGTGGCGGGAGGAGGGCCTGACCCAGCGCGAGCTCAGCCGGCGGGTCGGGATGCGCGAACCCACCACCGTGATCGCGCTCAAGAGCCTCGAACGGAGCGGTTTCGTCACCCGCACCAAGAGCGTCGAGGACCGGCGCAAGGTGCATGTCTTCCTCACCCCCCGGGCCAAGACGCTGGAGGCCGAGCTGCTGCCGGCCGTGGCCGAGGTCAACCGCATTGCGCTGGAAGGCCTCACGCCCGCCGAGGTGGACGTGTTGCGCAAGGCGCTGGTCCAGGTGGGCCGCAACCTGGCCGCCGACGTCCGCGAGGACGTGCCGACCGACTCCGCCGCCTGATCTCCTGAAGGACCGCGATGCCCGTCAAGCTCCTCGCCATCTCGGGCAGCACCCGCGCAGGCTCCCTGAACCAGGCGCTGGTGGATCTCGCCGCCGCCGAGGCCAGGTCGCGTGGCGCCGAGGTGACCCCGGTCGATCTGAAGGCGTTCCAGCTACCGCTCTACGACGGGGACCTCGAGGCCCGGGCGTTCCCCGACGCCGCGCGCGAGCTGAAGGCGCTGTTCCGCGCCCACCACGGCTTCCTGATCGCGTCGCCCGAGTACAACGGCGGCGTCAGCGGCGTGCTGAAGAACGCCATCGACTGGGTGTCGCGGCCCACCGACGGAGAGACCCTCGTGGCGCTCAGCGCCTTCCGTGGTAAGGTCGCGGGCCTCGTCGCCGCCTCGATCAGCCCCTTCGGCGGCCTGCGCGGGATCACCCAGTTGCGGCAGGTCCTGTCGACCATTCAGGTCATGGTGGCGACGGAACAGGTGCTGGTCCCGTTCGCCCTCGACGCCTTCGACGAGACCGGCGCGCTGAAGCAGCCGTTGCCGGCGCAACTGCTGGGCGGCCTCGTCGCGCGCGTGATCGAACTGGCGGAGCGGCTGGAGCCGCCTGTCGCCTGAGATCCTACCGCCTCAGCCCGGGGTCGAAGGGGAGCGCATAGCCGGTCAGCCGCTGGCGAAGCAGCTTCTTGTCGATCTTCCCCGTCGCGCCCAGCGGGATGTCATCGACGAACAGCACGTCGTCCGGCATCCACCACCGGGCGATCTTGCCCTCCAGGAAGTCCAGGAACTCCTGCTTGCCCGCGGTCTCTCCCGGCACGAGCTGAACCAGCAGCACGGGGCGTTCGTCCCACTTCGGATGCGCCACGCCGATCACCGCGCAGAGCGCCGCCTTGGGATGGGCGACGGCGATGTTCTCGACGTCGATCGAGCTGATCCACTCGCCGCCCGACTTGATGACGTCCTTCGCCCGGTCGGTGATCTGCATGTAGCCTTCGGGGTCGATCGTCGAGACGTCGCCGGTGTCGAAGAACCCCTCGTCGTCCAGCACGTCGCCGGCCTCGCCGCGGAAATAGCCGCTGGCGATGGTGGGGCCCTTGACCATCAGGCGGCCGAAGGTCCGGCCGTCGTGCGGCAGGCGGCGGCCCGCGTCGTCCACCAGCTTGAGGTCGAGATTGCAGAGCAGCCGCCCCTGCTTGAGCTTGTAGGGAAGCTGCGCCTCGAACCCGAGGTCGGCGATCTCCGGCGACGGGATGGACACGGTCGCCAGCGGCGAGGTCTCGGTCATGCCCCAGCCGTGGATCACGTCCACGCCGTAGTCGTCGTGCAGGGTGCGGAAGATGGATTCGGGGCAGGCCGAGCCGCCGACGGTGACGCGCCGTAGCGTGGTCAGCCTGCCGCCGGTCTCCTTCAGGTGGGCGATGAGCATCTGCCAGATGGTCGGCACGCCGGCGGAATAGGTTACACCCTCGGTCTCGATCAACTCATGCAGCGCCGCGCCGTCCAGCTTCTGGCCCGGCAGCACCAGCTTGGCGCCCACCATCGGGGCCGAGTACATCACGCCCCAGGCGTTGGCATGGTACATCGGCACGATCAGCAGCACCGTATCCCGCGCCGACAGGTTCAGCGCGTCGGGCTGAAGGGTCATCATGGCGTGCAGGTAGTTGGAGCGGTGGCCGTAGAGCACGCCCTTCGGGTCGCCCGTGGTGCCGGAGGTGTAGCAGAGGCCCGCGGCCGTGGTCTCGTCGAAGCCGCCCCACGGCGTGTCGTCGGGCCGGCCGGCGATCCAGGTCTCGTAGGACTCGGCAGGGAAGGGCGCCTGGGGCGCGGCCTCGCTCAGGAAGATCACGCGCTCGACCGTGGGACAACGCGGCAGGATCTCGGCCAGAAGCGGGGCGCAGGCCGGATCGGCCAGCAGCACCCGGTCCTGGGCGTGGTTGACGATGTAGACGATCTGGTCCGGGAACAGGCGCGGGTTCAGGGTGTGCAGCACCGCGCCGACGCCGATGGCGCCATACCAGGCCTCCAGGTGCCGGTCGCTGTTCCAGCCCATGGTGGCGACGCGGTCGCCGCGCCGGATGCCCGCCTCGATCAGGGCGTGCGACACCTGCTTCGCGCGGCGATGCACCGTGGCGTAGGTGCTGCGCGTCACCGGCCCTTCGACCGAGCGCGTCACCACCTCGCGCTCCCCGTGCCAGCGCGCGGCGTGGTCGAGGATCTTGTCCAGGGTCAGCGACCAGTCCTGCATCAGGGCCCTCATGGGCTCGTCCTCCGGCGCAAAGTTCGTTGTGGATCGGCCATAATGATTAGCTTACGAAGTATCTGTCGGGGGCGCGGCGACTGTGTCCGGGCGGAATTTCGAGGGAGGACGGCGAGTTGGTGATCGACGACAGCGACCTGCTGCGCGGGCTGGACCGGCAGTTCCTGGGTTTCACTTCGCCCACGTCCCCACGGATCCAGGCCGGCGGACACCCCTGCCAGGGAATCTACACCTCGCCCAGCGGACAGCGGCCCAAGACGGCCTTCATCGCGACCCACTACAATGTCGATTTCTCCGAACACTACATCGCGCCGTACCTGGCCTCGCGCGGCTACGGCTTCCTGGGCTGGAACACGCGCTACCGCGGCGCCGAGGACCAGTTCCTGCTGGAACACGCGGTGATCGACATCGGCGTGGGCATGCGCTGGCTGCGCGAGCAGGCCGGCGTCGAGACCATCGTCATCCTGGGCAATTCCGGCGGCGGCTCGCTGATGGGCGCCTACCAGGCCGAAGCCATCTCGCCGACGCTCGGCGACCTCCTGAGCGGTCCCGGCCTCGAGGCGTTGAACACCCTGCCCCGGGCCGACCTCTACATCTCGCTCAACGCGCACCAGGGGCGCCCCGAGGTGCTGACCGACTGGATGGACGCCTCGGTGGTCGACGAGTTCGACCCCGTCGCCACCGACGAGAGCCTGAACCCGTTCAACCCCGACAACGGTCCGCCCTACACGGAGGCGTTCATCGCGCGCTATCGGGCCGCCCAGCGCGCGCGGAACCAGCGCATCACCGACTGGGCGAAGGCGGAGCTCGCGCGCCTCAACGCCGCCGGCGTTCCGGATCGCCTGTTCCCGCTGTTCCGCTGCTGGGGCGATCTGCGGATGATGGACGGCGCGATCGACCCGTCCGAACGCAAGACCCCCATGTGCTACCGGGGCCATCCGGCGGTCGCGAACCGTTCGCCCAGCATCGGCCGCGCGAACAACCTCAAGACCTGGCTCTCGATGTGGAGCCTGGAGACGTCCAAGTGCCAGGGCGCCGAACAGCTCGCGAAGTTCGACCTGCCCTGCCTGGTGGTCCAGGGGCTCGCCGACACGGGCGTCTTCCCGAGCGATGCGAAGAAGATCCACGACAACATCGGCTCGGCGGACAAGACGTTGAACATGATCCCCGGCGCCCACTACTTCGAGGACAGCCTCGAGGAGCGCCAGGCCGCCGCGGGCCTCCTCTGCGACTGGGTGGCCAGGAAGCGCTAGACCGCCTGGGCCGGTCCGGGGTCCGGCGGGGACCCCGCGCTTAGTCGTGTCGGCCGACCTCTTCGGGGTCGAAGGTCGGCGGATCGCCCCACTCCTGGTGCAGGAGCTGCGCGGCCCGCAGCAGCGCAGGCTGGCCCAGCCTGCGGCCCAGCTCCTCACCCATCAGCAGCATCGCGCGCTGCGCGTCCCGCCGCATGCGTTCGCCCTGCGCGGTGAGCACCACCTCCTTGACCTTCCCGTTG
>NZ_JAEUMO010000173.1 GCF_016793285.1 Phenylobacterium sp.
ATGGCGATGAGTTCGATCTCGAAGAGCAGCGTGCTGCCCGGCGGGATGGGCGGGCGGTTGCGCTCGCCGTAGGCGATCGTGGACGGGATCACGAACTCGAAGGTCTCGCCCGCGCGCATCAGCGGCACGCCCTCCTGCCAGCCCTTGATGAGCTGCGGCAGGGGGAAGGTGGCGGGCTCGCCGCGCTTTCGCGACGAGTCGAACTCGCGTCCGTCGATGAAGCGGCCGACGTAGTGGATGGTCACCGTGTCGGTCGCCGCCGGATGGCGGCCCGAGCCCCTGCCCTTCAGCTTGCGGTACTGCAGTCCGCTTTCGGCCTTCCAGCCGGGGCGCGCGGCGCTCCAGGCCTCGTAGGCCTTCTGGCCCTGCACCCACTGCTCCTGCGGCGTGCCGGTGTAGGTGACGGGCGTCGGGGCGGGTGGTTTCGTCATCATGGCGCATCCGGAAAGGGCTAAGGCGGCGGCGAGGGCGGCGGCGGGGCGGATCATGGGCGCAGTCGTACCGCGTCGCCGACAAATTGGAACCGGCATGCAACCTCCAGGGTGTTCGCGACTTTCAGACCGTCGGACCAGGCGGCGCCACAGGCGGAGTTCATCCCTCGTCCTACGGCGAAGCTACGCCCGAAAACGGCCTATATCGGCCGCGATTGAAGCAGTGCAGTGCGCTTACGGCCGGGGCTGGGGAGAGAAACCGGACGGAGGTACTTGGGAAATGAAGAAGCGTTCGTCGAGCGTGATTTGGGTGGGGGCGGCGCTCTTGGGCGTGGTCAGTCTCGGAGGCTGCGCCACGAAGAAGTTCGTGAGAGAGGAAGTGGCTGTCGTCGGCACGCGTGTCGACACGGTCGCAGGTCGCGTGACCACCGTCGAAGGCACCGCCAAGGATGCGCTCGACCGGGCCACCGCGGCCGGCAAGCTGGCCGAGGGCAAGTTCCTCTTCCAGGAAGTCCTGTCGGACGACAGCATGAAGTTCGGCGTGGACAAGGCCGACCTGGGCCCTGAAGCCCAGGCGCGTCTCGACGCGTTCGTCGAAAAGCTGAAGACCGACAACCGCAACGTCTACGTCGAGGTGCAGGGCCACACCGACGCGACGGGCGCGAAGGACTACAACTACAAGCTCGGCGAAGAGCGCGCCGAGGCCGTGCGCCGCTACCTGAACCAGCACGGGGTGGCGTTGAACCGGATCGGGACCATCAGCTACGGACCCGACGCCCCGGTGGCGCCGAACGACGACAAGGACGGCCGGCAGCAGAACCGGCGCGTGGTGCTGATCGTCCTGTCCTAGGCCGACACCCGGCGACTTGTGCCGAAGGCTGGACCCCGGCAGGCGAGGCGACGTCGGATCATCACCGCGTCGCTGAGCGCCCTGGCTCACGCGGGCATTGCTCTCGTGATCATGCGCGCTGCGCCTGGGGGGCCGCCTGAGGCGGCCATCATCGAGCCGATCCCGGTGATGCTCGTGGAGCCCGCGCCCCCCGAGCCGCCGGCCCCGCCCGACCCGGAGCCGAAGCCGAAACCCGAGCCGGCGCCGAAGAAGGCCCCGCCCAGGCCCGTGAAAGAGAAGCCGCCGCCGATCAAGGCGCGCGTGGCGAAGGCCCCTGCCCCGCTCGACGTGAAGCCGATCGCCGCGAGCGAGGGGCCGCGGGACGTCGGGATCTCCACCGTGGGCGACGCTGAGCTGGCGGGCGCCGGGACCGCCGACTCGGGCTCCGGCGGCGGCGCGGGCTGCAACATGGCGCGACACCTGCAGGGGAAACTGCGCAAGGACCGGCGTGTGCAGGCGGCGCTCTCCGAGGCGGGCCGCGGCAAGGCCATCCGCATCTGGAACGGCGGCTGGGTGCGCCACGGCGTGCAGGAAGGCGCGGGCCTGGCGTCGGTGCGCGAGGCGATCCAGTGGGAGGTCGGCTTCGCCCCCGAAGCCTGCCGCGAGGAGCCGGTCCGCGGGCTGGTGGTGATCTCGCTGGCGGACGGCCCCGGCGCGACGCGGATCGTCATGGGCGCCGGCGCCTGGCGCTGGACCGACCTGCTGGGACGGCGGGCGCGCAGGTAGGGGCATCCCGACGCCACGGAAACCGGGTATCGTCGTTCCCAAGAACAATATGGGAGGCGGCCATGGAACTCGACGTGGTCATCGTGGGGGCCGGGTTCTCGGGCCTCTACATGCTGCACCGGCTGAAGAAGCTGGGCGTGTCGGCGCGGGTCTACGAGGCCGGCCCGAGCGTCGGCGGCACCTGGTTCTGGAACCGCTATCCCGGCGCGCGGGTGGATATCGAGAGCCAGGAGTATTCGTACTCGTTCTCGCCCGAGCTGGACGCCGAATGGGTGTGGAGCGAGCGCTACGCGACCCAGCCCGAACTGCTGCGCTACCTCAACCACGTCGCCGACCGCTTCGAGCTGCGCGACGAGATACAGCTCGGGACGCGGATCGCCGCCGCCCACTGGGACGAGGATGCACGGCGCTGGACCGTGACCACCGATGGCGGCGAGACCGTCTCCGCGCGCTGGTGCGTCATGGCGACCGGCTGCCTGTCGGTCCCGAAGGGCGACGAGTTCCCGGGCGAGCGCGAGTTCAAGGGGCCGTCCTGGCACACCAGCCGCTGGCCCGAAGCGGGCGTCGACTTCACCGGCATGACCGTGGCGGTCATCGGCACGGGTTCGTCGGCGATCCAGTCGATCCCGGTGATCGCATCGCAGGCCAGGCACGTCACCGTCTTCCAGCGCACGCCCAACTTCAGCGTGCCGGCGCACAACGGCCCGGTGCCGGCGGACGTGGCCGCGGACTGGGCGGCGAACCGCGCGGCCCGCCGCGCGGAGGCGCGCGAGACCGGGTTCGCCATCCGGGGCGTCGCCATGGGCGACACGCCGGCGCTGGAGGCGACGCCCGAGGCGCGCAAGGCCGCGTTCGAGGCGCGCTGGGCCTACGGCGGGTTCGCCCTCCTCGGCGCCTACAACGACCTGATCGTCGACATGGCCGCGAACCGGACGGCGGTGGACTTCATGGCCGACAAGATCCGCGGCATCGTGAACGATCCCGCCACCGCCGAGAAGCTGATCCCCAGGACGTACCCGATCGGCGCCAAGCGGCTCTGCGTCGACACCGGCTACTATGCCACCTTCAACCGGCCCAACGTCAGCCTGGTGGACATCGCGGAGGAGCCCATCGAGGCCATCACCACAGCGGGCGTGAAGACCGCCGCGGGCGAGTACGCGGTCGACGCCATCGTCTATGCGATCGGCTTCGACGCCATGACCGGGGCGCTCGCGAAGATCGACATCCGCGGGCGCGGCGGCCAGCGGCTGAGCGACGCCTGGGCGGCGGGCCCGCGCACCTACCTGGGGCTGATGACCGCCGGCTTCCCGAACCTCTTCCTGGTGACCGGGCCCGGGAGCCCCTCGGTGCTCTGCAACATGGCGGTCGCCATCGAGCAGCACGTCGAGTGGATCAGCGACTGCATCGCCTGGATGGGCGACCGGCAGATGGGCGCGATCGAGGCCAGCGAGCCGGCGCAGGACGAGTGGGTCGAGCACGTCAACGAGGTGGCGAACGGCACCATCTACCCGCAGGCCAACAGTTGGTACATGGGCGCCAACGTCCCCGGAAAGCCCAGGGTCTTCATGCCTTACATCGGCGGCTTCCCGGTCTATCGCGACAAGTGCAACGAGGTCGCGGCCAGCGGCTACGCGGGATTCCACGTCGCCTGACTGGCGCGCGGGGAGGAAGGTTGACTCCCGGCGCGGCCAAGCGCTGCCATGCAACCCAGGGATCAGGTGGCCGGCATCCTGCTCGGGATGCTGGCGGGAGGCTGGCGTTGTTTCGCACCGCAGGCGATTTCGATCGTGCGGACTGGGAGTTGCTGCGCCATGGGGCGATCACGCTCTACTGGCGCGACGGACGGTTCGAGGCCGGCAAGGCCGACCTCAGGGCGCTGGGCTACCGCCTTATCGAAATCACCTGCGCCACGCCCGGACAGTTCCGCCGCGCGATCAGCGACGCCCTGGAGTGGACGGCGAGGTTCGGCGACGAGCCCTGGGACGGCAACCTGAACGCCCTGAACGACGGGTTCTCGAGATTTCCGTTCGGCGACGACGCCGACGTGGCGCTCTGCCTGCGCGACTTCCACGTCATCGCCGGCCAGCAGCCCGAGTTCGCGCACGGCGTGCTGGACATCGTCGAGGACTGGTCGCGCAATCACCTGCTGACGGGCCACCGGCTCCTGGCGCTGGTGCAGACCAGCGACCTGAACTTCCGCTGCGAGGGCCTGGGCGGGCGCTCGGCGTCGTGGAACGCGGCGGAGTGGCTGAACCGCGCCCGCGAAGTCTGAGCCGACACGATCCGCTCATCGCCAATTGTAAGAGGGGTCGTCGGCTGACCAGGCGCCCGATCAGGGGGGCTGGGGGGGCTGTTCAGGATCCGGACCGGATGCGGGCCAGCCGACGCAACCGAATAAACGGGTGACCTGTGTTCGCCGCGGGTCGCAAATAAGACCATTTCACGGCGTTGCGGCGGGGATACAGGCCACGCCGGAAATGCGGCCTGCGGGCGCAGGGGGCTTGTCGCAGAACCGCGTTTGCGACATGACGCTCGCGAACGGCGTTTGGAACCTGTCCGAACGCCGGGGCGTGGGGCCCCGCGGCGCTTCCGGGATTTCGGTCCCGCGCGGTCTCTACAGAAGCGGCAGAGGCGGCCCGAAAGGGTCGCCTTCTTTGCTTCTGGGCCGGAGTTTGCGCTTGGCCCTTGGCGCCTGCGCCGGGAGCCGCCATGTGCGCTTGCTGACACCCATGGGATGGCTAGGGAGGCGAGAGTGGCCGGGATTCCGACATCGGGACTGCAACTGCGGTCGATCATCAAGAGCTCGGGCGAGCTGGAGCTGAGTCTCGAGACCGTTCCGGTCGCCGCGCCCACGGGCGACGAGGTGCTGGTGCAGGTGGAAGCCTCGCCGCTGAACCCGTCCGACCTGGGCCTGCTGCTGGGCCCGGCCGACCTCTCCACCGTCAAGAGCGCCGGCGGCGTGACCACGGCCAGGGTCCCGCCCCAGTTCATGCGCGCCATGGCCGCGCGCGTCGACCAGTCCATGCCGGTCGGCAACGAGGGTGCGGGCGTCGTCATCGCCGCCGGGCCCGACGCGCAGGGGCTGGTCGGCAGGCGCGTCGCCCTGCTCGGCGGGGCGATGTACGCCCAGTACCGCACCGCCAGGGCCGGCGAGGTGCTGCCGCTGCCGGCCGACGCGAGCGCCGCGGACGGCGCCTCGTGCTTCGTCAATCCGCTGACGGCGCTCGGCATGGTCGAGACGATGAAGGCGGAGGGGCACACGGCCCTGGTCCACACCGCCGCCGCCTCGAACCTGGGACAGATGCTGCAGAAGATCTGCCTGAAGGACGGCGTCGCCCTGGTGAACGTGGTCCGCAGCGCCGCGCAGGCGAAGATCCTGAAGGACATCGGCGCGAAGTACGTGGTCGACTCCACCGCCCCGACCTTCATGGACGACCTCGTCGCCGCGCTCACCGAGACCGGCGCCACCATCGCCTTCGACGCGATCGGCGGCGGCAAGCTGGCGGGCCAGTTGCTGACGGCCATGGAGATCGCCGCCAACGCCCGCAGCGGCGGCGCCTACAGCCGCTACGGGTCGACCACCTACAAGCAGGTCTACATCTACGGCGGCCTCGACACCGGTCCCACCGAGCTCAACCGCGCCTTCGGCATGAGCTGGGGCCTGGGCGGCTGGCTGCTCACCTACTTCCTGATGAAGGCCGGCCCGGAGAAAGGCGCCGCGCTGCGCCAGCGGGTGGTCGACGAGCTGAAGACCACCTTCGCCAGCAGCTACACCGCCGAGATCTCGCTCGCCGAGGCGCTGCGGCCCGACGTCATCGCCGCCTACAACAGGAAGACGACGGGCGAGAAGTACCTGATCAACCCGTCGAAGGGACTCTAACCCCGCGCTGCGCCTGCGCCCCGGGCGCGCAGGCGCAGCGCGGACTTGCGTGACGCGCGGTCAAGCGCCTCCAATCCGGCCGCAACCGACACGGAGACCGCGGCCATGAAGATCGACCTCCTGTCGCCGGCGAGCTTCGAGGGTGGCCAGCCGCATGGCCAGTTCGACTGGCTCAGGGCCAACGAGCCCGTCCGCTGGCACGACGAGCCGGGCGGCAAGGGCTTCTGGGCCGTCACGCGCCATGCCGACGTCTGGGCGGTGGACCGCGACTTCCAGACCTACTCGTCCGAACCCACCATCATGATCACCGACCCGCTGGCCGACGCCGGCAACTTCGGGCCGTACAAGATGATGCTGATGATGGATCCGCCGGAGCACACGGCGTTCCGCAAGCTCATCCGCAGCGAATTCACCGAGCCGTCGGCGCGGCTGCGGCAGGCGCGCATCCAGGAACTGGCCAGGCAGATCGTCGACGCGGTGATCGACAAGGGCGAATGCGATTTCGTGAACGACGTGGCGGGCGAGATGCCCAGCTTCGTGATCGCGGAGTTGATGGGCCTGCCGCTCACGGACGGGCGCGAGCTCTACAAGCTGACCGAGATCATCCACACCGCCCCCGAGGCGCTGCCGCCCGGCGCCGGCGGCCAGGCGGTGATGAAGATGTTCGAGTACGGCTCGAAAGTGATCGCCGAGAAGCGGGCGCGGCCGGGCGACGACCTGGCCTCGAAGCTGCTGGCCTGCGAGGTCGACGGCCGCAAGCTGGAGGACATGGAGTTCCTGCTGTTCTTCCTGCTGCTGGTCGACGCGGGCGGGGACACGACCCGGAACCTCTTGTCCGGCGGACTGCTCGCCCTGATGGAGCACCCCGAACAGTACGCCTGGCTGATGGCCGACCTGGAGGGCCGCCTGCCCACGGCGCGCGAGGAGCTGCTGCGCTGGACGAGCCCGGTGATCTACATGCGCCGCACGGCCAGGCGCGACGCCGAGCTGGCGGGCCAGCAGATCAGGGAAGGCGACAAGGTCGTCATGTACTTCGGCGCGGCCAACCGCGACGCCGCCGTGTTCGCGCGGCCCGACGTGCTGGACCTCTCGCGGCCCGAGAACCCGCACATCGCCTTCGGCACCGGCCCGCACGGGTGCCTCGGCCAGCACATCGCCCGGATCGAGATCGACGCCATGCTGCGCGAGGTGCTGGCGCGGATGGCCGGCTTCGAGCTGGCGGCGCCGGTCGAGTGGCTCCCCTCCAACTTCATCTCCGGACCCAAGGCGATGCCGGTCCGGTTCAGGGCGGCGTGACACATGAGCCTGAGCGGCAAGAAGGTTCTGGTCGTAGGCGGGGGATCCGGGATCGGGTTCGCCGTGGCCGAGGGCGCGGCGCGCGAGGGCGCGGTCGTCACCGTGGCCTCCACCAACGCGCAGCGGGTGCGCGCGGCGGCCGACAGGATCGGCGCCGAGGCCGGCGTGCTGGACGTGACCGACGAGA
>NZ_JAEUMO010000165.1 GCF_016793285.1 Phenylobacterium sp.
TCCGGCGTTCCTGGCGGTGAATCCGGCCAACTACATCCCGGCGATCGAGGACGGCGACGTGGTGATGATCGAGTCCGTTGCGATCATGGAGTACCTGATGGGACGCTATGGCCCGACGCCGCTGGCGCCCGCGCCCGACGACCCGACATTCCCGGCCTATCAGCAGTTCCTGCACCTGGGCGAAGCCGGGCTGGCGACCCTGATGATGCCCGTCGTGGTCAGCGGTTTCGTCGCGCCCCCGGCCGAGCGCGACAACTGGGGCGCGCGGTGGGCGCGGGCGTGTGTCGAGCGCCGTCTCGACATCGTGCGCGCGCGGCTGGCCTGCTCGCCCTACATGGCCGGCGACGCCTTCACCGCGGCCGACATCTCCGTGACGTACGCGCTCGATCTCGGCGGCAGGCACGGCGGCTTCGTGCTGGGCGACGCCGAACAGGCCTATCTCGCCCGCACCACCGGCCGCGACGCCTTCCGGCGCGCCATGGATCGCTCGCACGAGGGCGTCGCGTCCTAGTGTCCCGATTCCGGAGTTCGCGAGCGCCGGAGGCGAACTCGGTCGAACTTCAGATCCAAGTCGCTAGCGTCCGAACACGGCGTCCATCGCCGCTTCCAGCCGCGCGACGCTGGCCGGGACGTCCTTCAGCTTGTCCAGTCCGAACAGCCCGAGGCGGAAGCTGCGGTAGTCGGAACCCTCGCCGACCATGAGCGGGACGCCGGCGGCGATCTGCAGGCCCTCCGCGGCGAAGCGCTTGCCGTTCTGCACCTCCGGGTCGTCGGTGTAGGCCACCACCACGCCCGGCGCCTCGAAGCCCTCGGCCGCGACCGACGCGATCCCGCGCTCCGCCAGCAGCCGCCGCACCGCGCGGCCCTGTTCCCACTGCGCGGCCCGCAGCCGCTCGAACCCGAACGCCTTCGCCTCCAGCATCGCGTCGCGCAGCCCCCTCAGCGCGTCGGTCGGCATGGTGGCGTGATAGGCGTGGCCGCCGCCGAGGTAGGCCTCCATGATCGCGAGCCACCGGCCCAGGTCCGCCGCGAAGCTCGTGGACGTCGCCGCCTGGCAGCGCTCCAGCGCCGCGTCGTTCAGCATCACCAGCCCGGCGCAGGGCGAGGCGGACCAGCCCTTCTGCGGCGCCGAGATCAGCACGTCGACGCCCAGGGCCGGCATGTCGACCCACACGCACCCCGACGCCACGCCGTCCAGCACGAAGAGGCCGCCGACCTCGTGCGCCGCGTCCGCCACGGCGCGGATGTAGTCGTCCGGCAGGATCATCCCCGACGCCGTCTCGACGTGCGGCGCGAACACCACTTGCGGGCGCTCGGCGCGGATGGCGGCAACGACCTCGGCGACCGGCGCCGGCGCGAACGGGGCCCGCGGACCTTCGCCCAACTGCCGCGCGTTCAGCACGGTCTCGGCCTGCGCAATCGCGCCCGCCTGGAAGATCTGGCTCCAGCGGTACGAGAAGAAGCCGTTGCGCACGACCAGCACCTTGCGGCCGCTCGCGAACTGCCGCGCCACCGCCTCCATCGCATAGGTGCCGCCGCCCGGCACGACGACCGCGCGAGTCGCGCCGTGGACTTCGCAGAGGATGCCGTGGATATCGCGCATCACGCCCTGGAACGTGCCGCTCATGTGGTTCAGCGAGCGGTCGGTGAAGACCACCGAAAACTCCAGCAGGCCATCGGGATCGAGATCGGGGCGCAGGCTGGGCATGGGGGACTCCTTCGGAAACGCCCGCGTCCTAGCGCGTCAGGGCGTAGCTTCCCAGCGTCTCGACGTTCAGGTCCGCCGTGATGCCGTGCGCCGTCACCCGGGCCGAGAAGCCGTCGCCGTCCCGCGTCACGGCGATCTCGTTCCAGCGCGCCGCCTGGTCGTGCGCCATACCCGCCGGCGTCGAGGCCGAGGGCACGCCCAGCGCCGGGATCGTCGCGCCGCCCGGGCCCTTCACGCCGGTCAGCACCGCCTCGTGCGCGTGTCCGTGCAGCACCAGTTCGCAGCCCGCCCCGGCCAGCAGCGCGCGCAGCGCCTCGAGGTCGGTCAGCGACTTGCGCCCCGAGACCACCCCCGCCGCCACCGGGTGATGCACGAGCACGATCCGGTAGAGCCCCTCCGTCCCGGCCAGCAGGCCCCGCGCCGCCTCGATCTGGGCGCGCCCCAGCGTCCCGGTCGCCAGGTGCGGCGCGGTCGGTACGGCAGAGCACAGGTTCACGATCGCCACCGGCCCACGGAGCCGCAGGTGCGGGAAGGCCACGTCCGGCGCGTCCCCCAGCCACGCCTTCCACGGCCCGAAGCCCGCGGGCGCGCCGGCCGCCGCCAGCGCGTCGTGGTTGCCCGGCGAGACCGTCACCGCCGTGGGGTCGCCCAGCCCCTCCAGCCACGCCTTCGCCGCCGCGAACTCCTCAGGGGTGGCGAAGTTGATCAGGTCGCCGGTGACGATCAGGTGGTCGACGCGTGCCGCAGCGATGCTCGCGGTCAGGGCGTCCAGCACGCGTTTGTCATGCCGATGGTGCTTCCGCCGCCAGGCGAAGCGCGACAACGCCCGCTTCGATGCAGAATCACGCCACCGGAAGGGCAGGGGCGGCGGCGGCAGGTGCGGATCCGAGATGTGGGCGAGGCGGAAGGCGGTCAAGCGGAACCCGGGCTTTCGTCCCTGCGGCTTTCCTAAGGGAACGGCGCTCGGTATCAGGTTCCACCGATTTTCGTGAGAGGCTGACGACAGATTTGGAGACGACGGCGCAAGCAGCCCCCGCGGGCCTGATCCTGGGCGCGGGCGACGTGCGGATCTGGGGCATGAGCGCCGCCGAGCGCCTGCGCCGGATCTTCCGGCGCGTGGGCGTGGCCGCCGCCGATGAGGCCCCGGGCGCGGGAACGGTGGTGATCGCGCTGGGAGGCTGGGTCTACGACGAGAGCCTGATCCGCACCCTGGCCGGCCGTCCCGGCTCGGTGCTGCTGACC
This sequence comes from Phenylobacterium sp., assembly GCF_016793285.1. GTDB lineage: Bacteria > Pseudomonadota > Alphaproteobacteria > Caulobacterales > Caulobacteraceae > Phenylobacterium. The sequence goes on from NZ_JAEUMO010000165.1 coordinate 2,951, forward strand.
GACGACGGCCAGGCCGTCGCCGCCCACGTCCCGGCCGCCCGCGCCGCCGAGGCCGCCGCCGCGCTCGGACAGGGCGCCGATCCCGGCGGCCTCACGCGCCTGTCCCTCGCCGAGCTCAGCTACAACCAGGAGCTCCGCAAGCGCGAGGACCCGATCCTCCTCGAACTCACCCGCGACAACGTCCGCGCCGTGGAGGCCCGCACCTTCAAGGGCTCGTACAAGGGCGTCACCGACCTCGTCACCAAGCACGTCTGGCCGGTCCCCGCCCGCATCGTCACCCGCTGGTGTGCGCAGGCGCGCCTGACGCCCAACATGGTGACGTTCGTGGGCTTCCTGGGCGTGCTGGGCGCCCAGTATTTCTTCTGGAACGGCGCCTTCGGCCTGGGCCTGATCTGCGCCTGGATCATGACCTTCCTCGACACCGTCGACGGCAAGCTCGCGCGCGTCACCATGACCAGCTCGAAGATCGGCAACGTCTTCGACCACGGCATCGACCTGATCCATCCGCCGTTCTGGTGGTGGGCGTGGTACGTCGGCGCCTTCCATCTCGGGAACCCGCCGCCCGCCTCCTGGTACGTCCAGTGGATCCACCTCACGCCGCTGCCGATGGCCGAGCTGGCGTTGGCCGTCATCCTGATCGGCTATGTCGTTCAACGGGTCGAGGAGGGGATATTCATGCGCGCCTTCGGCATGCACGTGCATGCCTGGCGCCCGTTCGACAGCTTCTTCCGCCAGATCACCGCGCGCCGGAACCCGAACCTCCTGATCCTGACGCCCGCCTGGGCCCTGGGCGCGCCGCAACTCGGCTTCTACCTGGTCGCGATCTGGACCGCAGTCAGCCTGGTGGTCCACACCGCCCAACTGGTCCAGGCCTTCGCCACGCCGCGCGAGCGCGTGGTCTCCTGGCTCTCGCGTTGATCCGCGCCGGCGTCATCTGGAACCAGAAGAGCCACCGCAACCGGGGCGGCGACGTGGATCCGCTGCCGGGCGTGGTCGTCGAGGTCGCCCCGGAGGAGCCCGCCGAACTCTTCGCCACGCTGCGCCGCTTCGCCGCGGAGGGTGTCGACCTCGTGGCCATCGACGGCGGCGATGGCACCATCCGCGAGGTGGTCACCCGCCTGCCGGAGGCCTACGGCGGGCGCCTGCCGCGCCTGGCCATCGTGCCCAACGGCAAGACCAACGCCCTGGCCCTCGACATCGGGTCTCCGCTGGGCACGACGCTGGAGCAACTGCTGACCGCCGCCGAGGCCGGCCAGCCCACCAAGCGCCGCCCGTGCCTGGAGATCGTGCGCCCCGGCCAGGCGACGCCCGAGCGCCGGGGCTTCCTGTTCGGCACGGGCGCCTTCGTCCGCGCCACCGAACTCGCCCAGAAGCACCACACCGTCGGCCTCTTCGACGACGCGGCCATCGCGGCCACCATCGTTCACGCGGCCATCGGCGCCCTCTTCGGCGGGCCGTCGAACGGTTGGCGGAAGGGCGAGGCGGCCAGGGTCTCGTTCGATCCGGCCGAGCGATGGTTCCTGACCATCGCGTCCACGCTCAAGCGCTTCCCGCTGGGCCTGAAGCCGTTCGGCGAGCCGCGTGAGGGGCTGAAGGTGATCTCCGTGCAGGCCCCGCCGCGCCGGCTGCATCTTGCGCTGCCCGTCATCCTGAGCGGCCGCGACTCCGGCTGGCTGGCCGACAAGGGCTACGTTCGCTGCGATCCGCCGGCCTTCGACATGAGCTGGTCCGGCGACTTCGTGCTCGACGGCGAGATCTACGACGGCGGCGACCTCACGGTCCGCCAGGGCCCGGAGCTGGAGTTCGTGATCCCGTGAGCGATCTCGACGTCCTCATCGGAGCAGAACTCGCCACGCCTGCGCCCGACGCCGTCGTCCGCCTCGCCGCCGCGCTCGCCGATCCCGCCACGGACGCGGCCATCCTCTACTACGGCTCGACGCTGCGCACCGGCGACCTCACCGGCATCCTCGACTTCTACCGCCTGACCCACCGTCCGCATCGCGGCGGGCTCCGAGGCCTCGTCGAGCGCGTGCTGTGGCCGGAGGTGAGCTACCATGAGGTGGGCGGGCTGAAGGCCAAGGTCGCCACCCTGCCGCTCGCCACGTTCCACAAGGCCGCGGCCGGCCGCACGCTCGACACCACCATCTGGGCCCGCTTCGTCCAGCCCTGCCAGCGCGTCTGGGCCGCCGACGAGGCGTCGGCCGCCGCCGCGCGGGACGCCGTCGTCGCCGCCGTCGTCACCGCCAGCCGGTTCGCGGCGAGGCTGGGCCCGGCCGGCGCGCCGCCCGCCGGCTACTGGACCGCGCTCTTCCGCAAGACCTACGCCGCCGAGTTCCGGGTCGAGACCGCCGAGCGCGCCGACACGGTCCTGGCCCCGTTCGCCGAGCGCTACGCGCGGATCCTGCCGCTGGCCTGGACCGCCGCCGGCGTCCGCTTCGAGCGGGCAGGGGACACGTTCACGCCGTCGCGGCAGGGCCTGCCCGGCTGGACAGCGCCCAACCTCGCCGGCAAGCCGCTCAACATCGCGCGCATCCTGAAGGCGGCCTTCACCTTCGCCGGCGCCGCGCGCTACGCGGCCTACAAGATCGCCCGCCACACCGGCGTCGAGATCGAGGTCACCCCCTGGCGCGAACGCCACCCCTTCCTCGCCGCGCCCGGTGCGTGGCTGGAGCTTCGCCGACGCCAGCGGGAGGCGGGCAGAGTCCACTGAGGCCAGCTTTGTCGGAACCGGCTTGGCCGTAAGGGGGTTTTGGTGGTCACAACCAACCCCGGAGCCCCCATGCGCCATCGCCTGATCGCCGCCGGCATCGCCGCCCTGACCCTCGTCCCGTCGCTCGCCGCCGCGCAACAGACCTGCGAGGAGCGCCGCGCCAACCGCGCCGCCGGCACCGTCGTGGGCGGGGTCCTGGGCGCGCTCGCCGGCAGCGCCATCGCCGGCAAGGGCGACCGCACCGAAGGCGCCGTGATCGGCGGTGTCGGCGGGGCCGTCATCGGCAACCAGGTGTCCAAGGGCGACGGCGACTGCCGTCGCGCCTACGGCTACTACGACAACCAGAACAACTGGCACTCGACCGGTGTGAGCCGCAGTTACGCCGAGGGCTACTACGACCGGAACGGCAACTGGATCGTCGGCGCGCCGCCGGCGGGCGGCTGGGACCGCGACGGCCGCTGGGCCATGAACGCCGGCAGCTACGGCGCCGAGACCAGCTACCGCACGCGTTCCGACTGGCGCGACGCCCCGATGGACATCCGCGCCCGCGGCAACTGGCTGGAGCAGCGGATCGTGCGCAGCCGCAACTCGGGCGCCATCTCGCGCCGGGAAGCCCAGCGGGCCATGGACACGCTGCAGGACATCCGCCGCGACGAGCGCCGCTATATGCGCGACGGCCGCCTGAACGGTCGCGAGAGCGACGCCCTGATGGCCCGCCTCGACGATCTGAACGCCCGGGTCCGCCAGGACCGCCGCGACTAGACGGCGCCCTGCCGCGGAGCGGGCGCCCGGCCCGTTCCGCCGTGGAGCTCGCGAAGGAGCCCGGTCAGGGCGGGCGCGCCGGCGGCCGGCGGAGAACGGCTGCGCCAGGCGACATGCCCGTCGGGCCGGACGAGGACCGCGCCCTCGTCCGTCAGGCCGTAGGCCGGGGCGAAGGCGCCCCCATCCTCCAGGCCGGCGCCGCCGATGCGGTAGACGTCCAGCGTGAGACCGAGCGCGTCGCCAGCCTCGCGCGCCTGCTCGCACCAGGCCTGCCCGTCCTTCGCCGCCAGCAAGGTGTAGCCGGCCCCGAACAGGTCCAGGGTGGACAGCTCCGCCCCGCCTCGTCCGAGCCGGACATGAGGCGCCCGGCAGCCCGGCGTCGCGGAAGGCGCGTAGTCCGAATAGCTGTCGGCCACCGCTGGCGGTCGCGATCCATCGGCGATCACCGCCGACGACACGTAGGCCGCGCCGAACTCCGCGCCCAGATGGTTGCCGTATCGGCGCGAGGCGGTCACCACGTCCGCGGCGTCCAGGCCGCTTTCGCCCCCCGACATCGCGGCGGCCTGGATGCGTCCCACGTTGCGCGAGTTCTCGAGGGATTGCGCCGTGATCTCCTGCGCCACGGGCCGGCGCTCCGCATCGTAGGTCTCCACGAGCGACCAGTCGGCCTGGCCCTTCACCGCCATCGCCAGTTTCCACATGACATTGTGCATACCCTGCAGGCCGGTGTTTACGCCCAGTCCGCCCGTCGGAGGGAACTGGTGGGCCGCGTCGCCGCACAGCACGACCCGTCCCTGCATCAGACGGCGCGCCACCGTGGCGTTGAGCTTCCAGAAGCCCAGCGAGAGCACCTCGACCGTCAGGTCGGGAACGCCGGCGGCCGCGCGGATCCAGGCCTCGGCGCGATCCTGGGTGAACATCTCCGGCGACCAGTCGGTCTCGGCGACGTTGATCTGGCACAGCCAGCGCCCCGCGGCGTCGAGCGGTTGCAGCACCCCCCGCGCTTCGGTGTTCGAGACGAACAGCAACACGCCGCGGCGATCGCCGAGACGCGGCTCGATATCGGCGCGGAAGTAGCAGTTCACGATGTGCGACAGGTCCTGAACGCCGTCGAGCGGCAGGTCCAACTGTCGCCGGATCAAGCTGCCCGCGCCGTCGGCGGCGACGAGGGCGGGGCCCGTGAGCACTTCGGTCTCGCCGGTCTCCAGGTGGGTGACCCGCAACTGCGCCTGCCGGTCGCTGTCGCCGCCGCCCGTCACGAGTTCGGTGGCCTCCGTGCGGAAGCGCACGTCCACGAGGCCCGTGGCGCGTGCGGCGTCGAGCATGATCTCCTCGATCAACTCCTGGGACGACATCACCGGGAGCGCCGGGCTGACATCGGGTCCGGGGCCCTCGAAGCCCTTCGATTCGATGGACCCGAACTCCTCGCCGACGGCCGACGCCAGGAAACGGATCGGGCTCTTCCATCCCTCCGGTGTGTCGATGCCGCGTAGCCGCCCGTAGGCGGCGCGGCCCCAGCCGCGGGCGATCTCCATGGTGCGGGTGTTGAAGTTGCGCGTCTTGGGATGGAACGACGTGCCCGCGTGCTTCTCGAGCACGATGCTGCGCACGCCGAAGCGCGCCAGTTCCAGGGCTGCGCCCAGGCCGACGGGCCCTGCGCCGAGGATGAGAACAGGTGCGGTGTCCGGCATGACGAGCCCTCGCTGCGTTGGCGTCGTCATACGTGCTTCGTCTATTTAATGCAACATATGTCGCGTTTATGATCTGGCCAGCGATCTTTCCCATGTTGCGACCACGCGGCCGACCCAGGCTTCGTCCAGCGCCTCGCCGGTGAAGATCAGCCGAAAATGGATGGCGCCTGCGGCCAACGCGAAGCTCGCGGTCCGGTCCAGGTCCGATGCGATCTCGCCGCGAGCGGTGGCCCGGTCGAACATCGCGTCGAAGGCGGACAAGCGTTCGCGCCAGCGCTCCAGCCGACCGCCCGGAACCCCCGTCGCGCCGATTTCGAGGCTGGCGGCCACCACGGCGGCGCCGAGCGGCGTGGAGATGTATGCTCCGATCTGCCGCAGCGTCTGGCGCATGTCTTCGACGAGCGAGCCCGTGTCGGGCGCCACGATCGCTTCCGAGAGCGAGACGCCGATCGCGTCGAGCACGAGTTCCGCCCGACCCGACCAGCGGCGATAGAGCGTGGATCGCGCCACGCCGGCGGCGGCGGCGATATCGTTGAAGGCGAGGCCCGCATAGCCGCGCTCGGCCAGTTGCAGGAGCGTCGCGCGGTAGATGGCGTCGGTATGGCGTTCCGTGCGCCCCCCCGGGCGTGCGCGCCTGCGCCCGGCGGCATTGATCGCGTCGTCCGCCAAGCGGGCCTCCATGACCCGATGTCTTAAGTCGAGGTCGAGGGGCTGACCAGCCGTCACCGGCGCCGTCGTGCGGCGGCTGTCCTCAGGGGCTGGCGTTCGTCGTCTGCGCCTTGGCGGTCGCCTCTTCGTAGCGCGCGCCGCCCAGAATGTTCGGAAGGGCGTAGTTCCCCTCGTGGCAGGCGAACTCGAAGATCCGGCCGCGGGCCTTGTCCAGCACGATCTCCCCGCGCCAGACCTGGGTGTAGAGCGCCGGGTCTTCCACGGTGAACCGGTAGAGCAGGGCGCCGGGGCCCAGGCGCGTGAACCGCTCCGTCACCCGGCTGCGGCCCGACAGATAGAGGCCGGCGCCGCGGCCGGTGTCTCCCGGCCGGAAGCCTGTCGTCTCGACGACGAGCGTGTCGCCCTCCCACCGACCGGTGCTGTGGCCGATCCAGTCGCCCGCGCGCGGGTCCGGCCGTTCGGCGGCGCCCAGCCGCACGATCCGGACCTCGTGGTACTTCTCCGTCAGGATGGCCACGTGGTCAGGCGTCGTCACGATCTCGAACAGGTTGGTGTCCGGCGCGCCCATCATCGGCGCCCCCGCGGCCTGGTTCGTCAGGCACCGGGTCATGCCGCTCAGGTCTTCCGGATTGTCCCGCCGCTCCTCCCGCTTCTCCTTTTCGAGTCCCAGGCGCGCCTTCGTCTCCGCGTTGTAGGGGATGCGGCCGTCGGCGGGGTCGACGATCCAGGACGCGCGAATCTGGCCGTTCACGCGGGTGAGCGCGTGCCCTCGCTCGTTGAACTCGCTCTCCGACTGGCCGAGTTCCTCGTCCTTCTCTCGCAGCATGCCGCGCAAGGCGCGACGCGGCGCCTCGTAGGCTTCGGCCTCGGCGGGGGTGAGCACGGACGCCTCGAGTTCCTTGGGGCGCTGGAAATCGGTGTAGGTCCCGAGGGTCCAGACCCCGTCGAGCGCCTTGGCGGCAGGCGGCGCCGCGACAGCATGGGCTCCGGCCGTGACCATCAGTGCGGCCAGCGCCAGCGCCCGTCTCATGCGACGGCGCCTGGGCCAGGAGGCCCGACCCTGTCCGCGGGACGCGGACGGCGAACGGCGGGCTGGCGTGCTCACGTGCGCGGCCGCAGGCGATGGATGGCCAGACAGGCCAGCGCGGCCACGACGGGCGACACGATGGCCACCAGGGTATGGGTCGGATCTTCTCCGAGCAGGGCGACGAGAATCGCCAGGTTGATGGCGATGCCGAGCAGCGGCGGCAGCGGGAAGAGCGGCATCCGGTAGGGCCGCACCAGGTCGGGCTCGCTGCGCCGCAGGCCCAGGGCAGCCAGGTCCACCGCGATGTTGATCATGATGGCCAGGGTGGCGCCGATGGCCATCAGCGGGACGTAGGCGCCGGTCGAGGCGAGGGCTGCGCCGATCGCCACGCTGACCAGCAGCGCCACGCGCGGCGTCCCCGAAGGCGCCACCCGCGCCAGCGCGGCCGGCAGGATGCCGCTGCGGGCCATCCCGAAGGCGATCCGGGCGACCGACATCACCACGAGATTGGCGATCGCTGCGACCGAGATCATGGCGAAGGCCGTGGTCAGCAGCCCGCCCTGGGGACCCAGCACCGTGGCCACGGCATCGGCGGCGGGCAGGTTGCTCGCGGCGATCTGCTCGACCGTCAGCGCGTGCAGCAGGCCTGCGTTCACCAGCAGATAGAGGCCCGTCACCACCGCGATCCCGGTGAAGGTCGCCCGGGCCAGGTTCCGCTCCGGCGCATGGACCTCCTCGCAGAAGTAGGCGCAGGTGTTCCAGCCGGAGTAGGTGTTCAGGATCGCGCGGGCGGCGATGGCGACGCCGGCGAGGGTCAGCGCGGGATGGTCGGCCAGCACCGGCGTCACGGCGGCCGGGCCGGGCGCGGCGAAGCAGAGCGCCACGATCGCCAGCAGCGCCGCGGCCTTCAGTGCGCTGCCGATGTTCTGCGACAGGCCGCTGGCGCTCGTCCCCACCCAGTTCACCAGACCGCAGGCCGCGAGCACCGCCACCGCCAGGATCCCGGTCGGCGCGGCCGGCAGCACGCCGAGTCGCTGGCTGAACTCGGCGAAGGCCACGGCGATGAACGCCATGGAGAAGAGGTTGTTGAGCCAGTCGCTCCAGCCGACGACCGCGCCGGGGACGTGGCCGAACGCCCGCTCCACGAACGCATAGGGCCCGCCGGCGCGCGGGATCGCGGAGCCGAGCTCGACGAGGGCCAGCGCGTCGATCAGCGTGAAGAGGCCCACCGCCCCCCAGGCGGCGAGGATCCAGACGGGATCGTGCAGGGCGCCCGCGACGATGCCCGGCGTGCGCAGGATCCCCTGGCCGACGACGCCGCCGACCACGACGGCGATGCCGAACCCGAGGCCCAGCACCCGCAGCAGCTCTCCGCGCGGAGCGTGCGCATGGCCGCCCGCCTGTGTCGCCGACACCATGCCCACCGCTCCCCGAAGCCGCCGCTTCCGCGACGCGTCGGGGTAGGTCTACGGCCGGGGCGGCGGTGCGGACACGGCCTCGAAACGATGATCTGCCGATGGTTTGCCGATGATCCCCGCATCGGCCTGCCGCGCAACCGCGTCGTCGCTCAGCGCCGCCGAGCGCCGCCGGGCCCGGGCCTCACCGCGTATGCGGGTGGCTCAGGCCGAGGCCCGCTTCGCGCGTTGCAGGAGGCCGTATTCCAGGCCCAGTTCTTCGAAGATCGCCAGGACCTCGTCGATCTGCTCGGCCGTGTGGGCCGCGCTGACCGACGAGCGGAGCAGCGACTTG
>NZ_JAEUMO010000183.1 GCF_016793285.1 Phenylobacterium sp.
GGGGTCGGTCAGCCCGCGATGGCCGCCGCGTCCTGCTCGCCGGTGCGGATGCGCAGCGCCCGCTCGAGGTCGAGGACGAAGATCTTGCCGTCGCCGATCTTGCCGGTGTTGGCCGTGGTCTGCAGCGCCTCGACCACCGCCTCGACGATGTCGGAGGGCACGGCGATCTCGAGCTTCACCTTGGGCAGCAGCTTCACCTCGTACTCGGCGCCCCGGTAGACCTCGGTCTTGCCCCGCTGGCGGCCGTAGCCGCGCACCTCGGTGACCGTGAGGCCGGAGGCGCCGGCTTCCGTGACCGCGTCGAGCACGGCGTCGAGCCGGCTGGGCTTGATGATCGCGATGATCAGCTTCATGCGCCGGGCGCTCCGAACGGGCTGTTTCCAGCCTGCAAGGCTAAGGCCTTCGCCGCGGGGACGCCAGCGGACTCACCGAGGTGGCCGGAACGCCGGGCGCGGGCAGCAGCACGGGCCGCGCGGCGCGGGCCCGCCGACCCTGCGGTTTCACCGCGAACGTCTGTTTCACCGCCTCCATCAGCAACAGGCCCGCGAAGCCCGGCCAGAGCCGCGACCCCGCCTGCTCGAACCCCTCGGCCCAGCGCGCCATCCAGGCGACCGGCGGCACGTAGAGCGCCCGCGTCCAGCCCGACGGCTCCAGGTCGGCGTCGCGCAGCAGCTCGGCGAGCTGGCCGCGCGTGTAGGGCCGGCCGTGGCCGAAGGGGGTCTTCTCGGTGTTGGCCCACAGCCCGTTGCGTGAGGCCACCGTGATGATCGCCTTGCCCGACGGCGCCAGCACCCGCCAGACCTCGCGCAGGTAGCCCACGGGATCGGGGCTCTCCTCCAGGCCGTGGACCACCAGCACCCGGTCGAAGAGCGCGTTCTGGAACGGCAGCGCGTCCTCGGGCGTCAGGGCGGCGAGGTTCGGCGCCTCGGCGGGCCAGACCTCGACGCCCTGCTGCGCCGGCATCCCGGCCACCACGCGGCGGGCGGCCTCGCGCAGGGGGCCGACGAACGGCGTGGCGTAGCCCAGCGCCAGCAGGTCCAGGCCATGGGCGTCGCCCCAGGCCTCCAGCAGCTTGCGCTCGACCATCGCCCGCGCCGCCCGGCCCAGGTCGGAGGCGTAGAACTGGCGAAGCTCGAGGACGTCGCGGCGCATGTGCCTCCTCTGGCTAAGCTCGACGCGTGCGGTCGGCCAGCCTAAATCAACATGGGTCCGCCCGGAGTTCCGCCATGCCGCTCACCGTCCATCAGTTCCCCTGCCTCTCCGACAACTACGGCTTCCTGATCCGCGACGAGGCGACGGGCCTGACCGCCTGCATCGACACCCCCGAGGCCGGCGCGATCCTGCGCCAGCTCGAGGAGCTGGGCTGGGACCTGGATTTCGTCTTCAACACCCACTGGCATCCCGATCACGCGGGCGGCAACGCCGACCTGAAGGCGATCACCGGCTGCACCATCGTCGGGCCCGGGGAGGTCACCCGCATCGCGCCCCTCGACCGCGAGGTGGTCGACGGCGACATCGTCGAGCTCGGCGAGACCCGTTTCCGGGTGCTCGACACCGGCGGCCACACGCTGGGCCACATCGCCTACTTCGACGCCGCCGACCGCATCGCCTTCGTCGGCGACACCCTGTTCGCGCTCGGCTGCGGGCGCCTGTTCGAGGGCACGCCTGAGCAGATGTGGACCAGCCTGCAGAAGATCGCCGCCCTGCCCGACGACACCACCGTCTACTGCGCCCACGAGTACACCGCCTCGAACGCCCGCTTCGCGCTCAGCGTGGACGATTCGAAGGCGCTCAAGGACCGCGCGGCGCAGATCTTCTCGGCCCGCGAGCGCGGCGAGTGGACCGTGCCCACCACCATCGGCCTGGAGAAGGCGACCAACCCGTTCCTGCGCGCGCCACAACTGGCGGCCAGGGTCGGCGCGGCGGGCGAGCCCGACTTCAAGGCCTTCGCCGCCGTCCGCGAAGCCAAGGACAACTTCAAGGGCTGACCTGCCGCTGCGCGCCTTCGCACTTTTTGTTGCTATTTCGTTCCTGAATCAGAGTCCCGCTTGTGCGGCGAAGCCTGATTCTGAACTCGGGTGATCATGATGCGCCATCGTCGCAGTGTGGCGTTGTCTCGACCAACCGCTGATGCATTTCGGCGATGGCCTACTGCGCGCCCGCGACCTTCATGATGCGCTTGGAGGACGGGCGGCCGGCCAGGCCCTGCTCCGGCGCCACGACGATGCGCAGGATGCCGTCCTTCAGCGTGACCGAGGGCTTCTTGCCCTCCTCGAAGCGGACGATGTTGAACTGGCCCAGCACGGTGCGGCCGCCGCGCCGCTCGGCCATGCGCACGAAGGCGAGGCTGGTGACGATGGCGGCGTCGCCCACCAGAGCCGATCCGGCCGGCGTGACGCGGCGGGCCTCGAAGACGATGGTGCGCCGGGCGATCCGGCCCGAGCGGTAGCTGGCCTGCAGCAGCCGCTCGCCCAGCGCCGCCGGGCTGAGGGGTGCGAGCCGGAGCGGGAAGCCGCCGCCCGCCAGCGAGACCGCCTCGCCGTTCGGCCGCTCGTCGGAGAACAGCGTCAGGCCACCCAGGCGCGTGGCGCGCAGCACCGGCTCGCCCAGCTCGTCCTTGTAGATCACGTCGCCGCGCGGCGCGGGGCTCGGCGCCAGCACCCACACCTCGGGACTGTCGTCGAACTTCAGCATCGGGACGCCCTGGCTGCGGTCCAGGACGAAGACGCGGCCCTCCTCCGACACGAACCGGGCGAGCGGCGGACCCGAGATCTCGCCGCCGGGACGCTTGAAGAGGCTGTCGCGCAGGCGGTCGGCCGGGCCGGCGGCGGCAGGCAAGGCGGCGCCGAACGCGGCCGCGCCAAACAGCGCCGCGATCATGGCCCTCCTCGACGCCGTCCGCTCACCTTCCATTGCGGCTATGGAGATGCCGCGTGATCGGGGCGTTTTTTCGACGCCTCCGGGGTTTTCACCCGACCATGTACTGGCCGCCGTTGAGGGCGAGGGTGGTTCCGGTCACGTAGCCGGCGCGTTCGCCGGCCAGGAACGCCACCATGTCGGCGATCTCTTCGCCCTTGCCCAGCCGGCCCACGGGGATCTGGGCGATGATGCCCTCCAGCACCTTCTCGGGCACCGCGGCCACCATGTCGGTGTCGATGTAGCCGGGGGCGATGCAGTTCACGGTGACGCCCTTGCGGGCGTTCTCCAGGGCCAGCGCCTTGGTGAAGCCGATCATGCCGGCCTTGGCGGCGGAGTAGTTCGTCTGGCCCATCTGGCCCTTCTGGCCGTTGATCGAGCTGATGTTGACGATCCGGCCCCAACTGCGCTCGCGCATGCCCTCGATGACCTGGCGGGTCATGTTGAACAGCGAGTCCATGTTCACGCGGATGACTTCCGACCACTGGTCGGGGGTCATCTTGTGGAAGACGCCGTCGCGGGTGATGCCGGCGTTGTTGACCAGAACGTCGATCGGCCCGAGCGCCTTCTCGACCGTCTCGGCGGCGTGCTTGCAGTCGGCGTAGTTCCCGACGTTGCCCTTCACCACCATGATGTCGAGGTCCTTGGCGCAGGCCGCGGCGGCCTCGTCGTTGCCGGAGTACCCGGCCGCCACCAGCATCCCGTCGGCCTTCAGCCGCTCGCAGATCGCCCGACCGATGCCACGGGTTCCACCCGTGACCAGCGCAACCCTGGCCATACTTCTACGTCCTCCCTACGCAAGCTCGACCGGCGCGGTGGTCCCGCGCTCGGCCCTCGTCAGACCTTCTCCACGCACATCGCGACGCCCATGCCGCCGCCGACGCAAAGCGTCGCCAGGCCCTTCTTCGCGTCCGTGCGGTTCATCTCGTGCAGCAGCGTGGTCAGGATCCGGGCGCCGGACGCGCCGATCGGGTGCCCGATGGCGATCGCGCCGCCGTTCACGTTGACCTTCTCCGGGTCCAGGCCCAGTTCGCGCACCACGCACAGCGACTGGGCGGCGAACGCCTCGTTCGATTCCACGAGGTCGAGGTCCGAAACCTTCCAGCCGGCCTTCTCCAGCGCTTTGCGGCTGGCGGGGATCGGGCCCGTGCCCATGATCTCGGGCTCGACGCCGGCGTTGGCCCAGGACGCGATGCGGGCCATCGGCTTCAGGCCGCGCTTCTTCGCCTCGTCGGCGCTCATGAGCACCAGCGCCGCTGCGCCGTCGTTCAGGCCCGACGCGTTGGCCGCGGTGACCGAGCCTTCCTTGCTGAACGCCGGGCGCAGGCCCGACATCGCCTCGATGGTCGCGCCGTGGCGGATGTACTCGTCGTCCGCGACCACGGTGTCGCCCTTGCGGCTCTTGATCGTCACCGGGACGATCTCGTCCTTGAACTTGCCGCCCTTCTGGGCCGCCTCGGCGCGGTTCTGCGAGCCCACGGCGAACTTGTCCTGGTCCTCGCGGGTGATCTGCCAGCGGGCGGCGATGTTCTCGGCGGTCTGGCCCATGTGGTAGCCGTGGAACGCGTCCCACAGCCCGTCCTTGATCATGGTGTCGATCAGCGCCAGGTCGCCCATCTTCTGGCCGCCGCGCAGTTGCTGGGCGTGCGGCGACTGGCTCATGCTCTCCTGGCCGCCGGCGATCACGATGTCGGCCGAACCGTCCTTGATCTGCTGCGCCGCCAGCGCCACCGCGCGCAGGCCCGAGCCGCAGAGCTGGTTCAGGCTCCACGCCGGGCTCTCGACCGGGATGCCGGCGTTCACCGCCGCCTGCCGCGCCGGCCCCTGGCCCGCGCCGGCCTGCAGCACCTGGCCCATGATGACTTCCTTGACGTCGCTGGCCTGGATCCCGGCGCGCTCGACCGCGGCCTGGATCGCCAGCTTGCCCAGCTCATGGGCCGGCAGGCTGGACAGCGCGCCGTTGAACGAGCCAACCGGCGTGCGGGCGGCGGAGACGATGACGATGTCGGTCATGGCTTGATCCTGAAGCGTTTTTTCAGTGGGCCCTGAATTCTCTATCGGCTGCGCGTGGCGGCATCGCAAGAGCCGTTCGCGCTTCTGTATGTTTCTGCATGCCATTTGCTAATGCGCTCGCATCCGCGATACTGCGGTGCAGAAACGGCGGCGACCCTTCTGTCGGCCGCCATAAGGACCAGGGATGGCTGACCCCCAGGATCAAGGGCCGGAGGCGGGCGGAGCCCAGCCCGGCGTTCAGGCCGGCGAGCGCGTCGTCATCAAGAAGTATGCGAACCGGCGGCTCTACAACACCGCCTCGTCCAGCTACGTCACGCTGGAACACCTCTCGGAAATGGTGAAGCAGGGCGTCGACTTCGTCGTCTACGACGCCAAGACCAACGAGGACATCACCCGCACGGTCCTGACGCAGATCATCTTCGAGGAGGAGGAGAAGAGCCAGGGCCAGTCCCTGCTGCCGATCCAGTTCCTTCGCCAGTTGATCAGCTTCTACGGCAACTCGATGCAGGCGTTCCTGCCGAGCTACCTGGAACTCAGCCTCGCCAGCTTCACCCAGCAGCAGGAGCGCATGCGCCAGCAGCTCTCCGGCTTCGGCCAGGCGGGCGGCATGGCCGGCTACGAGGACCAGATCCGTCAGAACCTCCAGCTCTTCGACCGGGCGATGAAGATGTTCTCGCCCTTCGCCTACGCCCCCGCGGCGGCGCCCCAGAAGGCCGAGGAGCCCGCCCCCGCGACTCAACCGCGAGGTGAATCCGCACCCGATGACGCGTTAACACTCTTGCGCAAACAGATGGCGGAGATGCAGGCTCAACTGGACAAGCTCGCGAAGAGTTGAGTCGACCGGGCCGGTTGTGGCCCACGTATTGCAGGTTGTGCGACAAGATGTCCCGCATTGACCGCATCAGACGTGCGGTCCAGGCGCGATCGGCGTCGAGGACCGAGGCGGACACCGTCGAGCAAGGCGGGGGAACGTCGTCGGCCAACCTGCCGGTCGCCGTGGGTCCGGTCCCCGCGCCGCGCAGTTTCCGCGAGGATCGCCGCCGCGTGGACAGCGAGTTCGCCGCCCAGGTCCTGGGCCAGGACGGCCAGCGGCGCGGCCTGCGCGCCGGCCCCGGCATCCACGACATCGCCCAGGCCGCCTACAACCGCGTGGAGTGGTCGGGCAGCTACGACCGCCGCGCCCGCAAGGGCCGCCAGGCCCGCACCGACATCTGATCCGGACTGAACGTCATGGCGTGGACCCGATCCTCGCCAGCGCGGCTTCGAGCGCGGCCACGCGGCGCTCGAGGTCGGCGAGGCGCCCCTCGGCGGACGCGCCCGGCGTCGGCGTCGAGACGCCCGCCCGGTCGGCCACTTCGGCCGGCTTGACGCCCAGCAGCTCGGCAAAGGCCGCCACCTGCCCGGCGGAAACTTCCCGCTGATCCTTGAACACCTCGGCGAGCTCGGCCGCGGAAAGCCCGGCGACCGCGGCCATCGCGTCGCGCGAAAGCCCCCGCTCCGAGAGCTTCGCGTCGAACCAGGGGGCGTCGAAGAAGAGGGCCATGGGCTCCGGCTCGGCTGGCGCCGGACTTGCTTAACCGGGTTCGAACGCCGCCGCCACGGACCCGCCGATGCTCGTCTTCCTCTCCCGCTTCGTGGACGTCGCGGTCGTCACCCTGATCCTGTCGGCCTTCACCTGAGGCGCGGACCTTCGGGTCACACCTCGTCGACGCCGCCCGGGTTCCGGGCCCGCGACTGCAGCCACATGACGCCGAAGAGGTCGCTGAGCGAGGCCGCCAGCCGGCCGAGGTTGGTGTACTTCGACCGCCCGCTCTGCCGATGGCGGTGGTTCACCGGCCGGAACGCCACTTGGTAGCCCTCGCGCAGCATCAGCGCCGGCAGGTAGCGGTGGATGTGGTCGAAGTAGGGGAGCCGCAGGAACGCCTCGCGGCGGAACGCCTTCAGGCCGCAGCCGGTGTCGTTGGCGGTGTCCCTGAGCAGACGCTTGCGGACCCCGTTGCCGAAGCGGGACGCGAGCTTCTTGGCCTGGCTGTCCTGCCGCTTCACCCGCTCGCCGCCCACCAGCGCCAGGTCCGGCGGGCCGGCGTTCAGCGCGTCCACCAGGCCGGGGCCGTCGGCCGGGTCGTTCTGGCCGTCGCCGTCGAGGGTGACGATCACCGGGGCCCGCGCCGCCAGGATGCCCGAGCGGACGGCGCGGCTCTGGCCCGAGTTCTTCCGGTGGCCCAGCACCCGCAGTTGCGGGATCTCGCCCGCCAACGCCTTCAGCGCCGCGCGGGTGCCGTCGCGGCTGGCGTCGTCCACGAACACGATCTCGAACGCGCGGCCCGCGAAGGCGGCGGCGATCTCGCGCGCCAGGGCCGGGGCCGCGCCCGCCTCGTCGTAGACCGGGACCACTACGGAGATGTCGGGCGCAAATTCTCGGCGGGCTTGGGCCATCAGCGCCTCATAGCGGAAAAGCAGCGGCGCGAAAGGATCGTGCTATCTGGGCGAGATGACGCTGGAGCGGACGATCGAGCGATGGAGCGGCGGCTGGCGCGGACCGGCGCTGGCGGCGTTCATCGCCTTCCTGGCCGGCCTGCCCGGCCTGGTCGCCGTGCCGCCGCTGGACCGTGACGAGGCCCGCTTCGCCCAGGCCACGGCCCAGATGATCGAGAGCCGCGACTACGTCGTGATCCGCTTCCAGGACGCGCCGAGGTTCAAGAAGCCGGTCGGGATCCACTGGCTGCAGGCCGCCAGCGTGCGCCTGCTCTCCGCGCCCGAGGCGCGGGCGATCTGGGCCTACCGCGTCCCGTCGCTGCTGGGCGCCATGCTGGCGGCCGCCGCCTGCGCCTGGGGCGCGGCCGGCTTCTTCGACCGCCGCACCGCCCTCTTCGCCGGCGCCATGCTGGGCGCATCGTTCCTGCTCTCGACCGAGGCCTTCATCGCCAAGACCGACGCGGCGCTGACGGGGACGATCGTGCTGGCGATGGCGGCGCTGGGCCGGCTCTACGCCGCGCGGGACGACGGGCCGCCCGCACCGCGGGGGGCGGTCTGGATCTTCTGGAGCGCCCTGGCGGTCTCGATCCTCATCAAGGGGCCCGTCGGTCCCATGGTCGTGGGCCTGGCCATGATCGCGCTCGCGCTCTGGGACCGCCGCACCGGCTGGCTCGCCGGCCTGAAGTGGTGGTGGGGCCTAGTCATCGTGCTGGCGGTCGTCGGGCCGTGGGCCGGCGCCGTGACCGTCGCCACGGACGGCGGCTTCTGGACCGAGGCCGTGGGCGGCGACCTCGCGCCCAAGCTGGCCGGCGGCCAGGAGACCCACGGCGCACCGCCCGGCTACCATACGCTGCTGGCGCCGATCCTCGCCTTCCCGATGACGCTCCTGCTGCCCGCGGCGGCCGCAGCGGCCTGGAAACATCGGGCCGAGCCCGGCGTGCGCTTCGCCATCGCCTGGCTGGTCCCGACCTGGATCGCCTTCGAACTGCTGCCGACCAAGCTCGTCCACTACACGATGCCGGCCTATGGCGCGCTGGCGTGGCTGGCCGCAAGGGCGCTGGCCGAGCCGATCGGCGCGGCGGCGCGCTGGCTCGGCGCGGGGCTCGTGACGGTCGTCGGCCTCGCGCTGGCGGGGGGCGTGTTCTACCTGCTCTCGCTGTATGGCGACGCGGGCGACGCCTGGGCCGCGACGGTGGCGGCGGGGCTGCTCGCCGCTGCGGGCCTCGCGGGCGGGTATCTGATGATCCGCAGGGCGCCGCAGAGCGCGCTGGTCGGCGCGCTGGCGCTGGGCGTGCTGGGCCACGCGGTGCTGGCGGCGGGCGTCGCGCCCCGGCTCTCGCCGCTCTGGCTTTCGTCGCGGCTCGAGCGGGCGCTGGACCAGGCCCGGCTGCTGCCGCGGCAGGGGGTGGCCGAGGCGCCGGTCGCGGTCGCGGGCTTCGCCGAGCCCAGCCTGGTCTTCGCGCTGGGCACCGCGACCGAGCTCGACGGGCCGGCCGAGGCGGCGCAGGCGGTGGTCGAGAACCGGCCCGCCATCGTCGAGGGCCGCGAGGAGGCGGCGTTCCGCGCGGCGCTGAAGGCGCGCGGCGGGACCGCGCGGCTGGTCGCGGAAGTGGACGGGATCAACTACTCCAAGGGTGATCCCATGGCGCTTCGGGTCTATGTGGCGCCCCAGGTGAGTGTCGGCGAGGCAGGACGATGAGCCCTCCCTCGCCACGGCTTCGGAGGGCGGTTGCCGATCCTTCGAAGCGGCTGAAGGGAGCGAGATAGGATGAGCCGGCGGATCGAGATCGTCGAAGTGGGCCCGAGGGACGGCCTGCAGAACGAGAAGACCCTCTTCGAGGTGGGCCAGAAGCTCGAGATGATCGCCCGGCTCGAGGCGGCCGGCGCGCGGCGCATGGAGGTGGTCTCGTTCGTCAATCCGAAGCGCGTGCCGCAGATGGCGGGCGCCGAGGAGATCATGGCCGCCCTGCCGCACAGGGAAGGCCGCTCGCGCATCGGGCTGGTGCTCAACATGCGCGGCTGGGAGCGCTGCCGCGACGCCGGCTGCGACGAGGCCAACGTGGTGGTCTGCGCGAGCGACGGCTTCGGCATCAGGAACCAGGGCGCCTCGGTCGACGAGCAGGTCACCGCGCTCGCCCACATCATGGGCGCACGGAAGAAGGAGGACCCGCCGGTCACCATGACCGTCTCGGTGGCCTTCGGCTGCCCGTTCGACGGCGAGGTGCCCGAGGAGCGCGTGGTGGAGATCGTCCGGGCCGCGGCCGACATGCGGGTGGCCGAGATCGCGCTCGCCGACACGATCGGGGTGGCCGACCCGTGGACGGTGCGCCGGCGCGTCGAGGCGGTGAAGAAGGCGGCCGGCCACATTCCGCTGCGCCTGCACTTCCACGACACGCGCAACACCGGCCTCGCCAACGCCTTCGCCGGCGTCGAGGCGGGCGTCGACATCCTCGACGCCAGCGTCGGCGGCCTGGGCGGCTGCCCGTTCGCGCCGAACGCCACGGGCAACATCGGCACCGAGGATCTCGTCTACATGCTGGAACGCGCCGGCTACGAGACCGGCTACGACCTCGACCAACTGATCGGCATCGGCGTCTGGGCCTCGGACCTGCTGGGCAAGCGCGTGGCCTCGTCGGTCGCCAAGGCGGGCGGGTTCCCGAAGCCGCAGCCGGCCGCAGCCCCGGCCGGCTGACGCCGGGCAGCCGGCGCCGCGACAGGCGCGCTCTAGCGGCGGCGGACGCGCCGCAGCAGCGGGCGCGCGACGGCGGCGGCGATCACCAGCGGCGCCAGGGCCCAGGCGGCCCCGCCGGCCCGCTTGGCGAAGTAGCGGGCGAGGCCGACGCCCTTGTGGAACTCGACCTTCAGCGGGCTGGTCTGGCTGGTCCCGCCGATGTGGATCACCTCGGCCTTCGGATGGAACAGCACCTCGCCGCCCATCTGGCGCACGCGCCAGCAGAGGTCGACGTCCTCGACGTGCAGGAAGTAGCTCTCGTCGAAGCCGCCCACCGCATCGAAATCCTCGCGGCGCATGCAGAAGCAGGCGCCGGAGATGGTGGGCGCGGGCTGGGCCTGGTCCGGGAGCGCCTCGCCCTCCCAGTGGACCTCGTACTTCCTCAGCGACGGCGACTTCGCCAGGCCGCTCATGGTCAGCAGCGCCGACAGCGGCGTGATGTCGCCGCGGCGCGCGCCGCGCTGCTCGGTGCGGTCGGCGTTCAACACGCGGCCGCCGACGATACAGGGGATGGCGCGACCCTCGATCTCGCGGGCGAGGGCCGCGATGCAGCCGGCCTGCAGGAAGGCGTCGGGGTTCAGGAAGACGATCAGGTCGCCGCTGGCCGCCCGCGCGCCGAGGTTGGCGCCCCGCGCGAAGCCGACGTTGCCGTGGCCCGTCTTCAGCACCACCCGCTCGTCGCGCTCGGCCAGCCGGCGCAGGCGCTCGGCCTCTGCGGGCGAGGAGCCGTTGTCGACGATCACGAACTCATCGACGAGCGGGTCGGCCAGCACGCAGGCGAGGCTCTCCTGGAGCGCTTCGCCCGTCATGTAGACCACCATCACCACCGAGACGCTGCGCCGCGGCCGCAGCGCGTCGGCCGCCTGCGAGTCGGGAGCAGGCGCAGGTTCGACAGCGATCAGGGACGCGGCGGCGCCGTTCATCCAACCTCCACCCGGCCGCGATTACGCCGCGACCGTCTCCCCAGCGAGTCCCCGATGCCGGGCAATGTCCGGCGGAAGCGCTTCTGTTGCAAGGACGTTACAGGCCTCGTCCAGCCCCAGGATCTGCTGGCCGTCCGAGCCGAGGCGCCGGAGCGCGACCTTGCCCTCCTCCGCCTCGCGGCGGCCGATGACGGCGATGACCGGCGTCTTGCCGAGGCTGTGCTCGCGGATCTTGTAGTTGATCTTCTCGTTGCGCAGGTCCGTCTCGACCCGCAGGCCCGCGGCGCGCAGCCGGGCCGCCGCCTTCAGTGCGAAGTCGTCGGCGTCGGACGTGATCGTGGCGACCACCGCCTGCGTCGGGGCCAGCCACAGCGGGAAGGCGCCGGCGTAATTCTCGATCATCACGCCGATGAAGCGCTCCATCGAGCCGCAGATGGCCCGGTGCAGCATCACCGGCCGCTGCTTGGAGCCGTCCTCGGCCACGTATTCGGCGTCGAGGCGCTCGGGCAGGACGTAGTCGAGCTGCAGCGTGCCGCACTGCCAGGTGCGGCCGATGGCGTCCTTCAGGTGGAACTCGAGCTTCGGGCCGTAGAAGGCCCCCTCGTTGGGGAGCATTTCGACGCGGTCGATCCCCGCGTTGAGCGCCGCCCGCTCCAGCTTCTTCTCGGCGACGTCCCAGACCTCGTCCGTACCGAAGCGCTCGTCGGGACGCAGCGCCAGCTTCACGGCATGAAGCTCCAGGCCGCAGTCGCGGTAGACCTGCTCGAGAAGCCGGATGAATTTCGTGGATTCTTCCTCGATCTGGTCCTCGCGGCAGAAGATGTGGGCGTCGTCCTGCGTGAAGGCCCGCACGCGGAAGATGCCGTGCAGCGCGCCCGACGGCTCATACCTGTGGCAGGCGCCGAACTCGGCCATGCGCAGCGGCAGGTCGCGATAGCTCTTCTGGCCGTGGTTGAAGATCTGTACGTGACCGGGGCAGTTCATCGGCTTCACGGCCAGGCTCTCGCCTTCCTCCGTCTCGCAGGTGAACATGTTCTTGCCGAACTTCTGCCAGTGGCCCGAGCGCTCCCACATCTCGCGGTCCATGATCTGGGGCGCCTTGACCTCGACGTAGCCGTCGGCGTCGAGCATGCGGCGCATGTAGGCCTCGACCGTCCGGTAGAGCGCCCAGCCCTTGGGGTGCCAGAAGATCATGCCCTTGGCCTCTTCCTGCATGTGGAAGAGGTCCATCGCCTTGCCGATCTTGCGGTGGTCGCGCTTCTCGGCTTCCTCGATGCGGTGCAGGTGGTCGGCCAGGTCCTGGTCGCTGGCCCATGCCGTGCCGTAGATGCGCTGGAGCATCGGGTTGCGGTGGTCGCCGCGCCAGTAGGCGCCGGCCAGCTTCGTCAGCTTGAAGGCTTTTCCCGCGGCTTTGGTGGAGGGCAGGTGGGGCCCGCGGCAGAGGTCCTTCCACTGGCCCTGGCGATAGACGCTGACCTGCTCGCCGGTGGGGATGCCACCGATGATCTCGGCCTTGTAGTGTTCGCCGATGGACTTGAAGTGGGCGATGGCCTCGTCGCGGTCCCAGACCTCGCGCACGATGGGCTCGTCGCGGTCGACGATCTGCTTCATGCGCTCTTCGATGGCGGCCAGGTCGTCCAGGCTGAACGGCTCGTCGCGGGCGAAGTCGTAGTAGAAACCGTCCTCGATCGCCGGGCCGATCGTGACCTGCGTGCCGGGGAACAGTTCCTGCACCGCCTCGGCCAGGATGTGGCTGACGTCGTGGCGGATCGTCTCCAGCGCGTCGGGGCTGTTGCGGTCGAGGATCTCGAACCTGCCGCCGTGGTCCAGCGGGCGGTCCACGTCCAGCAGTTCGCCGTCCAGCTTGATGAGGACGGCGCGCTTGGCCAGCGAGGGGGCGATGGAGGCCGCGACTTGCTTGCCCGTCGTCCCGGGCTCGTATTCGCGTTTCGAGCCGTCGGGGAAAATCAGGTCGATCATGGTTCTTCACACTTCCAGTCGCGCGTCCCGGCCTGCCCTTCCCTGGGCTCGGCCTCTGGACGCGGAGGCGGCGGGTCCCAGCCCGCGCCGCCCCAGGGATGGCATCTGCACAGCCTCTTCGCGGTGAGCCAGCTCCCGCGCCACGGGCCGTGGCCGATCAGGGCCTGCGCCGCATACTCCGAGCACGTCGGGAAATACCGGCAGGACCGCCCGATCAGCGGCGACAGCGTCAGCTTGTAGGCCCTGAGGAGCCCACGGACGCATCTCTCGTAGAAGCTCATTACCGGCTGCGGACTTGCGATTGCAGGCCTGGGCTTACGCCCTTGACCCCGAGAGGTTCAAGCCGCGCCGGCGGTAGTAGTTCGCGTTCCAGCGGTCATCGCCGGACGGTGCGTCCGGGGATGGGAAGCGGCGATGTCCGTCAGGCGGCGCATGCGGAACCTCTGGGCGAAGGCCGCGGCAATATCACAGCCGCGCGCGGAACGGAACCGCTCCGCGCGTCGGGGACGCGACGGAATTGGACGCGCGGCCTCAGGCGGGCGCGCTGATGCGCCTGCGGCGCAGGGCGGCGCCGGCGCCGGCGAAGCCCACGATCATCAGCGCCCACGCGGCGGGCTCGGGAACGCCGCCGGCGACCTGGCTGGCGCTGATCTCGATCGTCGTGAACGTGCCGCGCTGGTTGGTGGCGTAGTCCTTGTATTCGTTGGTGATGTACGAGCTGCTGCCCGCGTAGAAGCCGCTGTCGCCGGACGATTTGATGGCCGTCAGGATCGCCTGGTAGAAGCCGCCCGCCAGGGCGCCGGGGACGAACGCCTGGCTCACCGTGTCGAAGCCGAAGTAGTAGTACTGGCTGAAGAACCCTCCCGACGTCACGAACGCCAGGTCGTAGGCGGCGCCCGTGCCGATCGCGTAGCTGAACGACGTCAGGTCGGCGTAGTCCAGAATGCCGCTCACCGAGTCGTCGTAGGTGAACGAACCGCCGGCGATCTCCGCCGCGCCGTTCAGCAGCGAGAAGTCGATCCTCGTCGCGGCGTCCGCAGCGCCTGCGCCCAGGATGCCCGCGGCCGCCGCCAGCGCCGCAGCGCCGTTCCGGGTCGTGCCCTTGAATGTCATCCGCCTGTTCCCCATTGCCGGGCCGCCGATCGGGCCCACGGCCAGGGCTACCTGCCCTCGACGCCTCGCGCGTGGGGCACGGGCCGATGAATTGCCGATGAAATGCCGATGACGCGCCTCCGGGAGGGCCGGTGCCGCCTCAGAACACGGCGGGCAGCAGGGAGAGGCCCAGGGAGAGGGTCGTCCGCCATGCCGGCGACGGCGCCGGCGACGGCCTCGCGGGCGCCTCCTCGCCGGCCCCCGCCAGGACGTTTTCCCTGAGCCCGGACCAGCCGGACACGCCGGTCGCGTCGTAGATGGTGCTCAGGTGCTTCTTCAGGGCTTCCTGGCTGACGCCGAAGCGGTCCTCGCAGTCGGCGCGCAGCCCGCCCTGGGCCGCGAAGAGCGCGATCTGCTTCTGGAGCAGGGTGAGCGGCAGGGCCGACAGGCGCTCGACCGCCAGCACGTCCGCCGCCACTTCCACGTCGACCGACACGAACATCTGGGGCTCGTCGTCGCCGCCCTCGACGAGGCGGCTCGACGGCGAGGCGCGCACCGCCAGGCGACCGTCGATCACCGGCAGGTGCAGCTCGGCCGGAGCCCCGTTCGCCAGCATCTCGGCGAGGCGCCGCGAGAAGGCCGGGGCCGCGCGCGGACGTCGCGCCATCGGCACGTTCTGGCCCAGGAGATGGCCGCGGTTCAGCATCTCCTCGGCCTCGGCGTTGATGGCCATCAGGTCCTGGCCGGAGACGTCGGTGATGTAGTGGGCCGTGCGGCTGCCCTGCGAGCGCCAGACCACGTCGGGCCGCTCCGCCTCCAGCGCGCGCTCCAGCAGCCGGCGCGTCGGCTCGGCCACCGCGACGTCGGCCGCCGTGAACGGCCGCCCGGCCTCGTTCCAGAGCACGAGGACGCCCACGCCGCGGCCCGCGTGCTCGATGCGCATCTCCAGCCCATGGTGGTGACCGAGCGGGACGCAGAGGTGCTTGTAGACGTTGCTGGCGCGGAACGCCGCGTGGCCACTCTCGGTCAGCATCTGGCCGATCGGCGGGCCCACGGGCCTGGTGTAGGTGACCATGTTGAACTCGCCCGGCGAACTGAACAGCTCGTCGAAGCGGGTGACGAACAGGTCCTTCAGCTCGGCCGGCGCGCAGTCGTGGAAGAAGCCGGCCGGCGCGCCGTGGCGGTCGAGCCAGAAGATGGAGGCCGACCGGGCGCCGACAAGGTCGCGGACGATCGCGCAGGCGGGCGCCGCCACGGCCTCGAGCCCGGCGCCGCACTCGCACAGCAGCCGCAGGCGCTCCAGCAGCCGCCGGTTGGCCAACGCCGTCCGCGCCGGTCCGCGCGGCGTTCCCCGAACACTCACCACGGACCTCGGCTAGCATCGCGTTCGCCGCGGGTAAACGGGCTGCCGCCGGATTTGCTTCCCCCTGCGGGGAATTCAATCGTGAGTATCCGCCATTACAGTCGAGAAGGGCGCGCCTTGCCGCCAAGGTGTCGAAGCAACACCGGCAGAACGCCTGAAAATTGTGTGGGGGTTTACATGTACAAGTTGAATACGCAATTCCTTGCAGGTCTGGCGGCTGTCGCGCTGGCGGGCCTCGCACTTCCCGGAACTGCTTCGGCCGAGCGCGTCTACGGCTCGTCGGGGATCCTGACCAACCGGCCCTGCCCGCCCGATGCGGAGACCTGCGTCGGACTTCGCAACTTCGGCCAGTTCGCCGGCGGCGTGGGCGTGGGCTTCTCGACCTCGGCCGAGATCATCGGCGGCGCCAGCGCCGCGGCGGCGGTGTCGTTCGGCGACGGCTACCTGCCCACCATCAAGGCGGCCTCGGCCGCGGGGATCGAGACACGCACCGGCGCCAGCGCCGTCGCCTTCCGGACCTTCACCTACGACGGCGACGCCGCCATCGACCTCGCCCTCCAGGGCACGCTGCACTACATCACCTCGGGCGACTACGAGGAGAGCGAGGCGCCCGGCGAAGGCCAGCTCTACGCGCAACTGGCCATCCTGCCGGTCTCGGCCATCGCGGGCTACGACGCCGCGACCTCGACCATCGAGCTGATCGGCAACGACGCCGTGAACTTCGCCGACTGCAGCACGGGCGCGATGGCGTTCGCGTCGGCGCGGGCGCTGGGCACCAGCGGGGAGCACACCGTGAACCTGGGCTTCACCCGGGGCTGCGACGGCGAGGCGCTGACCTTCAGCAAGGGCGACTCGTTCGTGCTGGTCGCGACGCTTCAGGCGATCTCCAACCGCGGCGGCTTCATCAATGCGATGAACACCTTCAGCGTGCAGTACGACGAGGAGAACACCGTCTACACCGGGACGACCGATCGCGTCGGCCTGGCGGCGCTCCAGCAGACCGTCAACGGCGCGGTGCCCGAGCCCGGGACCTGGGCGCTGATGATCATGGGCTTCGGCGGCGCCGGCGCGATGCTCCGGCGCAGGCGCGCGGCGGCGGCCTGACGGCGGCTTGAAGCGGGCGCATCTAGTGGACTAAGTTTATCGGACTAAGTCCGAAAAGGCCCTCATGCGCACCGTCAACATCCACGACGCCAAGACGAACCTGTCGAAGCTGATCGACGGGGCGGTGAAGGGTGAGGCGTTCATCATCGCCAAGGCGGGCAAGCCGCTGGTGACGGTGACCGCGATCGCCGCGGCGGACGGGCCGCGGCCGCGCGTGGGCTTCATGAAGGGCCGGATCGGCGTGCCGGACGACTTCGACGTCATGGGACGCGGCGAGATCGAGGGCCTGTTCGAAGGCTCGCGATGAAACTGCTGCTGGATACGCACCTGCTGCTGTTGGCGGCGGCGGGGGCGGGCCTCTCGACGTCGGCGCTCCGGCTCGTCGACGACCCGGACAACGTCCTGATCTTCAGCGCCGCGAGTGTGTGGGAGATCGCGATCAAGGCGCGGCTGGGGCGAGCGGACTTCGTGCTGGACGCGGGCGTGTTCCGCCGCGAGCTGCTGGAGAGCGGCTACGAGGAACTGGCGATCACGGGCGCCCACGCCGCCGCGCTCACCGCGCTCCCGGACCTGCACAGGGACCCCTTCGACCGGATGCTGATCGCCCAGGCGCTCGCGGAAGGCGTCACGCTGTTGTCCGCCGACCAGGCCGTTCTCGCCTATCCGGGCCCGATCCTGGACGCCCGGTGACGCCCTACCCCTTCGGCAGTTCGCGGATCTCGACGGTGCCGCCGGCTTCGAAGACGGGGTTTCCGGGCAGCAGCTTGCGCGCCTCGGCCAGGTTGTCGGCGGTGACGCGGACGTAGCCCATGATGTGGGCGGTGAGTTCGGGGGCGTCGCCGGTCTTCTTGGCGCAGCAGCCCTCGTTGCCGATCGCGCTGCCGCCCTGGAACACGCCGGCCTCGCGCAGGCGGGTGAGATAGGGGTCCCAGTCGAGGCGCGAGCCGCCCGAGGCGTCGTCGTGATGCAGGAAGATGAAATCGGCCATTACGCTCCTCGCCCCTCGCGCCCCTGCGCCGCGGCCGCCTGCGTCACGGCGTTCCGGACGGCTTCCGCCGCGGCCTCGAACGCGAGCAGCGTCGAGGCGTGGCGGGCGGGATAGTCCCTCACCGCGGCCAACAACGCCAGATCGGCGAAGCGGCCGGCGGGCGCGGGACCGCCCTCTTTCAGCATCGCGCGGAAGGCGTCGCGGGTTCCCTCGATCTCGCCGAGCGTCGCGCCGACGGCGTGGGCGCCGAGCACCGAGGCGGCGGCCTGGCCCAGCGCGCAGGCCTTCACGTCCTGGGCGAAGTCGGCCACCCGGTCGCCCTCGACCTTCACGTCGACGATCACCCGGCTCCCGCACAGCTTGGCGACCTTCTCCGAGGAGGCGTGCGCGTCGGCCAGGCGCCCCAGCCGGGGCGTCTCGGCCGCGAGGCGGAGCACCTTGGCGGAGTAGATGTCGTCGATCATGGCGCTTAGGTCGGGGGCGACGCGCCCGATGTCAAACGCTACTGCCGCGCCATCTCCGCCTCGGCCACCGCGTCGCCGTCGAGCGCCTGGTCGGTGTCGAGGGTGACGGTGACCTTCGCGAGCTCGCCGGTGAAGGCGAACGGCGCAGGATAGTCGGCGACGGGGCTGCCGCGGCCGACGCCCACGTCGAGGCCGGACCAGGAGATGAAGGTGACGAAGGCGATGCTGGCGGTGACCTCCCCGGCCGGCCGGCCGTCGACGAGCAGGGTGAAGGCGCGCGGGCCCGCGTCGCTGCGGAGCGAGGCCACGCCGAGGCGGGTCGCCGTGGGCGGGAGCGGGTCGGAACTGACGGTCACCTTCTGGCCGCCGACGTTCAGGGTGTGGTGCAGCCGGCCGTCCTTCACGTAGAGGGCGTAGCCGCTGGTGGCGTCGCCGTGGGCGATCAGGACGCCCTCGCAGCCGGGGGTCAGGACGACGTCGGCCTCGATGCGGTAGCTGCGCGCGCGCACGTCCGGGGCGACGTCGGTGGGCAGGTGGCCCATGCCCCTGTGCAGGACGAAGCGGCGGCGGTCGGCCTGGAAGCGGGTCGCGTACTCCACGATGCGCGGGCCGAAGCGGTCGTCCAGCGGCAGCACCTGATGCGCCTGCGCCTGGCGCCACCACTCGTCGACGAGGGCCGCCAGGCGCCCCGGCTCGGCGGCGGCGAGGTCGTCGCTCTCGGAGAAGTCGGCGTCGAGGTGGAAGAGCTCCCACACGTCGCTGTCGAAGGACGAGCCCGGCGGGTGGAAGGCGACGGCCTTCCAGCCGTCCTGCCACAGGCCGCGGTGGCCGAACATCTCGAAGTACTGCGGGCTGCCCCGCGGCGGCGCGGCGGCGTCGTGCAGGCTCCTGGCGAAGCTCTCGCCCTCGAGCGGCATCTGCTTCACGCCCTGGACCTCGGCGGGCGGGGCGATGCCGATGATGTCGAGCAGGGTCGGCACGAGGTCGCAGGCGGCGGCGAAGTGCGGGCGGATCTCGCCGCGCGCCGCGATGCCCTTCGGCCAGGAGATCACCAGCGGGTCGCGGATGCCGCCGCCGTGGGTGTTCTGCTTGTAGCGGCGCAGCGGCGTGTTCGACGCCATCGCCCAGCCGTGCGGGAAGTTCGAGTGGGTGTCCGGCCCGCCGATGTCGTCGATGCGGGCGATCTTCTCGGCCATCGGCTCGCCGCGGAAGTTGAACGGGCCCATGGCGTTGACGAAGCCGAGCGGGCCGCCCTCCTGGCTGGCCCCGTTGTCGGACATCACGAGGATGATGGTGTCGTCGCGCAGCCCGGCGTCTTCCAGGAAGGAGACGAGGCGGCCGATGTGCCGGTCGGTGTGCTCCAGCATGGCGGCGAAGGCCGACTGCAGGCGCGTCATCAGGCGCCGCTCGTCCTCGGGGTGGCTGTCCCAGGGGCGGACCCCGTCGTTGCGGGGCGGCAGCTTCGTGTCGGGCGGAACCAGGCCCATGGCCTTCTGGCGGGCGAGCCGCTCCTCGCGCTCGACGTCCCAGCCGCGCTCGAAGACGGCGTCGTAGCTCCTGATCAGGTCGGCGGGGGCCTGGTGCGGGGCGTGGCAGGCGCCGGGCGCGAACCAGCAGAGCCAGGGCCTGTCCGGCGCGTCGGCCGTGTGGTCGGCGATGTAGCGGATGGCCTCGTCGGTGAGGTCCGTCGTCAGGTGGTAGCCGGTCTCATAGGTCCCGGGCGGGGTGATCGGCGTGTTGTCGCGCACGAGCTCGGGCGCGTACTGGTCGGTCTCGGCGTCCATGAAGCCGTAGTAGCGGTCGAAGCCGCGGCCCAGCGGCCAGCCGTCGAACGGGCCGGTGGGGCCGGTCTCGGTCAGCCGGGTGACGTGCCACTTGCCCAGCATGTAGTTGCGGTAGCCGTGCGGCCGCAGCATCTCGGGCAGCGTCGCGGCCTCGCGGGCGAGCTTGCCGCGATAACCGGGGAAGCCGCAGTCGAAGTTGGCCAGGCACCCCATGCCGACCGAGTGGTGATTGCGGCCGGTCAGCAGGGCCGCGCGCGTGGTCGAGCACATGGCGGTGGTGTGGAAGCCGGCGTAGCGCAGCCCCTCGGCGGCCAGGCGGTCGATGTTGGGCGTCCTGATCGGCGAGCCGTAGCAGCCGAAAT
The DNA here is from genome assembly GCF_016793285.1 of Phenylobacterium sp. GTDB lineage: Bacteria > Pseudomonadota > Alphaproteobacteria > Caulobacterales > Caulobacteraceae > Phenylobacterium. The sequence goes on from NZ_JAEUMO010000183.1 coordinate 20,196, forward strand.
CCGAGAAGCCGACGTCGTCGAACAGGATGACCAGGATGTTGGGCGCGCCCTTGGGCGGCCTGGGCGCCTGCGGCCAGTAGGGCTCCGACTCCGCCACCGTCCGCCCGATCTTCTGCGCCATGGCCCGCCCCTTCGCGTTCGTCGGGGACTTCATGGCGCAGCCGCGGCATGGGGCCAAGCGTTCGACTCCCCAACTTGTGTCGTCGGGCCCTGGGCTGCGCCAAACCGGAAGCAGGTCCGGGGGCAGCCCTACCCCTGCCGCGTCGTCCACTCGGCTTCGGCGCGCGCCTTCAGCGCCTCGTTCATGGCCTGGAAGCCCGCTCGGACCGAGCGGCCGACGCGCCTGCCGAGCGAGGGGCCCATCAGGCCGCCGAAGATCTCGCCGTTGTCGACGATGCAGCCGGTGTCGCTGAGCGGGCTGATCTCGATGTAGCGCAGGGTCCGGATGAGCCCGCCCATGAACGAGAGCTGCCAGTGGAGCTGTTCGTTGGGCACCCAGTCGAGGACCTTGGGCCGGATCTCCTGCGCCGGCTGGCCGGGCAGTTCGAGGGTCATGGCGAGCGTGTCGCCGATGCGCACCTGGCCCGCCGCCTTCGTGTAGGTCGGGTTCCACTCATGCCAGCGGCCGATGTCGTAGACGATCTCCCAGATCAGCTCGGCCGGCGCCTGGATGCCGACGCGGTCCTCGATCCGCACGCCGCCGGGCGGCTTCGGCGGCGGCGGCTTGCCCTCGGTCTTCAGCGACATCGTCTTGGGACCCAGGCCGCCACCCTTTCGGCCGAAGGGGCCGGCCATCAGGTCGGGCCCGGTCTTCATGGGCATCGGGCTACTCCTTGATCCGCCAGGTGGCGCCGCTGGCCCCGTCCATCACCTCGACGTTGAGGGCGGCGAGTTCGTCGCGGATGCGGTCGGCCTGTGGCCAGTCCTTGGCGGCGCGCGCGTCGGCCCGGGCGGCGATCAGGCCCTCGATCCTGGACTTCAGGTCGTCGTCCGCGCCCGACTGGAACCAGCCCTGCGGATCGGCGGTCAGGAAGCCCATCAGGTTCCCGGCGTCCAGCAGCAGCCCGCGGCCGCCGGCGACGGCGCGCGCGTCCTTGGCCATGATCGCGGCGCGGACCCTGTCGGCGAGCTGGAAGAGCGCCGCGAAGGCTTCGGGCGTGTTGAGATCGTCGCTGAGCGCCTTCAGGACGTCGGCGTGCTCGGCCGCGCCGGCGGGGCTCTGCGCGCCGTCGGGAACGGCCTTGCCGGCGAGGAAGCGGTCGCTGTCGTCCAGCACGCGGTAGAGCCGGTCGAGGTTGGCCTTCGCCTGCTCGATCAGCGTGTCGGTCCACTCCAGCTTCTGGCGGTACTGGCCCGCCAGCAGCGCCCAGCGCAGCGCCTCGCCCGGCCAGGTCTCGAGCAGGTCGTGGGCCAGGGCGACGTTGCCCAGGCTCTTGCTCATCTTCTCGTCGGCCATGTTGAGGAAGCCGTTGTGCATCCACACCCCGGCGTACTCGCGGCCGCCGTGGCCCGAGCAGACGCCCTGGGCCAGCTCGTTCTCATGGTGCGGGAAGACGAGGTCGATGCCGCCGCCGTGGATGTCGATCGGCAGGCCCAGCGCCTCGTGGATCATGGCCGTGCATTCGATGTGCCAGCCGGGGCGGCCGTCGCCCCAGGGGCTGGGCCACGACGGTTCGCCCGGCTTCGACGGCTTCCAGAGCACGAAATCCGCCGGATGCCGCTTGTAGGGCGCCACATCGACGCGCGCGCCGGCGATCATCTCGTCCATCGGATGGCCCGAGAGCTTGCCGTAGTCGGCGAAGGCCTGGGTGTCGAAGAGCACATGCCCCTCGGCCTCATAGGCGCCGTTGTTGCGGACCAGGTCGCCGATCATGCCGGTGATGGCGTCCATGGTCTCGGTGACGCGCGGCTGGAACGTGGGACGCAGCGCGCCCAGCGCCGCGGCGTCGGCGTTGTAGGCGTCGAGATAGCGGTCCGCGATCGTCTTGATCGGCACGCCCTCTTCGGCGGCCTTCCGGTTGATCTTGTCGTCCACGTCCGTGACGTTCGCCGCATAGAGGACGTGGCCCTCGCCATAGTGGCGGCGCAGCACGCGGAACAGCAGGTCGAAGACCACCACCGGCCGGAAGTTGCCGATATGGGCGTAGTTGTAGACCGTGGGCCCGCAGACGTAGAGCGTCACCCGCGACGGATCCTTCGGGGCGAACGGCGCCTTGCGGCGGCTCATGGTGTCGTAGAGGCTGAGGGTCATTGCTCTCGAGGTAACGCTGCGTGACGGTTGCCCCGAGGGGCGCTCGCCCCATATAGAGAACGTCCGGACCCGAGGCCAATCGCGCCCGTCCGCAAAGTGAATGGGTGGCACGCGTCATTTCCGGGACCATCGTCCCGGCGCAACTCAGCCCTGGGAAGAAACCATCAGCATGGATGCCCCTGCCCGCGACCGAACCCTCATCGGGTCCGAGGATGGAACCCTTGAGCCGTTCAGGCGCCCCAGCCGCGAGGAGGCCATGGAGGCCGTCCGCACGCTGATCGCCTGGGCCGGCGACGACCCGCGCCGCGAGGGCGTGATCGACACGCCGAAGCGCGTGGTCGACGCCTACGGCGAGTGGTTCGAGGGCTACAACCTCGATCCGTCCAAGGAACTGTCGCGGACGTTCGAGGACGTCCAGGGCTACGACGACATCGTCATGCTCCGCGAGATCGAGGTGGAGAGCCACTGCGAGCACCACATGGCCCCGTTCCTGGGCAAGGCGTTCGTGGCCTACATGCCGACCAACCGCGTCGTGGGCATCTCCAAGCTGGCCAAGGTGGTCGAGATCTTCGCGCGGCGTCTCCAGACCCAGGAGACCATGACCCAGCAGATCGCCGACGCCATCACCGACAGCCTGCGCCCGGCGGGCGTGGCGGTCCTGATCGACGCGGCCCACCAGTGCATGACCACCCGCGGCGTGCATCACCGGCACGTGTCGACGATCACCACCCAGTTCACGGGCGTCTTCAAGACCGACCCGACGCTCCGCCAGCGCTTCCTGGACTTCGTGAACCGGAAGTAGCGCCGGGTTCGCGCCGACGCCCTCGCCTCCCCCGCGCAGCGGCGGGAGGGCGACCGCGCGCCGAGCGCAGCCAAGAGCGCGTGGTGGAGGGGGCGGGCCGCCCCTGCTGAGGTCAATTCAGTCCGATCGACCCACCGAGCTTGACGCTCGCCCCCTCCACCAGCCGCTCTTCGGCGACTGGTCCCGCTCCCGCCGCTGCGCGGGGGAGGTAAGGGGGTTGGTCGCCTCGCCCTCGCCGGGCGACCGCGGCCGATGGACGAGGCTCACCAGCACGAAGCTCAGCAGCATCAGGAGATACCAGGCGCCCAGCTTGCCGAGCGAGACGAGGCGCCAGCCGTGGCGCTGTTCCGGGTAGGCCCAGGCGGCGGTGAAGGTGCCGACGTTCTCGGCGATCCAGATGAACAGCGCGACCAGGACGAAGCCCGGCAGGATCGGCATGCGCCGCGCCGCTCGGTCGGGCGTGAAGACAACCATCGTCGGCGCGAACAGCATCACCGAGACCACGAAGAGGACATTGCGGACGTCCAGCACGTAGTGGTGGGTGAAGAAGTTCACGTAGGCGGCCACGGCCAGCAGCGGCGGCGCCCAGAGCGGCGGATAGCGGACGAACCGAAACTCCATCAGCCGCCAGATGCGCGCGATGTACGAGCCGATCGCGGCGTACATGAATCCCGAGAAGAGCGGGACGCCGCCGATCCGGAGCACGCTGGCCTCGGGGTAGATCCACGAGCCCTGCGCTGTCTTGAACACCTCCATCGCGGTGCCGACGACGTGGAAGACGAGGATCACCAGCGCCTCGTCCCAGCGCTCCAGCCGCGTGGCGAGGAGCAGCACCTGCAGCGCCAGCGCGGCGACGACCAGCAGGTCGTAGCGGTCGAGCGGGGCGTCGGGCGGCCACCACAGCCGGGTGGCGATCAGCAGCGCCACCATCGCGCCGCCGAACAGACAGGCCCAGGCCTGCTTCAGCCCGAACAGCAGGAACTCGTAGGCCCAACCGTTCAGGCGGCCACGCGCGGCCCACGGCCGCGCCGCCGCGTCGAAGGCCAACACCCGGCCCTTGATCCACTCGTTCAGGCTCACGCCAGAAGGCTGGCGCGCGGCGGTGGAGCGGTGATGCAGCGGGCGTGGAGGGGCCGCGCGGTTGCGGTCAGGCCCGCCGAGGCCGCCAGAGCAGGCCCGCGATGGCCAGCGGGCCGAGGACGCCGGCGATCTGCATCCAGAGCGGGTGCGGCAGGGTGGCGATGGTGACCACCACGGACGCCGTCATCAGCACGCCCACCGCCAGCGCCGGCCAGCGCGCCCGGCCGACGGCGTTGGCGAGCCAGCCGCCGAAGGCCGTGCCCAGCCACCAGCCGCCGACGACGCAGAGCTTCGCCGCCAGCGGGATGTCGTCCATCATGTCGCCGAGCCTGGCGGGGTCCTTCACGTCCATCGGCAGCGGGAAGGCGGTCGAGGACGCCATCTCGACGGCCCAGACGATGGCGACCGCCGCCACGCATCCCAGCACGGTGCCCCCGATCGCGCGCAGCATTTCCGAAAGCTCCTCCCGGCCCCCGGGAACGATGGTACAGGGTCGGCGACCCGGCAAGGACCTGCCCGAGGACGACCTGGCTATGACCTTCCCGAACGCGCCCACGAAGGACGCCCTCGAGCAGGGCGAGACGCTCAGCCCGCGCTTCGACGCCGCCGGCCTGATCGCGGCGATCGCGACCCACGCCGACACCGGCGAGGTGCTGATGCTGGCCTGGATGAACGCCGAAGCGCTGGAAAGGACCCTCGCCACCGGCGAGGCGCACTACTGGAGCCGCTCGCGCGGCGAGCTCTGGCACAAGGGCGCGACGAGCGGCCAGGTGCAGGTCGTCGACGAACTGCGGGTCGACTGCGACCAGGACGCGGTGTGGATGAAGGTGCGGCCGCAGGGCGACGGCGGGGCCTGCCACACCGGCGCGCGCTCGTGCTTCTACCGCGTGGTCGACGGCGACGGCCGGCTTGTGCGCAAGTGACCGTCATCCAGGCGCTGCTGGCCTTCAGCGTCGCCGCCGCGCTGCTGACGATCACGCCGGGGCTGGACACCGCGATGGTTCTGCGGACCGCCGCGGTCGAGGGGCCGAAGCGGGCCGCGCTGGCGGCGCTGGGGATCATGGCCGGCTGCTTCCTGTGGGGCGCGGCGGTGGCGCTGGGGCTGGGCGTGCTGCTGGCCGCCTCGTCGCTGGCCTTCACGGTGCTGAAGTGGGCCGGCGCGGCCTACCTCGTCTGGCTGGGGATCGGCATGATCCTGAAGCCGCGCGAGCGGTTCGACGTGGACGGCGGCGGCAAGACGGCCGGCGGCAGCGACGTCACCTGGATGCGGCGCGGGTTCCTGACCAACCTGCTGAACCCGAAGATCGGCGTCTTCTACGTCTCGTTCCTGCCCCAGTTCCTGCCGCAGACCGCACCGGCGGCGCCCTTCATCTTCCTGCTGGTGGCGATGCACTGCGCGATGAGCGTGCTGTGGTTCGCCGGCCTGATCGCCGCGACACGGCCGCTGGCCGGCGCGCTCCAGAAGGCCGCCGTCGTCCGCTGGCTCGACCGCCTGACCGGCGGCGTCTTCCTGGCCTTCGGCGTGCGCCTCGCGCTCGAGCGGCGGTGACTCCCTGCCCGACCCCGCTCATCCCACCCGCGGAATAGAGTTCAGACCTCCTTCAGCGCCGAGACGCCCTTGCCGTCGGGACGGGCCTCGAAGGTCTTGACGGCGCGCGTGGTGAAGGCCTTCGCGTGGATGGTCGAGACCGCCATCAGTTCCGCCTTCAGCCTGTCGTGGCTCAGGGTCAGCAGGACGAAGCCCTTCGCCGCCTGATCGCAGAAGACCACCTCGGGGCTCACCTTGGCGAAGGCGCCGCCGATGTCGAACTTCAGGGCGTCGCCGCCTCCGGGGCTGGTCACGCCCGTCGTGCCGAACTCGACCGCCACACGCTTGCCCGACGCGTCGGAAAGCTCGTTGGCCCAGAAGGCGTGGCTGTCGCCGCTGACCACGACCGGCCGCGCGCCGGCCCTGGTGGCGATCTCGTAGACGCGCTCGCGGTCGACGGGATAGCCGTCCCACATGTCGAGGCCGTAGGGCATGCCGGCCCTGGCCAGCGGACCCCAGCGGCGGACGCGCCGCTTGCCGCCCTCGTCGAGATTGTCGAGCGCGCCGGGCGGGAAGTCCGTGTCCGGGTCGGGCAGGATGAGGCGGCCCATGACCACGCCCGACCCGATCACCTGCCAGGCGTGGCCCGCGGCGGCGGAACGGGCCAGGTGCTCGCCCAGCCACGCTTCCTGCCCGGCGCTCATGATGCGGCGGGACGGGTCGGCGAGCTTCCGGCGGAACGCGTCGATGTCGGGCCGGCCGTCCACGACCGGCAGGTCGGTGTCGTAGCTGAGCTGGCTGTCGCGGGCGGTGAGCCGCGTCTCCAGCATGATCACCTGGGCCAGGTCGCCGATGCGGAAGCTGCGTGCGGACGCCTCGGCCAGGCTCTGGCCGGCGGCAGGCTCGCGGATCGGCATCCATTCGTAATAGGCCTTGAGCGCCGTGGCCTTGCGCGCGGTCCAGTCGCCCTCGGTGTCGGGCTGGTGGTTCTGGCCGCCGGTGGAAAAGCTGTTGTTGCAGGTCTCATGGTCGTCCCAGGCGACGATCCAAGGCGCCTTGGCGTGGGCGGCCTGCAGGGCGGGGTCGGACTTGTACTGCGCGTGCCGGCGGCGGTAGTCGGCCAGCGTCACGATCTCGTGCGGCGGGTCGTGCGGCCGCTCGCCGGCGACCGGGCTGTCCATGCCGTAGGTCCCCGCGCCCCCGTACTCGTAGATGTAGTCGCCGAGCGCCAGGACGACATCGACCCGCGGCAGGTCGGCGATCGCCTGGTAGGCGTTGAAGTAGCCGTTCGGGTAGAGCGCGCAGGAGGTGGTGGCGATCACCGCATCCCGGGTCGGGCCGTCGGGCAGGGTGCGGGTGCGGCCCGTGGGCGAGGTCACGCCCTCGGCCGTGAAGGCGAAGGTGTAGGCCCGGCCGGCGTCGAGGCCGCCCACGTCGACCTTCACCGTGAAGTCGCGGTCGGGACCGGTGACGCCCGAGCCCTTCCGGGCGCCTCCGGCGCGGCGGTCGACCGGGTTCAGCGACCACGCGTAGGCGATGTCCCTGTGCGGGCTCTCGGGCGTGATCCGCGTCCAGAGCACCACGCGATCCTGCGTCGGGTCGCCAGAGGCCACGCCGTGCTGGAAGGTCACGCCGAGCGGCTTGGCCGTCTGCGCCGTCGCCGGCGTGGCCGCGCCGAGCCCCAGGAGCGTGAGCGCCTTGCGCCGATCGATCCGCATCGGAAGTCTCCCCCTGCCTGCCGCTCTGTATTAGGCGTCAGCGTATCACAGGAGCATGACGGCCGATGGCCCCTGAAGGCGAGCCCGAAAGCGACGACCCCGAAAGCGGCGGCCCCGAAGCCGACGACGGAGAGGGCGAGGTCTACGGCCTGCGGGTCGTCGCCGTGGGGCCGGACGCGGCGGGCGCGCGGCTGGACAAGACGCTGGCGGCGCTGCTGCCCGAGTTCTCGCGGGCGCGGCTGCAGGCGCTGATCGCCGAGGGCCGTGTGAGCCGCGCGGGCGCACCGGTGACCGACGGCTCCGCCAAGGCGACGGCGGGCGACTACCGCATCGAGATCCCGCCCCCGGTCGCCGCCGAGCCGCAGGCCGAGGCGATCCCGATCATGGTGCTGTACGAGGACGCGCACCTGATCGTCATCGACAAGCCGGCCGGCATCGCCATGCACCCCGCGCCGGGCAGCGAGAGCGGGACGCTGGTCAACGCCCTGCTGCACCACTGCGGCGACACGCTGTCGGGCATCGGCGGCGTGGCGCGTCCGGGGATCGTGCATCGGATCGACAAGGACACCTCGGGCGTCGTGGTCGTGGCCAAGACCGACGCGGCGCACCAGGGGCTGTCGGCGCTGTTCGCCGCGCACGACATCGAGCGGGTCTACGTGGCGCTGGTGCGCGGCTCGCTCCTGCCGCCGCGCGGGACGATCGAGGCGCCCATCGCGCGTTCGACCAGCGACCGCAAGAAGATGGCGATCGCCAGGACCGGCGGCCGCCACGCGGTGACCCACTACGCGGTCGAGAGGCTCTACGGGCCGGCGGAGAAGCCGCTGGCGGCGCGGGTGGCCTGCCGGCTGGAGACCGGGCGCACGCACCAGATCCGCGTCCACCTGGCCAGCCGCGGCTCGCCCTGCCTGGGCGACCCCGTCTACGGTTCCGGAGGACCGTCGAACCCGGTCAAGGAGGCCATCGCGGCTGCACGGCTTTCGCGGCAGGCCCTGCACGCCGCGGTGCTGGGCTTCGTCCACCCGATCACCGGCGAGACGATCCGTTGCGAGAGCCCGCTCCCCGCCGACATGGCCGCCCTCGAGGCCGAGCTCTCGCGGCTCGGCCGCGAGGACGGACGCTGATTTCCGCGCGGTCACACACGGCCGCCCGAGACCGTGCCATAGTGCCGGAAAGGCCGGAGCACTCGGCCTGCTGGGGGAAAGCCTATGACCGCCGCCGCCGCGCCCGCGCGCGACAACAAGCTCGCCAGGATTGTCGGCACCTCGGTCGCCGCCTCTTCCATCGAGTGGTATGACTTCTTCATCTACGGCACCGCCGCGGCGCTGGTGTTCCCGAAGCTGTTCTTCCCGGCCGACATGCCGCCCGCCGTGGCGCAGATCGCCGCCTTCTCCACGTTTGCCGTGGGCTTCATCGCGCGGCCCATCGGCGGGATGATCTTCGGCCACTTCGGCGACATCGTCGGGCGCAAGAAGGCGCTGGTGGTGGCGCTGCTGCTGATGGGGTCGGCGACCACGCTGATCGGCTGCCTGCCGTCCTACGCCACCGTCGGCGTGGCGGCGCCGCTGCTGCTGATCCTGCTGCGCTTCGCCCAGGGCCTGGCGGTCGGCGGCCAGTGGGGCGGCGCGGCGCTCCTCGCCACCGAGAGCGCGCCGCCGGGGAAGAAGGGCTTCTACGGCAGCTTCCCGCAGCTCGGCGTGCCGGCGGGCGTGGTGCTGGCCAACCTGATCTTCCTGATCATGACCGCCAACTTCGCGCCCGAGACCTTCGCCGCCTGGGGCTGGCGGGTGCCCTTCCTGCTGTCGGTGCTGCTGGTCGGCCTGGGGCTCTACGTGCAGCTCAGGCTGGAGGACACGCCGGAGTTCAAGGCGCTGGAGGCGGCGAAGGAGACCCAGGCCAGGGGCGCGCAGCAGAGCCCGATCCTGCAGGCCATCCGCAGGCATCCGAAGGAGATCCTGCTGGCGGCCGGCTCGTTCGTGGCGTCGAACGGCTGCTTCTACCTCGTGATCACCTTCCTGGTGTCGTACTGCGTGACCACGCTCGGCATGGACCGGCCGAAGGTGCTCTGGGCGCTGCTCGTGGGCACGCTGCTGTCGTCGCCCAGCCTACCGATCTCGGGATGGCTGTCCGACCGCTACGGTCGGCGCGGGGTCTACATGGTGGGCGCGGTGCTGGGCGGGGTGTGGGCGTTCGCGCTCTGGCCGCTGGTCGACGCCCAGGGCTTCTGGGGCATGGTGCTGGGCATCGCGCTGGCGCAGGTGTTCCTGAACTTCATGTACGGCCCGCAGTCGGCGCTGTTCAGCGAGCTGTTCTCGGCCGAGATCCGCTACTCGGGCGCCTCGCTGGGCTATCAGCTCGGCGCCATCGTCGGCGGCGGCTTCGCCCCGATCATCGCCACCGCGCTGCTGGCCGAATACAAGACCTCGGCGGTGATCGCGGCCTACATGGCGGCGCTCTGCACCGTCTCGTTCGTCTCGATCCTGCTGCTGGCCGAGACGAACAGGCGCGAGCACCGCACGCCGTAGCGCGGCGCTCGCGCAGGGGTCCTAGGCGGCTGCCTGGGCCGCCGCCTCGATCGCGGCGATGTCGAGCTTCTTCATGCCCATGAAGGCGTCGGTGGCGGCCCTGGCGCGGGCCGGGTTGTCGGGGCGCAGCAGCTTCGGAAGCTGCTCGGGCGTGATCTGCCACGAGAGGCCCCATCGGTCCTTGCACCAGCCGCACGGGCCTTCCTCGCCGCCGTTGCCGACGATGGCGTCCCAGTAGCGGTCGATCTCGGCCTGGTCCTTGCAGACCACCTGGACCGAGATCGCCTCGGTGAACCTGAACATGGGGCCGCCGTTCAGGCCGAGGAACTTCTGGCCGTTGATCTCGAACTCGACGGTCATGACGTCGCCGGCCTTCTTGCCGCCGGGCGAGTCCGCCGCGTAGGGCGTGACGGCGCCCAGCTTCGAGCCGGGAAAGAGCTGCGTGTAGAACCTCGCGGCTTCCTCGGCCTCGGCGTCGAACCAGAGGCAGGTGACGAACGGCTGCATGTGGGGCTCCTTGTCGCTGTGCATGTCCCAAGGACGAACCGCGCGCGCCGGTTCCGACACGTCCGCCGCGCGGCCATCCGAATGTGCTCCCGGCGCGTGCAGTTTCCCTGTCGCACGGATGAGAAACGGCGCCTTGTTCCTGCCATCTGAGCACTGTAAAAATGTTGACCATAGCAGTGGGATTTTCAGGGTCTCGCCTCCCAGCGACCCCTACCGCTCCCGGGAACCGATACCTATCTGAGTTGGTAGAGGGGGCGGACGTCGAAGCGCGAAAGACGCGCGCGCGACCCGAACGTCCCGGAGAGAGCCTTAGAAAAGCTCGCGAGTAAGGGGATCGAACATGGCCGCGAATGCGCTTGCCGTGATGTCGCCGGAAGGCGGCCTCAGCCGGTATCTGTCTGAAATCCGCAAGTTCCCGATGCTGGCCAAGGACCAGGAGTTCATGCTGGCCAAGAGCTGGCAGGAGCACGGCGACACCGAAGCCGCCCACCAGATGGTCACCAGCCACCTGCGCCTCGTGGCGAAGATCGCCATGGGCTACCGCGGCTACGGCCTGCCGATCGGGGAGGTGATCTCCGAGGGCAACGTCGGCCTGATGCAGGCGGTGAAGAAGTTCGACCCGGACAAGGGCTTCCGCCTGGCGACCTACGCCATGTGGTGGATCCGCGCGTCGATCCAAGAATACATCCTGCGGAGCTGGTCGCTCGTGAAGATGGGCACCACCGCCGCGCAGAAGAAGCTGTTCTTCAACCTGCGCAAGGCCAAGTCCGAGATCGCCGCCCTGCAGGAGGGCGACCTGCGCCCCGACCAGGTCAGCCAGATCGCCACCAAGCTGGGCGTGCTGGACGAGGAGGTCGTGTCGATGAACCGTCGCCTGAGCGGCGGGGACGCCAGCCTGAACGCCCCCCTGCGTTCGGACGGCGAGAGCGAGTGGCAGGACTGGCTGGTCGACAACGACACGCC